>CAZXQI010000158.1:0-6932 GCA_964643005.1 uncultured Saprospiraceae bacterium | reverse complement strand
GATTATTTTTTCATCAAAACCCTCCTTTTTGCAAAAAATAATCTAAGGGACGAGGAGTTCCGGCTCTTTCAGCGGCTCTTCCAGACGCTGAACAACACCTTTCCAAAACCGGATTTGCTCGTCTATCTGCATCGCTCGGTGGACGATTTGCTGGCCAATATCAGCAGGCGGGACAGGGATTTTGAAAAGCATATTCAGGCGCCTTACCTGCAATCGCTACAGGACGCCTATTTCAATTTCTTTAAAACGGAATCGGGTTTCCCCATCCTCATCGTCGAAGTGACGGGCGTGGATTTCCTCCGCAACAGGGCGGCTTACGAAAGCATCGTCGGGCTGATGAAGCGCTCCTATTCGAAGGGCGTGCATCGGGCGGTCATTCGTTAGCGCTTGCGCAGGACAAAGCCTTTTCCCACCGAATGCTTTGCATTTTTAAACAGGCGGTAGTCCAATGAAATCAGCGCATCGGTGAGCCTGACTAAGGCGGGTTCGTCGGCGGTGGGGCGCAGTTTTAGTTTTTTCTCCTTTCTCCCCGAAATGTTCCCCGCATTTTCTTTGAGGGCGCGCTGAATCATCCCCGTCCAGTACATTTCCAAAAAACCGATGAGATAGCCGCTCAGGTTTTTTTCCAAAAGCACTTCGAGGCCGTACTGGTCCGCCCATTTTTTGAAGGCGGCGGGATCGACGAGGTACTCGTGCCCAAAGGCGTAGGCGCCCTGCGCAATGGTTCGGCGCCTCGTCAGGTAGTTGACGGGGTCGTAAGTCCAGGGGAAATTGGTTTGTGGGAAGGTGACGAAGGCCAGTCCGCTGGTTCGCAATACCCGGGCTATCTCCTGAGTCATGCGCTCCGGCTGTCCCACGTGCTCCATGACGTCCACAGAGATGAGCAGGTCAAAGCTGTCGTCGGGGAAGGAAAGCCGGAGGGCGTCTTCTATTTGATAGTGGAGGTTGGGCGTGGCGGCGTTCAGGCTGCGGGCAAAGGCAATGTCGTTTTCGTTGATATCGCAGGCGATCAGCTCCGTGCAGCGCTGAGCAATCATCGGGTCGTAGTCCCCTTCGCCCGCGCCCAGATTGAGCGCCTTGTTGAACTTCCTCACATGGCTGAACTGCGACAGGTTCTCCCTGATGAAGCGATAGCGATTGCGGTAGGTCGGAAAGAGTAGCTTGTAATTCATTTTGAATGGTGCAAAAAAATGGTTTTCAGGCTTTACAACTGTATTTCTGAAGCGGCATGGTTTCTCACAGATGATTTAGGGCGAAGGAGAAAATCAGTCCGAATTCGCTGCGGGTCTGAAGCTGACCGGCGCAGATTTTAAACCTCGTTCAAAGTATGCCTTGCAAAATGGGCTGATCGGGAGTCTCTCAGCCCGCTCACATTTGCGCCGCCGCCGCTCTGAATTGGGCGGCTCGTTGCGCGTCTCCCTGTTTTTCGAGAATCTGGGCGCCCAATTCATAAGCCGCTTTGAATCTCGGCGACAGCTCGATGGCCTTCTGCACGTTTTGCAACGCAGCAGACAGGTCGTTCTTCTGGTTTTCAATCACGCCCAGATAGTAATAGCCGGTGCTGAAATCGTCCTCGATTTCGATGGCCTGCCGAAAATCCGATTCGGCGGCGTTGAGGTCGCCGAGGTTCAGGCTGGCCAGACCGCGATAGAGCAGGCCGCTGGTATTGCCCGGAGCTATTTCCAACAGTTTATTGGCGGCGTTTTTGGCTTCGACAAAATTGCCCAGATTGGCGTAGCTCATTGAAAGTTTCATCCAGGCGAGTTCGTTGTCGTCGTACTGCTGCACCTCCCTTTGGAAGGCCTCTGCGGCTGCCTGCCAGTTTTGCGCCTTAAAAGCCTTCTCGCCCTCAAAGGCTGCTCCCCCGCCCTGCTCGATGGCCGTCAGCGGTACGCCGTTGGCCTCGACGACGTGGATAGTGCGCTTATTCGGCCAGGTCTGAGCTCGCAGATGAGGCCCCTTGATATAGCGGGACGGGAAAATGCCGTAATCCCAGTCCGTATCGTAACGGCTATTGAAGCGGGTGTACTTGACATTCACCTTGCCACCAAATTTTTTGTCCACATAGGCGTGAGCAGTATAGGAAAACGAGGTTCCGATGGTGACGGTGTCCTGCATATTGGGGCTGATCTTACCCTGCTCCTCCAACCAGTCCACCGCCTGTTTGACGCTGAGTCCCCAGTAGTCTGTTTCGTAGTTGCCAAACGCTCCCTTCATCCCGCCGCTGACGGCGTTGAAATAGACGTATGGATATTTGGCGTTGCGGGCGATGAAGATGGCGGGTTCCAAAGCCATGAGCGCCACGACGGCGTACAGGGCGTATTTACCTATTTTATTTTCTTTCAAAATGTCTTCTACGGCGATAAAAAAGACCGCCGCCATGACGACCATCGTCGGATAGACAAAAATCAGGTGTCGCCAGCCGTCGTGCAAAATGGAGTCCTTATATATAATGTAGGACACCGGAAAAACGGCGGCAAACAGCGCCATGAAAACCGGCAGTACCTGATAGCGGCTGAATATTTTTTTCAATAAAAAAAGACTGCCCACAAAGCCAATAAGGGTGAACAAGGGTATTGTCCGCCAAATCCATTGCAGCGGGTAGTCCCAGGAAGTTCTGTCGGACATGACGTTTTCTCCGCCAAAGAGCACCCGGATTTTCACGCCCAATTTTGAAAATTCTCCCAGGGCCTCCAATGGGTGGCTGATGGGCGACTGTAGCGCATAGGGCCAGAACAGCAGCGCGACGACGTATCCCACAACGGCTGTTCCAATGACCCACAGAGCGTACCGCCCCACTCCTTTGCCCTCTTTCGCCAGCCCTGCAAAGCCATTTTTCATTAAAAAATCTAAACCCGCAAAAAGGAAAAGATAGGCGATCAACAGCATCCCGCCCGCTCTGGTTGCAATGGCCAGGGCAATACCGCCCGCTATTCCCAGCGCCGCCTTCCATTCGGGACGGGGCATTTTTTTAAAAAAAATAACCATGTAGTAGAGGGCCATGGCGTATCCCGCCGCAAAGGGAATGTCCTTGGGATTCATCAGCGAGTGCCCCAGAAAGCGGGGCGAGAGGAACATAAAGATCAGCGTGAGACTCGCAGCCCGCCAGCCCGCGATTTGTCGCGCCAGCAGAGCCGTAAAGAGCATGGCCAGAAAACCAAAGACGGCATTGTAAAAATGGCGCACGCGGTGATAGCCTGCATCGGCTACTTCAAAGCCCAAGGCCTTGTTCGTGAAACCGCTCACTATATCGAAGAAGCCGCCGTAGAAGTGCATTTTGCCCTTGTCGATGTTCAGCGCAGAGGTGTCGGCGCCCATCGTGGAGTAGTACTGCACGAGTTTGGTCGAGTAGTCGTTCTGGTACTCGTCGTCGCCGTTGATGCCGCTCCCCATCGCCAAGGCGATGCTCAGCAGGAGAACAACCGCAGCCAGCCCCATGAATATTTTTTTTAAAAGGGCGTCCTGCTCCGTGGCGACGGAGGGACGGTCGAGCCAAAAGGCAGAATTGTAGCTTTTTTTGGACGGCTTTGCCGGAGATTTTGGGCGGGTTGATTTTGCTGATTTCTTACTCATCGGGATGTTTGATTTGAGCGCACAAGATAGGAAAAGTCTAACGGACTAAATCCTGGTGCGTTGCAATGCGCCATTTCTTTCATGCCGCTCAATGGCCAGGCTAATCAGTCGGTCAATCAGTTCCGGATAAGGAATTCCCGCATTTTCCCACAATTTAGGGTACATGGAAATGTTTGTGAATCCGGGCAGGGTGTTTGGCTCGTTGACGTAAACGGCGCCATCCTCGGCTAAGAAAACGTCCATGCGGGAAAGCCCCTCCAGGCCGAGGGCATGATAGGCCTGCAATGCCGTCCGACGAATTTTCTCCAGGGTTTCGGCGGGAATATTTTCTGCGGGAATGACCACTTTGGCAGCGTCGGCGGAAATGTATTTGCTTTCGTAGTCGTAAAATCCTTGCGCCATCACGATTTCACCGAGGCCGCTGACTTGCGCATTCTCCCGATTTCCGAGCACGGCGGTTTCGATTTCCCGTCCCCTGATTCCCCGCTCTGCCAGCACCTTCAGATCAAAGCGGAAGGCCAGTTCGAGGGCGGCTTTCAATTGCTCTTTGTTTTCGGCTTTGCTCACGCCAACGCTGCTCCCCATGTTGGCGGGCTTTACAAAAATGGGGAAGCCTAATTTTTCTATAATTAACTGATAATCAGGTTTTTCATGTTTAAAAATTGTCACCCAGGGCGCGACGAGAATCCCCGAGTCGCGCAAGAGTCGCTTGGTGAAGTCCTTGTCCATTCCGACGGAGGAGCCGAGCGCATCCGGCCCGACAAAGGGCAGGTTCAATATGGACAACAGCCCCTGCAAAGTCCCGTCCTCTCCAAACGGCCCGTGAATGATGGGAAACACGGCGTCTATCGCCGGGAACTTCCCGCTACCGCCTTTGTAAACGATGGCTTCTGGCTGCCCGGGCGTCAGAGCGAGCCGCCGCCCGGTGCGACCCTCCACTGCGCTCAGTTTGAAAAAGACCTCTTCCGCCAGATGGCGCCATTCGCCGCTGCGGCTCACGCCGACGACTTCCACCCTGTATTTCTTTTTATCAATGGCTTTGTAAATATTGCGAGCCGAATTCATCGAAACTTCGTGCTCCGGAGAGACGCCCCCACATAGCAGGGCTATTGTGCGCTTGTTGTTCATTTGAAAAAAAATTTGAGGGCAAGATTAGTAAAATCTGCCTGTTATCTGAATAACGGCCTGCACACGATTTTTTTTTGTGGGGCGGCGTGGAGGGGTGGAATAGCCTCAAAAAAAATCTGCACTCAGATCCGAAATAAATTCAAGCTGATTTACCCTTCATCGTAAATCATCTGCGGCTCCCCGCCATGCAAAGCCTCCCTCATCTCTCCAGATAAATCACCACATCAACCCGCCGGTTCTGCCACTGCGGCCCGTTGGTGATTTTCCCCTTTCCCTCGATGTAAATTTTGTCCACCTGTATATCCCGCTCTTTCAACTGGATGCCGACGTTTTTCGCCCTCTTTTCCGAAAGCTGCAGGTTATAGGCGTCCGTGCCGATGTCGTCAGCATATCCCACGATGTCCACGCTCAGCACGGGCTTGCCTGAAAAGGCCGTTTTCAGAAAATCCGACAGATTCGATACCTCTTCCGGCTTTAGTTCCGACTCGTCGAAATTGAACAGGATGGAGTGTCGGAGTTCCGTCGCCTGCCCGGGTGAAAGGGCGGGCGGGCTTTTCGGTACGGGCAGATCTTTCGTGTAGGCGGGCAGGTGGAACAGAGGGTCTAGCAGGATATTCAGGTTGTAAAAGGCGCGGTTTTCCCAGAGGGGCACGGCAAACCGGTTTTGGTAGGCGTGGTAATCTTCGGCTCTGATCCGGATTTCCAGGGTGTCGTTGGCTTTTACGCAGAGAAAAAAGCGCCCCTGCTCGTCGGTCTGGGCGGGCGGGCGATTTTTGAAATAGACCTCCGTCTGGACAGGAAGCTGGGTGATGGAGTCCTTCACCCAGCCCTCGACGTAGGCGATGGGGTCGCCGGTCAGTTGTTCGGGCAGTTGGAAGTAGTAAATGTCCATGCCTCCGTAGCCCTCCTTTCGGTTGGAGGCGAAGTAGCCGGTCTGGCCGTCGGCGCTGAGGTAAAAGCCCAGTTCCCGATAGGCCGAATTGACCGGCGTGCCGAGGTTGACCGCATAACCCCAACTGCCGTCCTCCTGCATGCGGGACATGAAGATATCCTGCTCGCCAAATCCGAGATGGCCGGTAGAGGAAAAGTAGAGCACCCTGCCATCGTTGGAAATGAAAGGCGCTTCCTCGTCGTCGCTGGTGTTGATATTGGAGCCGGGGTTTTCCGGCTCGCTCCACCGGTTGCCCTCCATGCGTCGGCTGATCCAGATATCTGCGCCGCCAAAGCCGCCTTCCCTGTTGCTGGAAAAAAACAGCAGGCCGCCGTCGCAACTGACGCTGGCCTGAGATTCCCAGAATTCGGAGTTGGCCAGACCTGAGACGGGTCGCTCTTCCACCACCTGAAAGCCGTCCATCTTTCCCTCCCAGATATCGCAGGGGCCGAGGACATCGGGCCGCTGGCAGGCCGTGAAGAACATCTTGCGACCATCCCGCACTAAGGAAGCCATGCCCTCGTTTTCGTCGGTGTTAAATTCGGGAACCCGGTCTCCGCCCCGCCACTGGCCCTGCGGACGGGTGCTGTAATACAGGTCTTCGTCGGCTTGATCGTTTTTTCGGCGGGTGTAGTAAATCGTATTGCCGTCGTTGGAGAGGAAAGGAAAATATTCGTCGGCGCCGGAATTGATGGCATTGCCGAGATTAAAAACCTGGGGAATATTCCAAAACTGGATGGAGTCAATCGCCACATAGCAGGCGCGAAGGGAGGAATTCAATTTGGCGTAATACCGCTCTTCCACCGCCTGCTCTTCGATTCCATTGTATTCAAAAGCCGTAGGTTTTAGTTGTTTCAGGGAATCGAACTGTTCAAATACGGCCAGAGCCTCCCGATACTTACCGGACTGGTAAAGGGATTTTCCACATTCAAAATACAAGGCTCTGGAGAAAAACGGATCGGCCTGAATGGTCTGCAAATAGTAATCGGAAGCCTCGCTGAAATTGCCCATCAATTCCTGGCAGGCGCCTGCGCTGCGCAGGGCGGGTGGGAATTTGGGAAAGGTTTTTAGCACTCTTTTAAAATAGCGCAGCGCCTCCCCATATTTTTTTTTCAAAAGGGCTTCCTCTCCTTTTTTATGGATCTGGCCGTACTCTTTGGGAATGAGGTAATTGGCGCGGCCTTCTTTTTGCGCCAAAAGCGGGAGCGAGAGCAGGAGAATTAAAATGCTAAATAAGTTCCTGGGCATTCTTAGTGCTTTTCTTTTGGAGGTATGGGCGCAGGAAAACGCAGCGATTCCC
>CAZXQI010000157.1:0-6970 GCA_964643005.1 uncultured Saprospiraceae bacterium | reverse complement strand
AAATGGCAGGCTTGTTTCCTCGGTCGGCTTAGTGAGCGTAAGGCTGTCGGAGAAAAAGTTCCCGATGACTAAGTATTCCGCTTCTATATTGGCGATAAACTCTCCGGAGACTTTCACCCATTTGTTATGGAAACATTCCACGATTTCAGGCGCATTCACCTGCGGAGTAAAATTCAGGACTCCATCCGTGATTTCATCTGTTTTTTCTTTTGAAAAAAAGAAACCTAAATTATTGGTGTAGAGTGATTTAGGAAGGTGGTTCACCCACATTTCAGCCTGATAGGTCTGCCCTGTTACGAGCGGTTCGCTCAATTGGATTTGGATGTATTCCCGGCAATGGGGCTTCCCGCGCTCGCAACCATAGACGGTGATGCCGGACATGGAGGAACCGCTGCGGGGCTTTTGGTTGCCGAAGCCTTTTTCCGCCCAATGAGCCGGCACTCTGACTTTGGGTCCAAAGACATCGGGCGAGGCATTGGTGGCTGAGGACCAGTATTTCATAACGGTGGTGTAGTGACTTCCTTTGTAAAACCAGCCGATAGGCGGGGAGGCGTACATCTCAAAACTGGGGTTGGGGATAATGTTTTCCGCTGGCGCCGTCCTTTGAGCAAAGACTGCCAGGGAGGAGAATAAAAGTGGAAAGATGTAAAGGTATCGCATGCTACAACCCGGTTTGCTGTAAGAAAACGGAGCGATTCTACAGATTGTTTTTGAATCTGCCTATTTATGAATTCAGGAAAAAACCCAGTATATAATTTTCCAGACAATCATGGAAGTCAGGCCGATTAGCAAGATCAGGAAGAGGATGATAGCGAAGATTACAGGCCAGGCGCTGCCGACGTGCTTTCCTTCCTGGTAGTGTTCTTTAAGCAGGCGGTAGTTCCGGCGATTTGCTTTGAAATGAAAGTCGAAGATATCGCCTAAGAGAGGAATGGCGCCGACTAAGGTATCTATCAAAATATTCCACAGCATTTTGACGACGACCATACCGCTGACTCCGCGCCTCGCCATCATAATGACTAACAGTCCTGAAAAGGCAAAAGTAACCACATCGCCGGCGTAGGGAATTAGGCCGATAATTGGATCGAGGCCAAACCGGATGTTCGTGCCTGGAATGCGAAATTTGGAGTCGAGTAGCTCGGACATATAGTCTAAGTACCTGAATTCTTTATATGGAGTTTGCTGTTCAGTCATTGTTGATGAAGTAGCATGAACCGGTGGATTAGAAGTAGGAGGAGTCAATAGATGATGATATAATTTAGGTTAGCAGAATTTTTTTCCGATGCTTTTCACGGCGCAGGGTTTCCTGCGAATTTACCGCAGATTTTAATCTCCTCAGAATTCTTATTGAATTTCAAAGGAACTCAAATGCGTATCAGGATACAACAGAAAGCACTCATTTAACAGGAATGTTTAAACTCCCTTGCTCTGAAGTTGGTTCTGTTGACTGCCTGCAACTATCTGTGGAGCCTTCTTTTTTGAGAAATACTTTAATGTACTTTGTTTCTCCAGGTCAGGGGCTTACCTTTGCGCCGCTTTTGGCGAAAGGTGTTTTTTATCTAAAAAACCAGGCTCAAAAGCAACGATGTAAACCCGGATATCGGCATTTTTCAGGTAAAAATTTGATGACGCCGAAATCCTATTTTTTAACTTTTAAAAGCATTCTATCAATGCCAGACAAGAAAAGAAATGATGATGAACTGGAAGAAATCGAAGACGATTTTTCCAATGCAACCAGTGACGAAACAGACTTAGACGAAGACGAACACAACGCCGATGTAGAAGACACAGAAGAGGACGGCGAAGAAGTTTCCGAAGAAGAACTATTTGCCGGTCAAGGTTCATTTGACGACTACAACTGGGAGTCAGCCAATAAACATGGAGTGGCTTATTCGGCAGAAGACCGCGAGAAATACATGGACTTGTACGATAGGAGCCTGACTGCTCTGCTGGAAAATGAGATTGTAAGCGGACGCGTTACTGCGATTAACGATGGCGACGTGGTGCTTGATCTCAACTACAAATCCGACGGTATCGTACCTCTTGGCGATTTCAAAGACATGCCTGATTTAAAAATCGGCGATAAAGTAGATGTTTACGTCGAAAAGCAAGAGGATGAAAGAGGACAGCTCGTCCTTTCCAGACGCAAAGCCAAATTGCTGCGCGCTTGGGAATCCATCAAAGATTCCTATGAGAACGGCACCATGATCCGCGGCACTGTTATCAGTAAGACCAAAGGCGGGTTGATCGTAGATTGCGGTGGGTTGGAAACATTCCTCCCTGGCTCTCAGATTGACATCAAGCCGATTCTTGACTACGACCAATTTGTCGGTAAGCAGATGGACTTTAAAGTGGTCAAAATCAATGAGGCCATTAAGAATGCCGTCGTTTCTCACAAAGCGCTTATCGAAAGCGATCTCGCCGAGCAGCGCGACACCATTATTAGTAGTCTCGAAAAGGGACAGGTACTCGAAGGATTGGTCAAAAATATCACCGACTTCGGCGCATTCCTCGACCTTGGCGGCGTAGATGGTCTGCTCTACATCACCGATATTTCATGGGGTCGCATCAACCATCCAAGCGAGGTGTTGCAACTCAACCAGAAAATTAATGTGGTGGTGCTCGACTTCGACGAAAACAAAAAGCGTATCTCACTTGGCCTCAAGCAATTGCAGCCGCACCCTTGGGAGGTGTTGGGAGATAGCATCAAAGAAGGCGACGTGGTGAAAGGTAAAGTAGTCAACGTTGAAGACTATGGCGCATTCCTGGAAGTGATGCCGGGCGTTGAAGGCCTTATTCACGTATCCGAAGTATCCTGGGGGAATCAACCTATCAACGCCAAGGAGTTCTTTAAGATGAAAACCGAACTGGAAGCAAAAGTGGTGACCATTGATAAGGAAGAGCGCAAGATGTCTCTAAGTATCAAGCAACTGACCAAGGATCCATGGGACGATATTGAGCAGCGCTATCCGGTTGGCAGTCAGCACACTGTCAAAGTGAAAAACCTCACTCAATACGGCGTCTTTGTCGAATTAGAAGACGGTATCGGCGGAATGATTCACATTTCCGACCTGTCCTGGACGAAGCGTTATTCTCACCCTTCTGAATTTACCAAAGTGGGCGAAGATATCGAAGCCATCATTCTGGAAGTGGACAAGGAAAACCGCAAACTTTCCTTAGGCCATAAGCAGGTGGAAGAAAATCCCTGGGATACTTTCGAAGGCGTATTTGCCGTAGGCACCTACCACGAGAGCACTATTGTGCGCAAAGATGATAGGGGCGCTATTGTTCAGTTGCCACACGGCTTGGAAGCTTACGCTCCCATTAAGCACCTGAGAAAAGAAGACGGCACTACGGCTGAATTAGAAGAGACATTGATCTTTAAAGTCATTGAATTCAATAGAGATGACAAGCGCCTGCTCGTTTCTCACACCCGTTACCTCGACGATATACGCAAAGATGCTGACGAGCAGGTGAAAAAAGAGCAGGACAAAGAACGCGACGAAACGCGGCAAGCTGTCAAAAAGCAGCAATCTACCGTTGAACGTTCCACGCTGGGAGATCTCGACGCATTCAGCCAACTGAAGGAACAACTTTCCGAACCTCAGGCAGATGTTCAGGAAGAAGAACCTAAAGAAGATTGATTAATCATACACGGTTTGCTTCATAGTCATTTTTGAACCTTTGGCAAACTACTATTTCATAGAGCGGAAGTCTGAAACATTTAGACTTCCGCTTTTTTTGTTTACGGCGAATACCGCACATTTTATTCGGAGATTGGAAGAAGCAATTATTTTACAAATGACCCTGGGAGGGATGCCTATTGTAAACTGCGACTGTGCGGCGCCATCAAAAAAAGCGGGTGATTACATAGATAATCACCCGCTTTTTTTGATGAAACTACTATTGGATTAGGTTCTCTTTATTCTCAAGTTCATCCCCGCTACCGGCGGCTTTTCTTTAGATAGCCCGTTCCAGTCGAGGAGGTTCTGAACGGTGACGCCAGGGAAGTGTTCTGCGACATCGAGCAGGCTTTCATCTGCGTGGAGGTGGTAAAAAATGAAACCCGACTCGCGCTCTCTGTGGATTGATTTTGTCGAAGAAGAAGTCTTTCCATGCGATGAATTGGATTTTTGAATTTCTGAAATGGGTCTGATTTCCATCTTGAGTGCAGGCATCTTTTTAGGCGCCGGTGTGATTTCTCTTTTTACCGGCTCTTCATCCAATTTCTTTTTCACCTCTACTTTCTCATCATTTTTTAAAAAATGACGAATGGAATAAGGGAACCAGATTTCCAACTCCTGGCCTTTTTTCAATTCGTTGGAACTCAGGTTATTCCATACCCGGATATTGTAAGGCGAGCAATTGAACTGCATAGACAGCTCATTGATGTCGTCTCCTTCGATCACCGTGTAGGTGGAATTAAAGTAATACTGATCGGGTGTGTAGTCCGCCGAATCTATGGGAGAAGGCAATTCTGGCAATTCGGCAGCTTCTGCTCTGTCGGGATTTAAAAATTCTAAATATTCTCTAAGAGCGGGAACTGTGCGCTTCGGGAGAATGACGTGAAATCCTCTTGGGTTTTCGGGTACGAAATCCTTTTTAAAGGCTGGATTCAGTTTTTCGACTACTTCCAGTGGAATGCCGGCAATAGCGGCGATTGTCTCTAATTTCATTTCATCGAAAACCATCGTGAAATCTGTCAACTGCATATCGAGACTCGGATAGTCAGGTTCGATATTGTGAGAGTGATAGTATTTGCCGACGTAGGCGGCGCTGAGGAATGCAGGGACAAAGTTGCTGGTTTCTCTGGGGAGGAATCGGGAGAGTTTCCAGTAGTCCTGAGTTCTGGCGCGCTTGATCGCCCGATTGACATTGCCCGCTCCACAATTGTAAGCTGCTAGCGCTAGTTCCCAGCTACCGTAGTTTTTATACTGCTTTGCCATATAGCGCATGGCTGCATTGGTCGAGTTGTGCGAGCAAGAGCGCTCATCCACATTTTTATCAATGATGAGGTCTAAGCTTTTTCCGGTTTGAGCCATAAACTGCCAAAGGCCTGCGGCGCCTACGGGAGAAACGGCTTTTGGATTTAACCCGGATTCTAACACCGCTAAGTATTTGAGATCCTGCGGGAGGTCGTGCCCGCTGAGGTGTTCTTCAAAAATTGGATAATAAACGGCGGCGCGGCTGAGGATAATTTTTGCTAACCTTCCATCGTGAGCTAAGTATCTTTTGATATAAGCTTCGACGACGGGAGTGAAGCGAGGTTTGACGATGCAATCCATTGATTCAAAACGAGGCTTGACTTCATTGACATCGTAGAGATTCTCCGCTTTGAGGAAAGTACTGAAAAAACCAAAGAACAAGGTGGCAATCAGTGCATACTTTGCTGATAGTCCCATGTTTAATTTTTAAAAGTTAGCGATATTCAGGCGCCATCAACCGGTCTGAAAAGGATGCTCGACGAATATTCCCTGATGGTGGTACCTGCTGAATTCAATTTTTAAAGTTGGTATTTGAATAGGGCTTGTTCAGTAAGTGGACTTAGAAAGGCGCGCAAAATTAATACATTCTGTAAAAACGCCAAATCACGCAAAATTTAACCTGTTGAACGTGGTTTTTTTGATTTGGATACAATTGTAGGATAGCCGCTCAGATTTCTTGTAAGATGCCTGCTGCAAAGTTCAATAGCTTCTCTTCCTGAAGCCGACCGGTCATTAGTTGTATCCCTGTGGGAAGACCGCCCGACAGACTGCCGATGGGGATAGCGATAGCCGGAATTCCAGCCATATTGGCCTGTACCGTGAAGATGTCCGCCAAATACATGGCGACGGGATCGTCCGCCATTTCACCGAGATTCCAGGCGGGAATGGGGGAGACGGGCATTAGGATAAAATCAAATTCCTGTAAAATCTCCTTAGTGCGCTCTGCGATGAGTCGCCGCACCTGCTGCGCTTTGGTGTAGTAAGCGTCGTAATAGCCGGCGCTCAAAACGAAAGTACCCATCATGATACGCCGCTTAACCTCTTTTCCAAAAGCCTCTGTTCTCGATTTTTTGTAAACTTCCTGAATGTCCCTGCTGCGAGGACTGCGGTAGCCGTAGCGGATGCCGTCGTAGCGGGAAAGGTTGGAAGAGGCCTCGGCGGTCGTGAGCACGTAATAGGCCGGAATGATGTAATCGAGGTATTCAAATTCGATTCCGACTACTTCATGGCCGGCAGATTTTAATTTTTCAATAAAATCAAAGTTCAGTTTTTTGATTTCATGGTCAAGCCCCGGATGCTTGAAAGCAGTCTTAAAGTAAGCAATCCTGGCGGGGCGATGGACGGCATGCTTGTCAGCTTGAAATACCGGCTTTTCTGAAATACAGGTAGCGTCAAATTCATCGGGGCCGGCCATCGCTTCCAATGCCTGCCTGATGTCCTGTACATTATTGGCTAAGATTCCGATTTGGTCAAAACTGGAGGCATAAGCGATTAATCCATGTCGGGAAATGCGACCGTAACTGGGTTTGAAGCCTAGCACTCCGCAGAAGGCAGCCGGTTGGCGAACTGAACCGCCCGTGTCGCTACCCAGAGAAAGGAGACAGGAGCCGACCTGTACGGCTACGGCTGAACCGCCGCTGGAGCCGCCCGGAACTTTTGAAGGGTCGGCGGCATTTCGGGTGGGGCCATACGCGGAAGTATCATTGGCGTTTCCCATGGCAAATTCATCACAGTTGACTCTGCCGATGATGATGGCGTCTTCTGCCAGTAAGCGCTCGACGGCAGTGGCGGAAAACAGCGACCTAAACCCGCGGAGCATCTTTGAGCCGGCTGTCGTCTCGTGGCCGGCATAACAAATGACGTCTTTGATGGAAATGACGGCGCCGAACATTTTGCCCATAGAGGCGGGCTCCCTGAGAAACTTTTCATCCAATGCCGCTGCGCGTTGCCTGGCTTCTTCTGCAAAAACTTCTACGTATATATTA
>CAZXQI010000156.1:0-7020 GCA_964643005.1 uncultured Saprospiraceae bacterium | reverse complement strand
AATTACAATCTTATATATGCAACAGACTGATTATCATGTTAAAACAACTCTATTATCGTTTTTAAAGGATTGTTACCTTGCAAATTAAACAAAAGCAATAAGAAAGTATAAACTATGAAAGTCATCCAAATTTCCATTATCGAAGACAATGCAGAATATCGCAATGCGCTGCAACTTATGCTGAATGCGACTCCCGGTTTTAACTGCACTCACACCTACCCAAGCGGAGAATCCGCAGTCCAGGGCATTCCTGGCGCCCAACCCGACATCGTCCTGGTGGACATCAACCTACCCGGCATCAGCGGCATACAGGTATTGGAAGCGCTAAAGAAGAAATTCCCGCGGATTCAGTTTATGATCCTCACTGTCTTTGAGGATGATGATAAAATCTTCAATGCGCTCGCAGCAGGCGCCAGCGGGTATCTACTCAAAAGCACGCCTCCCGGAAATATTTTGGAAGCCATTCGGGAATTGCAGGACGGGGGCTCCCCCATGAGCGCCCAAATCGCCCGCAAAGTAGTAGAATCCTTTCTCAAGCCTACCCGCGAGATTTCGAACCCCTATGAAGACATGCTGACGGCTCGCGAAAAGGAAATACTCGAACTCCTGTCCCAGGGCAGGCTTTACAGGCAAATTGCCGATGATCTCGGCATTTCGAGGGAGACCGTGAAATCTCACTGCCACAACATCTATGAGAAGCTCCACGTCACCACTAAGATGGAGGCTATTAATAAGGTGTTCCGCAGAAATTGAGGCGATAACAGACCTACCGCCCAAACAAGCTCTCTACATGCCGTCCCCTGCTGTTTTTTTTTCAATGCGATAAAAACGCCTTATAGGTTTTGTCCAAAAAAGAAAGGGGTAATTTTTTGAAAAATTCCAAAAAATTACCCCTTGTAAAAATTCTCTCCGAATTTAAATATTCATCAAAGTTCAAATTCTCAGAATACTAAAAACGCGGAGGCGCCTTTTCAGCAGGCAGTATTTTTTTTAAAAAAATTTACATGTTGGCAATAATCTCATCACCAAACTCAGAGCACTTCAACAGCGTGGCGCCTTTCATCAGCCGCTCGAAGTCATAAGTAACGCGCTTCTTGCGAATAGCTCCTTTGATGCCTTTCAGAATCTTGTCGGCAGCCTTTGGCCATCCCATATACCGGAACATCATTTCGCCGGAGAGGATGACCGAACTCGGGTTGACCTTGTCTAAGCCGGCGTATTTAGGCGCCGTACCGTGCGTAGCTTCAAAGATGGCGTGGCCGGTGATATAGTTGATATTCGCCCCAGGAGCAATACCGATTCCGCCCACTTGAGCAGCGAGCGCATCCGAGATGTAATCGCCGTTGAGGTTGAGCGTGGCAATGACGGAGTACTCCGCAGGTCTCAGGAGAATCTGCTGGAGGAAAGCGTCTGCGATGACGTCTTTGATGAGGATGGCGCCATTGGCAAGGGCTTTCTTTTGGGCGGCGTTAGCGGCATCCTGGCCTTTTTCTGCCACAATTCTGTCCCACTGCGCCCAAGTGAACACTTTGTCTCCAAACTCTCGCTCGGCAACTGCATAGCCCCACTCTTTGAATTTTCCCTCTGTAAACTTCATAATGTTGCCCTTATGCACGAGGGTAACGGAGGGAAGGTTGTTTTTAATGGCGTATTCAATAGCGCTAATCATCAGGCGCTCAGTGCCTTCCACAGAAACCGGCTTGATGCCGATAGAGGAGGTTTTTGGAAAACGGATTTTTTTAACGCCCATCTCGTTCTGGAGGAAATCTACCATTTTATCACATTCAGGCGTGCCGTTGAGGTATTCAATACCGGCATAGATATCTTCCGTGTTTTCTCGGAAAATGATCATGTCCACCAATTGAGGTTCTTTGACCGGGGAAGGCACTCCTTTGAAATATTGTACTGGGCGCACGCAGGCGTAGAGGTCGAGTTCCTGGCGCAGCGCTACGTTGAGTGAGCGAATTCCACCGCCCACCGGAGTAGTCAGCGGCCCTTTGATGGCTACGAGATATTCCCGAATGGTGTCGAGCGTTTCCGTGGGTAGCCAGCTTCCTGTTTTGTTGAATGCCTTTTCACCGGCGAAGACTTCTTTCCAGACAATCTTCTTTTTTCCTTTATAAGCTTTTTCAACTGCGGCATCCAATACGCGCACGGATGCAGCCCAAATATCCGCTCCTGTGCCGTCTCCCTCAATGAATGGGATGATGGGGTCATTCGGGACTTTTAATTTACCTTTGGCAATCTTTACTTTTGATCCTGTCATTTCATTGTGCGTTGATAGAGAATGATTGTCCGGCATCCGTCGCAGAAGGTTTTTTTGACAACGTGTGCGGGACAGTTTTTTAAAAAGCGGCGCAAAGGTAAGGAATCAGCCGTGGTTTACTACCTGCGTAGAGGCTTAATTTCCAGCGACTTTTACTTATGAGATTCTTAGTTTTCCTTTCCTTTCTGACTTTTTTAGCCGGCTGCAAGACAAAACAACCCAGTTTTGGCGGCGGCTGCGAAACCTTAGGCACGGTGCGCGATTTCCAGGGGCTTGACGGCTGCGGATTCCTCATAGAGTTGGCCGACGGCGACCTGCTCTACCCGCTTAGCCTGCCGGAAGGCTTTAGCCTGAGCAACAAACAAGTCGTCCGCTTTAATTACAGCATACGGAAGGATGCAATGACGATTTGCATAGCTGAAAAGGCGGCGGTGGACATCTCCTGTATCGAAGAAGTCAGGGGCGACGTATCCACCTGCACAGATACGAAGAACCCGTTTTCAGTGCCCTGGATGGATCAGGCCATTGACCGCCACAACCCAAATAAGGTAATAAAGTACAAAATGGAAAATAAGCGCCCAGCTTATCTCTTCCAGTCTATTCCGACTTCTTTTCTTTACGATTGCGAGGGAAAACTCTTAGGCCAAACAGCCGGCGATTCAAAGGATAATTGTCATGCAAAATACCTGAATCGCTTCAAAAAAGGAAAAGTTATCTGGCAAGGAGAGGGAATTTGGGATTAATTTTTTTAAAAAAATAAAAGCAACTATTTAGGTGAATACAGTTTTAAAAAGAGAGTTACCGGCAAAGATTTTTCGCAACTGATTTACGACAAATGAGTAAATCAGTCCGAAGTAAATTCGGACTTAGCACAGGTTTTTGTTTTAACCAAATGGCTAAAAAATCTAAATTTTTATAAAAAAAGTGAGAAAAGGGGGGAGATTCTTTCAATTAAAAGACTCAAAAACGAACTTAACTGAAATCCCGGAAGTCGCTCATTCAGGAATAATTCGCAACGATCAGCAATGCAAAATCCAAATTTAGATCCAAGTGGGCAAAGCATGTCGCAGGCTGAGCAGCTCATCGAAAAGGCGCTGCGACCGCAGGACTTAGACGAGTTCAGCGGGCAGATCAAGATCGTGGACAATCTGCGCATATTCATCGCCGCCGCCAAACAGCGGGGCGAGGCGCTCGATCACGTGCTGCTGCACGGCCCGCCAGGATTGGGAAAGACGACGCTTTCTTACATCATCTCCAATGAGTTAGGCGCCAACATGAAGATGAGTTCCGGCCCCGTGTTGGAAAAGCCGGGAGACCTGGCCGGCCTGCTCACCAATCTGGATGACGGCGACGTGCTCTTTATCGACGAGATACACCGACTGAATACTGTCGTAGAAGAGTATCTCTATTCAGCCATGGAGGATTTTCGCATAGACATCATGATCGACAGCGGCCCCAACGCCCGAAGCATTCAGCTAAGCCTCAATCATTTTACGCTGGTCGGCGCTACGACGAGAATGGGTCTGCTGACGGCGCCCATGCGCTCCCGCTTTGGAATTACCTGCCTTCTTGACTACTACGACGTGGCAACTTTGAAGAAAATCATCAAGCGCTCGGCATCTCTGCTCAAAGTCCCCATCACCGAAGACGGCGCTTTCGAGATAGCCCGACGCAGCCGGGGAACGCCCCGTATCGCCAACCTGCTGCTGCGCCGGATCAGGGACTTTGCTCAAATTAAAGGCGATGGAACGATTGACGTGAAAATCGCACAGATAGGTCTCAGCGCCCTAAATGTAGATGAAGGCGGGCTGAATGAAATGGACAATAAAATCCTCGACGCCATAGTGAACAAATTCAAAGGCGGGCCGGTAGGTCTGACCACCATCGCCACCGCAGTCGGCGAGGAGGCAGGAACTATCGAAGAGGTACACGAACCCTTCCTCATCATGGAAGGCTATCTCCAGCGCACCCCCAGGGGAAGAGAAGCCACCGAAAAGTCATACAAACACATGGGCGTCGTGCCACCCGGAAAGACCGGGACATTGTTCAGTTAAAATTCTCTTCGGAAATTTTCCCTTCGGGAAAAATCTGAATAGTTACAAATTTTTTTAAAAAAAGAAAAGGCGCAGTGTCGGGATGGACGCTGCGCCTTTTTATTATTAAAATCCTCCTCTTACTCTACGTAAATTTCAAACTCAACCCGGCGATTTTGTTCTCTGCCGGGAGCAAAGCGGTTGTCGGCTATCGGCTTAGATTCTCCGAAGCCCTGGTGGCTCATCCTGGAAGCCTGAATGCCTTTGGCCACGAGATAGTCGTAGCAGGCTTTTGCTCTTTTCTCGGACAACACCTGATTGGGCTGAGCCTCGCCGATGCTGTCAGTGTGGCCGCTGATGCGGAGTTTGTGATCCGGGTAGTTCTTCATGATATTGGCAATTTCATCCAGCACCTTATTGGAGGCTGGCAAAAGGCGGGCGCTGGCAGTTTCAAACTGCACGGCTTTCATGGCAAATTCCAACACTTCTTTTTCCTCCGGCTTCAATTCAGGGCATCCCTGGTTGGAAGCGGGGCCAGGCGTGTTCGGGCATTTGTCATGGACGTCGGGCACACCGTCGCCGTCGCGGTCAGGGCAGCCCATGAATTCAAGGGGACCAGGCTCGTCGGGGCAAAGGTCTCTGTCATCGGGCACACCGTCGCCATCCGAATCAGGGCAGCCCTGAAGGGATGCGAGGCCTGGCGTGTCCGGGCAGCGGTCTTCGCTATCCTCTACGCCGTCGCCATCGCGGTCGGCAAAGGGGCATCCCTGTCTGTCTGCCGTCCCGAACTCGTCGGGGCAGAGGTCTAAGTGGTCGGGGATGCCGTCGCCATCGCGGTCAGGGCAGCCTTTCAATTCGATGGAGCCGGCCACTAAAGGGCAGTCGTCGTCAATGTCGGCTATTCCATCGCCGTCCGTGTCGGGGCAGCCCCGAAGCGCTACAAGACCGGGTTCATTCGGGCAGCGGTCGAGCTTGTCGGGAACGCCGTCTTTGTCGGTGTCCAGGTCTGTAGTCTTTCCTCCGAAACCGAGGAAGAGGCCGAGAGAAGTTTGAAGATGGTCTCTGTTATCCGAAAAATCAAGCCGGTACTGGGCTTCGCCGCTCAGGTAGAAAAGCGGCGCCAGCCGTAGATTCAGTCCGATACCGAACGGAACCTCCGGATTGACCTTCCAGTCGTTGTCCACTTCGGTCATGACGCCTCCGCCGGCGAGCAGATAGGGGTAGAGCGCTCTGCCGGATTTAAAGGGTTTTAGGTGCAACAGCGCATCGAGGCTCATCGCAAGGCCTCTCTCTGTTTTGACCGCTTTATCGTCTAAGGGAAACTCATACTTCCCAACCTTAAAGGGAAAAGCAAGACCCAGATAATCGTTCAGGCTGTGCCAGTAAGCGATTTCAGCGCCTGAAATAAAATCTTTGCTATTCAGGTCTTTAGTCAGCGGATACCTGAAATCCGTCCCTGTCCAGCGAAAGACCAGGGCAGAGGACTCCATCGTGTTTTGTGCCAAAAGGCTGCCTGCCTGTACAAGCAAAAAAACCAACAGGGGGAGTGTTAAATTCCTCATAATCAATTTTTTTAAATGAAGGAAATTGTGTTTGTTATTAATTGTTCTTCGACGTAATTCGTCTGGTTTTATTTTTTTTAGTAAAGTTGGAAAGAAAGAACTCTCTTTCTCCATCATTCTCCTAAATGCTCAGGTGGGATTTTTTGACTACAGTTTTTAGGAAGGTCACTCGCTGGACAACAGAAAGTCGAACGTGCGTCACAACTGGAATTTTTTTTCAAAGACTCAGGTACAGGAAGTTGAGTGACAGGCTTTTCTAATTTATCCAATTTGTAGCTTGGCGTAGTTCTCCCGCTATCGGTTCATTCTTCGATCAATCCCCTACCCTCTTTTGTTATCCTGCCATCTTTTTCAAGTTTTTTCATGAGGCGATCCAATACGCCATTGATAAAATCCTTGCTTTTATCCGTGCTGTAGAGTTTGGAGATTTCAACGTATTCGTTCAGGGTAACTTTTGTTGGGATGGTAGAAAAGTTGAGCAGTTCGGAGATAGCCATTTTCAATAAAATCATATCTATCACGGCCACTCGTTCTGCGTCCCAGTTTTTTAAGGTAGGCTCAATAATCTGGAGTAGTTCTTCGTCTTCCCTGCAAACCCTGTCCAGCAGGCTTTCGCCGAACTCGCGGACAGTGTCGTCTCCAGGCTGGTATTCCTGATAAAAAGCATTATCGGCAGGGAGGGATTTCAGGGTTTTCTTCATGGATCCCACGATTAGGGATTTGTCGTCCTGCCAGGTGAGAAAGTTTTCATCCATAATATCTTCAAAAATCTCATTGTTAATCAGGTTCTTAAAGAGGTCGAGCAAAATCTGCTGGTGTACATCGGGTTCGTCCGTGGTTGCGCTCAGGTACTGGTGGTACTTTTCTGTCTTGGCAAAATCGTGGTATAGCAGTCGGGAATTGTCTTCAGTCACCCGCTCCAGGATTTTGTGAGTCGTGAAAAGGCTTTTCAGCCCCTTGTTTTCCTGTAGGGAGCGTATCAACTCGTTTTGACAGAGCTTAGGTCGAAAGGCTTTATCCTCTGCGGTGGGACGCAGTTTGGAGGATTTTTTTTGGTAATCCTGTTCAGCATACTCGGCTACCCTTATCGTTTGGAGCAAACTCAGGAGGTAAAGATCAAAGGACTGACGAATGCTGTCATTATAGAGCGCGATGGCCT
>CAZXQI010000155.1:0-7028 GCA_964643005.1 uncultured Saprospiraceae bacterium | reverse complement strand
AAAATTTCTAAAAATTCCAACATTTGGGGGATTGCGCAAGGATAGTTATAGCCGCATCTTTGAAGCAAAGTTTTGCTAACAGCTTATTTATCCAAAAAACACTCAGTTTTTGACCAGACCAAGAAAGCTCAGAAAACCAAATTTCTCCTACCACTGTGATTATTGCTTTACTTAATAGCTGAGCTTAAAAAGGTGGGAAATCCAAATGAAAATAGCCTATTCCCAAAAAACTAAGTTTTTGACTCCATCGGACTAACCTCAAACCACCAAATACCTGCTTTTTAACCTCAAATTTCCAAACAGATGTCACCTGGGAAATAATTGCCCTGAAAAACGATTTAACATCTCCTCAATTTGATAGATGCCCTCAAACACGCCCGCCAGATTTCCCAGGTGTTTTTTTCTCCCCCCGCTGAAGCTTATTTTTAAAAAAAGTTTGTTGACAGCCTTTCGATCAAATTATGATTATGCCTTTCTAACAATGTAACCGCCACCACTTACTTGCCTTTTTCGCAGAATCTTTCCGAGAGTGTGAACCCAAACCATTTCCTAACTTTGCTTCCCCAAAAACCAGAACCAATAATTACATGATAAAATATAGCAGATTCGTCCTGTCCAATGGACTCAAAGTGCTCATCCACGAAGACGACAGCACCCCGATGGCGGCTGTCAATGTATTGTACAATGTCGGAAGCAAAGATGAAACGCCGGAGAAGACTGGATTTGCCCATCTATTTGAGCATCTCATGTTTGGCGGCTCGGCCAATGCTCCGGACTTCGACGACTCCATGCATAGAGCCGGAGGGGAGAACAACGCTTTCACCAACCACGACATCACTAATTTTTACGAATTGCTTCCGGCTGAAAATATGGAAGTGGCCTTGTGGCTGGAGAGCGACCGGATGCTGAGCATGAATTTCGACGAGAAAGTACTGGATGTGCAGCGAAAAGTGGTGGTGGAAGAATTCAAAGAGACCTGCCTCAACGAGCCTTATGGCGACGTCTGGCACCATATTTCCGAGCTGGCTTATGAGGTGCATCCTTATCGCTGGCCGACGATTGGAAAGATACCAAAACACGTGGAAGATGCCACGCTGGAAGATGTGAAGCAGTTTTTCTACAAGTTTTATCGCCCCAACAATGCAATTTTGGTGATAGCCGGAAATGTGAAAACGGACGAGACGCTGGCTTTAGTGGAAAAATGGTTTGGCGACATTCCCGCCGGAGAGCCTTACCAAAGAACCATCCCCGCAGAACCTAAACAGCTTGCCACCCATATCCGACAGACCGAAGGCAGGGTTCCGGTGGATTCTCTGTATCTCATTTTCCATACCTGCGGAAGAATGGAGCGCAACTTTTATGCAGTGGATTTGCTGTCGGACATCCTTGACGGCGGTTCTTCCTCCCGCCTCTATCGCCGCCTTTTAAAAGATAAAAAACTGTTTTCCAGCATTGGCTGCTATATCACGGCCAGCATAGACCCCGGATTGCTCATCATCGAAGGAAAACCTTCGGACGGAGTTTCTTTAGAAGAGGCCGAAAAAGCTATTTGGGCAGAGTTGGAGCTTTTGAAAAGAGAACCAATCCCCGAACGGGAATTGCAAAAGATTAAAAGCAAATCTGAGTCCGCCTTAGTCTTCTCAGAAGCCAGCGTACTGAATAAGGCCATCGACCTGGCCTTCTTTGAAGCTATCGGCGACGCTTCCATGATTAACAGAGAAGTGGAACTTTACGATGCGGTAACGGTAGGGGATATTCAACAGGTAGCCAATGATATCTTTACGTCGGAGAATTACTCTAAGCTGATTTACAAAGCCACCCTGCCCAAAGGAGAGGAATGAATGATGAATTTTCTAAAATGATGAATGATGAAAAATGAATGATGAATTTTTTGGATATAGTTTGATAAAATCTGCGTTCAGGGCCGACGTGAATTCGGACTGATTTTCTCCTTCTTCAAAAATCATCTGCACAGTCGGTGCGAACCCATGCGCCAAGCCAAAGAACTTATGTCAGGCCTGAAGAGCTATGATTTAAGACCTTAGGCCTGACCAAAAAAAGCCCCCCTCTGGCGAACCAGAGGGGAGACCAATCCCAAAAACCGAGTTACTAAATCTTTCGCACCAATCAAAACGCCGTCAGTTTTTTAGTAGCTGAATAGGCAGGCGTCTCTAACCGGTAGTAGAAAATCCCCGTACCGGGCAATTCATTTTTTTCTAAAATAATTTCGTGAGTACCTTTCGAGTACTCGCCTTTAATTTCTTTCACGAGTCTTCCGGAAACGTCAAATATTGTCAGTGAAGCGCTGGTTCCCTCCGGTAAATGAAAACCTATAATCGTATTGTTGTGGAATGGGTTAGGCGTGTTTTGAAATAGCTGGTAGTCTTCTCCGGCGGAGTCTGCGCCGGAGAATTTCAGTCGGACAGGACGGCTCTGGCCATTAGATTCGTAAGCTTCCGCCTTTGTAATGCCGGAGCTGACAGTCAAAAACCTGCTCAATTCTCCATCTTCTTTGGCAGTGAAGACCAGACTAAACTGTGGCGAAGCAGCCTGCGAAAGCCCGTCGGAGGAGATCTGATGCCAGCTCGTGGTTATGGCGCCTTTCTCTATATGTGTCAGGCCGAAATTTTCTTCGGCATTGCCGGCGCCAGGTATCAGTTTTTCAAAGACCATTTGCCCTGGGTCGAAGTTGAGCGTGAACTGATAGGCGACGAGGCCTTTTAAATCCGCATTGAAATCAACCTTCACTTTTTGTCCTACTTTGAACTGTTGCTCTAAGGCGGCGATGAGCAAGCCTTCCCCGGAACGGCTCCCGATTGCTGTCGTGTTATTGACGCTGGCTGAGCCGTTCAGGTCGCCGATTTTGATCGCTTTGAAATTGACGGACTGATGTTCCAGCGTCAGGTTATTCATATTGTGGAACTCAGGAAAAGTCTGGCTAAACGGATGTTGTGGATCCGGGAACTGGTAGTTAGCATCCACAAACCTCCAGGAAGAGTTATTCGGAAAATAATCGTTGATGCCCAAAATGACCTTTCTCAGCGCCACGATATCGCTCACCGTCAGAGAGTTGGAATGGTTGACATCTCCTGCAATGATTTTATAGGGAGAGTCGAGCATTTCGACATTTAAAATATGGCGATTGAGCAGAACCAGGTCGAAGGTGGTCACGCCGTTCAAAAGACCCTCGTTGAATTGCGGAGTCAGGGTATAGTCGTATCCCAGGGGAAGCTGTGGGAACTGGAATTTTCCATCTTCCAACGTGAAAGTTTGGTCGCTCATGCTACCGCTCAACTGAACGGCGACATTTTCCAAACCTTCCTCTTTTTCGGTGGTGATGAATCCGCCTACCGCAATGAGCGGAGAACCGCAATTGCCGTCGCTATCCTGTACGAGGACGTAAGTTTCGCAGTAATCACCATTGCTGGATTCGTCATTGGCCCAGACCGTAACGGTATGTTGACCCAGGTCTGCACAAGTAAAGTTGAGAATCGTATCCCCGCTAAAGGATGTAAAAGAAAAGTCAAGGTCTTCTCTGGCAGTGCAATTATCGGTAGTCGTACCCGCTTCCAAATCCATGATGTGAACGCTGATTTCTCCCTCAACAGGCAATTCTATGGTCAGGCCATTTTTGCAGAACACCTCCGGCATTGTACAATCTTCAATAATGAAGGCGAAGTCGCAATAGGCTATATTTCCGCAACCATCTTCAACTTCGTAGAAAATGCGATGGGCGCCCGAAGGATATGCTTTGCCGATATTTTGACCGAGTCCGCTGTAAGCATAGTCTGAGTTGGGATCGGAAATGCCGTTATCGAACAAGTCAACGGTCCAGGAATAGCTCAGTTGTGTTTCCGGGCTACAGTCGTCGGAAGCAATGATAGTGAGATCCGGAGTAAAGTTTCCGCAGTCGGGGCTGGAGTTGCAGAAATACCGATCCTGGCAGTTAAAGAAGTCGGGCGCGTCTTCGTCTAATACTAAAATCGTCTGTTCGTACTCTAAGAGGCCGGAAGTTTTTCCCTCATCGGGGTCGTATATGCACCAGTCAGCGACCGTCCAACGGCGCAGGATTTTATGACAGGCCTCTGGGTCGTCATAGATAATTTCATCCTCGAAAGTGAGTGTAAGGTCGTAACAGGGGCCGGGCGGAGGTAATACCGGCTCGCCTGTATAGACCGACTCTGTTTGGCTGCTGCATCCGATGACCGAAATGTCTTTCGGCCATTCAATGTCGTCGCCAGAAATAGGTTGGCTATTGACAATCGTAATGCCCTGGGTGCAGGCGGTAGTTTGCCCGCCTCCATCAGTTGCTTCCCATGTACGGCTTATCAGTCCGGTACCACAGGCCAGGCTGTCAATATCTGTGTAAGTAATGGTTATATTCGTGCAATTAGCATAAGCGAAGCCATCGTTGGCGGCTAACAAATCGGCATCTGAAACAACTTCGCCAACCAGATCAAAATCTTCTGTATTCTGCCCACAGGACAGGGTCACATCGGGAGGGCAGGCGATGGAAGGAGTAGATTCATCCTGTACTTTTACCTCCACGATGCAGTCGTTGTAATTTCCACTGCAATCAAAAACCCGCAGAATTACCTGTATATCCTGCCCCACATCTAAACAACAGAACCCTACCGACTCCCTAAATTCCAGGTCTGGCGTTTCGCTGCAATTATCCGTCAGGCGGGCAGCCAGGAAACCCGACAGGCAACAATTGTCGGCGCTGCCGTCGTCGAAGGAAGCGGCGGGGGCAAACCCATAGCCGCTATTGTCCAAGGTGACGATGGTGTGTTCGTCGCATACCGGTGTCGGCAGCAGATGGTCTTCGAGAATGAGGACAATGGTATCAGTGGAAGAATTCCCACATTCATCCGTGGCTTTGACCACAATAGCATGAGCGCCGACTGGCAAACCGGGAGCGGGCGTCTGTCCGCCGTTACCATTGATGACGCCTGCCGGCGTGG
The DNA here is from genome assembly GCA_964643005.1 of uncultured Saprospiraceae bacterium. Taxonomy (GTDB): domain Bacteria; phylum Bacteroidota; class Bacteroidia; order Chitinophagales; family Saprospiraceae; genus UBA6168. The sequence goes on along the minus strand of CAZXQI010000155.1, from coordinate 2,064 downwards.
TGATAGTCGTCCCAAAGTCGGAGCAATCTGAAATGTCAATCGCCGGAATTAGCGGGCGACCCAGGCAATCGGGAAGATCGGCGCTAAAAATAATGGTATCGGGCGCCGAGATGACAGGAGCTGTCGTGTCGCGGTATTTTATGATCTGCGTGCAGACCCAGGGGTTGCCGTCTGAGTTAGAAGCCATACAGTTGTCAATCACCGTCCAATGGCGGATGATTTGGTAGCTCGCTCCACAGAAGTTTTGAATCTGATCGGAATACGAGGCCGTCAGGTTGCACAGTGCAAGATCCGTATTGGCTACCTCAAACAAAGTCCCTCCGATGTCGCCCCAGGGATAGCCGGCGACAGACGGATCAAAATCGGGCGTTGAATAAGATTCACATTCTACCATATAAGGAGCGGGGCACTGCAATTCCAGAACGGGCAGTGGAACCCTTTCGACGGTTATTTCCTGTTCACAACTGCTGGTGTTTCCATAGCTGTCGCTAGCCTCCCATGTTCTTACAATCAGACTGTTATAATGGTCGGTACAGTCGCCCGCTATTATCGCATCGGAGTAGGCGAAGACGGGGGGAGTACAATCTGAAAAATCGGGAATGGGAACATCGCCTCCTTCGGAAACAGGTTTGGAATCCTGGAGGCAGTTGATGGTAGCCTTGTTGCAGTTTTGAATCACCGGCCCTGCGTTGTCCTTCACGTAGATAAGGCCCTGACACCAAATGCCGGTTTCAATATTTTCGACAATATATACTACTGTGTCGCCAACTAAGGCAGAACCAATGTAGTTGCTGCCCGTGTTACCTACATCCACTTTGAAATTGTTGTAGCAGCCATAGTCGCCTTCCAAAACGGAGGCAGGCTGAAGGTACATTTCGCAGGATGGAGGAATGGCGACGTTGATCAAGTTTTCACAGAATAAACCCGGCGAAGAGGGGACGTATTCCAGCACGACGACGCTGAACTCACAGGTGTCGGAGTTCATTTCTTCGTCAAAGGCGGCATATCGCAGCAGGAAGACGCCAACCGGAAATTCATCTCCCGAACCGAGGCCTACATCGTCAATTTGTACAATGACCGGCGCGCTCGTTTCGTCGTCGGTAGCGCTGAGGTTGAAGCTTATGACAGCCGAGCATTGGCCGGGTTCTAATTGTAAGGCGATATCGCCCGGGCAGGAAATGACAGGCGGCGCAGAGGTTTTGGCTGTCAGGGGGTGGATACAGCACAGCAGCCATATTGCCACCCAGACAGGTAACTGTCGGATCATGGGACTCGATTTTGGTTAAAGATGTAAGCAAGCCTTTGCCTTTCATTGACCGACAGGAGCCTGTAAAAATGGATGCGCTCTAAAGCGGCGCAGACCTTCTGCAAGTCGTCGAAAAGCGCTCAAGTTGTGTAGCTTTCGGAAAAAATTACCTGATTTTGAAAATTGTCGGGATCCTGAGACCTTCAGATAGATTTGGAGAAAAGCCGGCTATTTTTTGCCGGTTGGATTGGATGGAAGTAGGAGTAAAGTCTTTCGATGCCCCCTATCTCGCAAACTTGAAGCCAATTTTCCGAAGGCAGCCTAATGGCTGGATGGTAATTTTTTTATGAAAAAAAATTATAACCTGTTATAAAAATGACTTTTGTCAATCTGGAAAAAGGAGATGATTTTTTCGGCAGACTTGGCAGATATAACTAAGTTTGGGCTGTTTTTTAAAAAACAACATTTAATATCCTCTCACATAAAATTAATAACAACATGGCTTTTTATCATCAACTTGGAAAAATACCCCATAAACGCCACATCCAGTTTCGCAACGAGGCTACGGGCGCCCTGTATGGAGAAGAACTGGTAGGCACGCAGGGCTTTTCGGGTACCTCGGCGCTCGTCTATCACCTGAACCCGCCGACTATCGTAAAAGAGAAAGGCAGACCTTATTCAGTGGAGCCGGAAATTGCCATTGACAAGAATTTGTCGGCCTTGAGTTTCAAAGGTTTTTCCCTGCCGCAAAAGGATGACTACCTTGAAAGCAGAACTGCAATTTTTGTCAACAACGACCTGCACATAAGCCTCGCAGC
>CAZXQI010000154.1:0-7042 GCA_964643005.1 uncultured Saprospiraceae bacterium | reverse complement strand
TCTTAAAGGAAACATAGTATTTGATAAAATCAAAAACACTCGTATGGTTTCCTTCCATAGTAAATCTTGTTTTCTTTTCATAGCATTATGATTTTTGTGAGATTGGATGCCTCAGGATAGAAACTAAGTCGGAGATAAAGCTGAGTTCCCTGCGATTATCTTCATCGCTGCCTTACACTACTGAATACACCTTACAGGTGCGACGGTTATTATCAAGTAACTCGCTATGTACGGTCTGGCAACGGCGTTCATCTTCGCATGAAGGCGCTAAACAGGGTTTAACTTAGTACAGTCTGCTAAGCGCCCTTCTTCCGGCATTCCGGTTGCTTCATCCTCACTATCATCGGTCTTTACTTTTAATTCAACTCTGCCTTTCCCTCATCGCATATTCATATAATCCAGGGCAAGGCGGCACAAGGCTTTGATGCCCGTTGTAAAGCCGCTTTCATCGATATAAAAATCGGGCGTATGGTGAGGAGGAGCCAGAAGTGGATCTTGTCCGACAGGCGCGCCTCCGAGAAAGAAAAACAGACCGGGAACCTCTCTGGCATAAAAGGAAAAATCTTCAGCTCCTGTAATCGGCTTGCCCAAAACAACATTGCCCTCGCCGGCAACAGCGTATAGCGTGGGGAGCATTTTGGCTGTCAACGCAGGGTCGTTGTAGGTGACGGGATAGCCGATGACGATGTCCACCTCGGCGCTGGCGCCCGAGCTATTGGCGATAGTGGTAGCCGTGTGCCGGATGCGCTCATGGATTTCCCGCTGCATATCTGCGTCAAAAGTGCGGATAGTCCCCACTAACTCTGCTTCTTCCGGGATGATGTTGTTGCGCACTCCGCTGCTAATTTTTCCGACGGTGATGACAGCAGGTTCCTGGGTCAGATTAGTCTGACGGCTGACTATAGTTTGCAGCCCCATGATAATTTGCGCAGAGGCGACGATGGGATCCACGCCCGCCCAGGGTTGTGAGCCGTGCGATTGCTTTCCCTTTACTTTGATGGTGAACCTGTCGGAAGCCGCCATGAAGCCGCCAGGTTTGTAGCGTATTTTCCCAACCTCCAATTCTGAACTGATATGCAGCCCAAAGACAGCATCTGGTGTAGGATTGTCGAAGAGGCCTTCTTTGAGCATCAGTTCCGCGCCTCCCTCCTCGCCGGGCGGCGCCCCTTCCTCTGCCGGCTGGAAGATGAACATCACCGTTCCTGAAAGCTCGCTTCTCATGCCCGTCAGAATTTCGGCTACGCCCATCAGTATGGCGGTGTGCGCATCGTGGCCACAGGCGTGCATCACGCCTACTTCCTGGCCGAGGTAGGTGGAGCGTTCCTTTGAAGCGAAAGGCAGAGGAACTCTCTCCGTCACCGGTAGGGCATCCATGTCGGCGCGAAGGGCGACGACCGGGCCGGGTTTTGCTCCTCTCAAAATGCCCAAAACGCCCGTATAAGCAATGCCGGTGCGCACTTCCAATCCTATGCTTTTGAGATGGGAGGCCACCTTCTCAGCAGTTTTAAATTCGCGATTGCCCAGCTCAGGAAACTGGTGAAACTGGCGGCGCCATTCGACGACCTTTGGCTCTACCTGCTTTGCCAGTTCGTCGAGATGGAAGGTGTTGGGTTGAGAAAATCCGGCCAAAGTTAGCAGTGTGATTACTACCGGAACTCCCGCCATTTTTAGTGTTGTAAAAAATTGCTTTTTCATGTTAATCAATTTTTTGTCTCATCGCTTTTATGGGTGAAACGACAACTTTTTACCCCTTCATCCATTTGATTTATTATCAAAAATGGCAGTGAAGATAGTTTTTTAAAAAAGAAAAACCCCTGTAGAGAATAGAATGACAGAGGAAATCAATCAATTGCTACTTTTGCCGCCTTTATTTAAAAATTAGAAAATTCTGCCATGCAAAAATCTATTGCAATTCTTTGCGCTGGAGGGCCTGCACCCGGAATCAATACGGTCATTAGCACCATCGCCAAAGTTTTTTTAAAAGATAAATTTCGCGTTCTCGGCATCCACGACGGTTACAAAAACCTTTTCAATGGCAAAGCCCAAACGATTGACATTGATTTCAACTACGCCGACCGAATCCTCCCGAGAGGGGGTTCCACTCTGCGCATGAGCCGCTACAAGCCAAAGGATTCAGAGTTTACGACCAATTTTTTTACTGAAAATAATGTAGTCCTGCTGGTCACCATCGGCGGCGACGACACGGCTTCCACGAGCAACCGCCTGGCCAAGTGGCTCGCCAATCAGAATATCAACATCCAAAATATTCACGTACCCAAGACCATTGACAACGATATCCCCCTGCCCGACATGATGCCGACCTTCGGGTTCAATTCCGCCAAAGACGAGGGCGTGCGCATCGGCAACACCGTGTACGAGGACGCCCGCACCAGCGGTATTTGGTTTGTGGTTTCTTCAATGGGGCGCTCTGCCGGGCACTTAGCTTTTGAAATTGGAACAAGCTGCCATTTTCCCATTATCATTATCCCGGAAATGTTCGACAAGAGCAAAATCACCATTGACAAAATCGTCAATCTGATTATTTCTTCGATGATCAAAAGGCAAATTGAAGGGATAGATTACGGCGTGGCCATCGTCAGCGAAGGCGTCTTCCACATCTTAGAGGAGGACGACATTAAAAATTGCGGGATTACCTTTACCTATGACGCTCACGGGCATCCGGAATTAGGCAATGTCAGCAAAGCGCACATTATCAACGTATTGCTACAAAACAAACTCAAAACGCTCGGCATAGAAATCAAAAGTCGCCCTATGGAATTAGGCTACGAACTACGCTGCTGTCGGCCTATCGCCTTTGACCTGACTCTTTGCACCGTCCTGGGAATGGGCGTTAAAAAGCTCTTCGAACAAGGTCTGAAAGGCTGCATCGTCTCCACTACCCGATTCGCTGAGATCGTTCCAATTTTTCTAAAAGATATCGAAGACGAAACGGGCAAAATCCCTCCGCGATTAGTGAATATCCACACGGAATTAGCTCGCTTAGTGCTGAGCGATCTGCACGTCCTGACTCAGGATGATTACCCACAGGCCAGGAAATATCTGCCGAATCCGGAGCTTTACGATTTTTACAAAATCCTAAATTGGGACTATCACCCCTCTATGATGCTGCGGCCCCCAAAAGTTGAGGCGAAGACGGCGTCTAATGGGAAGCGGTAGGAAATCTTTTGGAAAAGGAATATTGAGAATTTGGAACAAAAAAGAAGCGCAAGCCGCTAAGCCTGCGCTCTTCTAAGTAGTGTTTGCTTCTTGTAATCCCGCAATTTGTATTTTCCCTATGAGAATTAATCGCTTATCAATTTTGTAATGGCGGTCTGGCTTTATAGGAAACAGACCTGGGACAGGTTCATATCTTTTGACTCAAATTCTCTGTCCTGCTTTCGACTACCTTCTAAAGCCAGCGTCACCATGACTTCTGCATTTTCCAAAGTGAATAGATTAAAACTCGAGTTTTTGAAAGGAATCAGTCGCTCGTCAGTGGCCTCAATCCGATTGAGTCTGCCGGAGAGGTCTATGAGGTGAAGCTTTTCCACCAAACCGGCGCCGGTAGCTTTGAGCAGAGCTTCTTTTTTTGTCCAATAGCGATAGAAGTCCCGATGGGTGCAAATCTTATCGCATTCTGCGGCGGAGAAATAATAGCCGGCAGTCTCCCAGAATTTGAACTGTCGGTCAATTTTCTCCACGTCAATGCCGATATGCCTGTGGGCGAAATCAATGGCGAGCGCCACCGTTTCTCCCGAATTGGAAAGATTAAAACTTAGCAGTTTGGAAAAATCTCTGAAATAAGGTTTGCCATACCTGCCTTCCTCTATTTCTAATTCCCGTGGATTTACCGCTAATATTTCGGCGGCAATTTTTCTCAGCATTCCCCTTCCCGCCAGATAAACCCGCCGGTCTTTTGTCTGTCGGAAACGGGCCGCCTTCCTCAATTCTTTGGGGGAAAGCAGGCGCCCCAATTCAAAAATCTGGTCGTCTGAAAATCTTCCGACATCGAGTAATAAAATCCGTACTCCGTCCAGGACGTGCCTCCCGTTAAAGTCAAGCAATTGAATTGCCTCCTCTGTAAAGTGCCTCATTTGTTCAAAATTTTTGTTTTTGTGTGTTGGTATCAATCAATTAGCTCTTTCGAGCCTGTACGGGAGGTATAAGTCTTATTTTTAAATGATCATTGAATACTGACTGGCGCCGTCGCAGCCGCTTCGTTCAGACGAGCCTTCACTATTTTCGCCACCTGGCTTCCGTTCGGTTCATCGAACAGGGTCAGGTGGTTGCCGTCAATTTCGTGCACCTTAACTCCTTTCAGAGCGAATTGACCCCAGCCATTGAATTTGGGGTCTGCCAAGTAAAACATCTGTTCTTTTGCTTTAAACAGATCCACCTGAATATCTAATGGATGCAGGTTGTACTTGTCGTAAGCCTCCATACTTTTTTCAAAAACTTCCTTGCCGTAAGGCAAATAATCTTCTCTAATTTCCTTTGTATTGCGGTTGCGATAGGCGGTTCTCATCTTTCCCTTCAAGTGCTCCATTTGCATCTTTAGCACGTGTGATTTATATTCGATGGTCGCCTTAGGGTCTTTCAACATAATCGAAAGATTGTAGCCTGCTTTTTTCAATAGTTTATTCAAAGTCCCTCTGGAGCCTTCTCCTGCCCAGCCGTCCTTTGCTACCGCATCGAAAAGGAAAAGCAGGGGCGTTTTCCTGCCCATCTCCTGTAGCTGCTTCGTCATCTCCCAGGCAATCAGGCCGCCCAGCGAATAACCGGCCAGGTTATACGGCCCCTCGGGGTTTTGCGCCAGCATCTCTTGAATATAGTGCGCCGCCATTTCTTCAATGGTATCTAACGGCTCTTCGCCTTCATTGAGACCTTTGGCCTGAAAGGCATAAATGGGTTGGTCCTTGTCGAGGTGCTTCACTAAGTTTTGGTAAAATAAAACGTGCAGCCCTCCGCCGTGAACGAGGTATAAAGGCGGTTTCTTTCCTCCTTCCTGAATGGATATCAGCGAAATAAAATCCCGTTGTTCTTTAGCGACAGGCACTTTTTCCCGGCTGACTTTGCCGCTGTGATTAAAGCCATTCAAGCGGCCTGCTAATTCCCGCACGGTAGAATGTTGCAGCAGCGTGGAAAGCGGAAGTTTTACGCCCGTCGTCGCTTTGATTTCCGCCATCATCTGCACGGCAATCAGCGAGTGACCCCCCAAATCAAAAAAGTCGTCCGTCGCACTGACTTCCTCCACTCCGAGCAGATTTTGCCACAATCCCGCTATCAGCTTTTCTCCAGGAGTATTGGGGACAATGAAGTTATCGACGCCCGACAGATGGCAGGTATCCGGCTGGGGCAATCGCTTCCTATCTATTTTTTGGGAAGTATTCAAAGGCAGCTCCGGCAGCTCAATAAAAATGGAAGGAACCATGTATTCGGGCATCCGGCTGCGGAGGAAAGTTCTAAACTTCTCGTTGTAGATACTGGGTTTCTCCGAGCAAATTTCCGGTTGCCTTTTGTCGTCCCAAACTATATAGCCCACTATGCGCTTGCTTCCCGAGCTATCCGAATACACTCCAACGGCGGCATTGGCCACGCAGGGGAAGAGTTTCATGGTCTCCTCAATTTCACCCAATTCTATCCGGTAGCCCCTGATTTTTACCTGGCTGTCAATACGGCCTAAGTATTCGATTTCCCCACCAGGCATGAAGCGGACGAGGTCTCCCGTCCTGTAGAATCTCGAATGGCTGAGGTTCAAATAACCGAGATAAGGTACGGCGACGAATTTTTCCTCCGTCAGTTCGGGACGGTTTAAATAGCCGGTCGAAACGCCATTTCCACCTATCAAAAGTTCGCCGGGTACGCCGATTGGAACGGCCTCTCCATTTTTATCAACAATGACTAATTCTTCATTGGCTAAAGGGCCGCCAATAGCGGCGAACTCTTCCGGGCAGTCTGCTAAGTGTTCCTCTGAAATGCGTTGGAAGGCGGCATAAACCGTGGCTTCCGTGGGTCCGTAGCCATTCCAGACGGCTTTGCAGCACTTATTCAATTGGTTGGCCAGTTCTTTTGGAAAGGCTTCTCCTCCCGCAATGACGGTCAGGTCGGGGCTGCCCTGCCAGCCTGCCAGCATGAGGATTTTCCAGGTAGTGGGCGTGGCCTGCATAAAGGTCGGGCGATGGCGTTCCAAAGATTCCCGCATGGCAAAACCGTCCCGTTTTGTTTCCTCTCCGGCGAGAATGAGGCTGGCGCCCCTGAATAAGCTCAGGAAAAAGTCAGGGATGGATACATCGAAAGCCATGCTGGTGACAGAATAGACCTTGTCCGATTCCGTGAAAGGAAAATACCGCTCAAAGGCCAGCAGAAAGCCAACTGCATTGCTATGCCGGATAACGACGCCCTTTGGTTTGCCGGTAGTGCCGGAAGTGTAAATGACATAAGCGGCGCCCTCTTCTCCGCATTTTTTAGCGGCGTCAAATCTGAGCGTCTCAAGCTTTAGCCCCGGCAAAGCTGTCGTCTCCTGCTCCTGAATGGGGATACCTTCCAGCCCTGCGCCGGCATCGGCGATCAGGAATTTACAATTGGCGTCTTCTAAGATAAAGCGGATGCGGTCTGTCGGATTGCCCGGATCAATGGGGACATAAGCCCCGCCTGCTTTCAGGATGGCGTAAATGCTCGTTATCATCTCTAAGTTGCGGCCCGTATAGAGACCCACAAAGTCGCCTTCCTTCAATCCTTTTTTTAATAAAATGGCTGCCAGTTGGTCTGCGCGGTCGTTCAGTTCGCGGTAAGTCAGCGCCTCCGAATCGCTGTCGGCCAGGAGAACGGCGAGCCTGTCAGGACTGCGCTCAACCTGCTCTTCAAAAAATTCATGCAGGCGCCGATGGAGAGGAAAGTCAACCTTTTCGCCCCGGCCAAAAGCGGCCGCTTGCCTTATCTCAAAATCTGGTAAAAGGGGCAGATGGGCAATAGGCGATTCCATTTTCTCCACCAGGCCATGCAGGAATCTCTTAAACTCAGCCAGCCGCAAGCGGATGGTCTC
>CAZXQI010000153.1:0-7125 GCA_964643005.1 uncultured Saprospiraceae bacterium | reverse complement strand
GTATCCAGATTAATCTCCCAACCAGCACATAAAGGTGTTTAAACCTCTTTTTAAGCCAAACTCGTCCAAAATGAAAAAACTTTCCTTTACTCTGGTGGGCAAATTAAATCTCAATATCTTATACTGCCGAATTTTTTGTGACATTTTTTTAAAAAATAAAATCCTTATTTGTTCAGTCATCAATTTCGCAACCGCTTTCCATTGCCCTCCTAAGAGCCCTTTTAAAAAAAGAAATTAATTTCGCCCCGATGAAATTGCTCTATCCGCTCTTTTTTTTTCTGATCCTGATCTCGTGGGGCTGTGAGGAACCGCACACACAAAGTCTTGTTTATGGCAGCTCCGCCCCTGCTCCGGCTGTAGATACCCTGCTACAGGAATTCCTCGACGACTACGATCGGTATTTTCGGGACTCCCTCATTTTATCTTTAACACCCGGCGCCGCCGTCGTCATCGTAAAGGACGGGGAAATAGTCTTTTTGAAAGGATATGGAACCCGTCGCAATGACGAATCTCAGCCCGTTGATCGCCACACGGTTTTCAGGATAGGCTCACTGTCCAAGGGGTTTGCCAGTATTTTGACGGGGATTTTGATTAAAGAAAGCTACTTAGGCTGGAATGAAAACGTACAAAAACACATCCCTGGCTTCCAGTTGAGGGATCCAGCGCAGGCCCGGCGGATCGAAGTCCGGCACCTCCTTTCACATACGGACGGGCTGCCCTATCAGGCTTTTTCCAATTTAATAGACCGGGGCTACGACATGGAATCTGCACTGCGTTTTTTTCCGTCTGCAAAGTTAGCGGGAAAGGAAGGCGAGTATTTCGGCTATCAAAATGTCGCCTATTCGCTGATCGAACCGGTGATAGAATCTTCTACCGGGCAGTCTTATCGGGAGCTTTTGAAAAAAAAGATTTTTGCTCCATTGGGTATGGACGACGCTTCCTGCGATTTTGACAGCATCCAAAGCTCGAAGAATCATGCGCTGCCCCATCACTTCACAGAGGAAGGCTGGGTAGCGGACACAATCACTCGAAAATATTACGGCTACGTGGCGGCGGGCGGAGTCAACGCCAGTATCAGCGACATGGGCAAATGGCTAAAGGCATTGCTGGGGCGCCAGCCCAAAGTAATTCCTCCGGAAGTTTTAGACGAAGTTTACAAGCCGCTCATACCTACGGGCTTTGAGCGAGCCATTCTTCCAGGGTTTATCGCGCGGGATTCCGCATTTTACGGCCTTGGATTCCGCATATTGATACACGAAGGCGATACGCTCGTCTATCACGCCGGATTTGTAAATAACTTTAGCAGTGAAATTGCATTGAACCGGAAAGACGAGGTGGGTATTTGCGTATTATTCAACGCTCCTTCCCCGATGGTTGGAAAATGCGTCCCCGCCTTTTTTCAACGATGGGAAGAATATCGTCGCAGGAAGGCAGCAACAAGCATTTTTTCGGAATGATAGAAATTACAAAAAGCAATAAAACAGCGCTCGTTTTCGGCGCCAGCGGTCTGGTAGGCAGCCATTTGCTCGAATTCCTCCTGCTGCATCCGTCTTATGAAAAGATCGCCGTCTTTGTTCGCAAACCCCTGCCTATCAAGCATCCAAAATTGGAACAGCATCTCATCAATTTTGATCAGCCCAATTCATTCAGCCATTTAGTGAAAGGCGACGACCTGTTTTGCTGCTTAGGAACCACCATGGCCAGGGCGGGCAGCAAAGCCGCTTTTTACAAAATAGACTTCACCTACGCTTTCCAGGCGGCAGAAATGGCGGTTAAGAATAAGGTCAACCAATTGATGTTGGTCTCATCTGTCGGCGCCTCGGCAGATTCTCTGTTTTTTTATAGCCGGGTAAAAGGCGAATTGGAAAATGCCGTACAAAAGCTGGATTTCTGGAGCGTCCACATTTTTCGACCTTCCGTCCTGTTGGGCGAACGCAACGAAAATCGCTTTGGGGAAGAGATTGCGGGTAAACTGGGCAAAGTCATCGATCGCTTCACCGGCGGGCTGCTCAGCAAATACCGCCCCATTGAGGCCGACGTGGTGGCCAAAGCGATGGTCGGCGCCGCACAGGGACTAAAGCCCGGCGTACATTTCTACCCCTCTCACTGGTTGCAAAATCTGGCAGAATCAATAGATGCAATAAGACTGGGCGAATAAATTACCTTTGCCGCCTTCACTAATTTTTTTTCAAAATGGATACATCAACAAAAGCAACTGAACTTCGCATCAAGGTTTTTTTGGATGAAGAAAATATACCCATTGGCATTGACTGGGACGCCGATGATAAATCCAACAACAAAGGCCCCGTGCCCTGCAAAGCCATGCTGGTTTCTCTGTTCGACAGGGAGTCCCTGGACACCCTGAAGCTCGACCTGTGGACAAAGGACATGCAGGTGAACGAAATGGATCGCTTCTTCTTCCAAACCTTACGGGGTCTTGCCGACACCTATTACCAGGCGACTCAGAACAAGGATCTCGCCATTGACATGCAGCGCTTCGTGACTTATTTCGGAGAAAAAACGGAAGTCATAGAAAAGCAGTCCCAGAGTTGATTCAGGTTTTTTACTCCTGAAACGATAAGAGGTTTTTTGCTTCGTTTAGAAAAGCTGAGAGGGGGCAGGTTTCCCCGATTGCTATTTCGGGCAATCATTTTCTCTAAAAACAATCTGACATATTCTCAATCAATAAAGATGATGAAAAGACAAACTGCAATTATTCTGACGCTCATTTTGATAAGCTTATTCAGTTGTGAGCCTGAAAGGAAATTTCCGGAAGTAAAAAAGCTTTCGGAATTTGAAAAAACACAGTTTACCCCAACATTAGAGCATAAAATATCCGATGATAAGAACTCAGTTTATTGCGCCACCCTGCTTTTTGCCTGGGAGGAAATCAGAAAGGCAATCAATTCGCCCCTGGCCGTTTCAGAAGATTATCCCGATTTGAAACTGTTGGATCAATCCACTTCCTTCAGAGATGTTTTGAAAAGCGACGAATATGTGGCGGTGGGAGAAGTTGAAGGGAGAGCGGTAAAAGCGAGAGCCGAATTTAGAAAGTCGCTGCCTTTTGAATTCAAACTTCAGAGCTTTGAGGGCAAACTCATTTTTGACGGCCAGAAGGTTTCCTCATTTGGTCTGAGGGGGTTTGACAGTTCCGAACAATTAAGCATCGTCAAAATCATCTACTATCAGGACGACGACAACTTCATCTTAAAACTCTTTCCAAAAGATAAAGAGCACGAAATCATTTTATTCAAGACAGACGGGGAATTCAATTCGATGGGCGAGATGGTCCATGAAATTGAAAAACTGACCGCAATCGGAGAAACTAAAAAGGGCGACGAAGCGACCAGATGGAAGTACTATTTCAATGAAGACGACATCGCTATCATTCCCAAATTCAGCTTTAATATTGAAACAAATTACAACACCTTAGAGGGCTCCCTCTTCAGTTCCAAAGATCAGGGTTTTCAAATCACAGAGGCCTGGCAGAGAACGGCTTTTATCTTAGATGAAATAGGCGCTGAAATTGAAAGCGAAGCCGAAATCGTCGCCGAGACTGCGGTGGCGGGAGAAGAGTATGAAAAGCCAAAGCCCAAAAGAATGGTCTTCGACAAGCCGTTTTTAGTCCTGCTAAAACGCCAGGATGCCGCCAACCCCTATTTTGGACTGTGGACAAGGAATGCGGAACTAATGGAGAAAGAATAAGCGCTGATGAGATTGTCGTCGCTCCGCCCCGCCTGTTTCCAGCCTTTAAAAACAAGCGAGGCGGTAGCTTTTCAGTCACCGCCTCGTCAGTAATTTCCAATAATAAAATCTCGCTTGAATGGCAGGGGAAATTACTCCCGCCGCCGGCAAGTCGTCTTAGGCTTTGTTTCGAGCCAATTTTTTCTTTCCTTTTACAGTAGCAGCTTTTTTCAGCGCCTCGTAGGCATTGACTACGCCGCCGGTGATACACAGATCGGTGAAGGGTACGATTTCCCCTGTTCCCGGAGTTTTTACCCTGGCATTTTTTGTCATGGTCGTGGTGCTCATCAGAACATCCTTCACCTGAATGGCAGTGAGTTCGGGATAGTAAGAGCGGACGAGCGCAGCCACGCCGGCTACCACCGGAGAAGCCATACTGGTGCCGCTTGCCTGGCGGTATTCATTTTCCGGCGCTGTCGAGTAAATGGCTACGCCGGGAGCAAAGAGGTCAACGGAAGTTTTTCCATAGTTGGAGAAATTTGCCGCCATATCCTCGCCTTCTTTCCAGGAGAGCGCCCCAACTTCAACCCAGTTTTTGGCGCGCTTTGAGCCAAAAAGGCCGCGCTTTTCATAAGTCCTGTTGGGGAAGTTGTCGGTCGCGTCGTTGTCCTGAGCAGAATTGCCGGCGGCATGCACCAATAATACATCGTGCTTTGCAGCATATTTTACAGCCTTATCCACCGCTTTTTTATCCCAGGAATAGCCCTTGCCAAAACTCATGTTGACTACTAAAGCGCCATTGTCCACAGCGTAGATGATGGCATTGGCCACGTCTTTATCGCGCTCGTCCCCGTCTGGAACGGCGCGGACGCCCATGATTCTTACGTTGTTGGCGATTCCGTCTATACCGATACCATTGCCTCTGGTAGCGCCAATGATTCCGGCAACGTGGGTGCCGTGAAAGGCTTCAGGCCCTTTGATATCGTTGTTGCCGTAGTGGTGCTCATAAGAGTCGGCATAATTATCTCCGACGATGTGGCGCACATCTAAGTCGGGGTTGTAGTTGTATTCTGCCTGGCTGGCAAAATAGTCAACGCCTCCCTGGATTTGCTCTTCAATTTCTTTCACCGTGGCGCCTTCTGACATCATAGATTTCAGAATTTGAACGGCGCGCATTTCGGAAGGATCCTCAGAGTCAAAATTGCTCAGGTCGTCGGTCGTAATATCGTCTTTTCCTATTTTCTTCACCACTCCCTGCACGGAGTTCAGGATGCCGCGATACAGCTCCAGGCTGCTGTCTGCATCTTTCTTTTCATCCATGACAGTCTCTTCTAATTCTAAGTATTTAGCGTAGAGCTTTTTGTCTTTTTTGGACAATTTGGAAGGATCCACATTTTTAAACTGAGCGCGGTATTTAGCATACAGGCGCGTGACTTCCAATTGGTCGTGGTTTACGTTTTGTCCATCTTTTCCACCGATAAAATTCCATCCATGAACGTCGTCCACAAAGCCATTTTTATCATCGTCTTTGCCGTTTCCAGGGGTTTCGCCCGGGTTATTCCAAAGGACGTCCATTAAATCTTCGTGCTTGTCGTCCACTCCGCCGTCTATAACCGCAACGATAACGGTTTGCGATTTTTTGCCGTTGAGCAATTCGCGATAAGCCCTGTCGGCGCTCACGCCAAAGTAGCCGTCCTGCACTTTATCGAGCAGGTGCCAGTTTTCTGGCGGCGAGCCAGGTTGTGCCGACATGGCAAATGGCGCCGCCATGGAGAGCACAAAAAGAAATGATTTGAATTTCATATTCGTATTGAGTTTTATGAAAAAAAGTTTGCAAAAGTAGTATTTAAACAGCCTGCACAAAGGGGATAAGAACAGTTTTAGATAAAATTAACCGGCTACCCGCCTAACGCTTAATTTTTAAGTAATTAGAGAGAAGCCATTCTCTGTCGCACTTTTTTTAAAAAAACTGTCTTATCGCGAAAAAAAAACGCCCGACGAAGGGCGTCAAGCGTTTGTGCATAGTGTTGCTAAGCAATGAATAAAATTCTTAGTGTTGAATAATCAGTTTTTGAGAAACCTGCCCCTGCTCATTTTGAAGCTGTACGATGTACATGCCATTGGGGAGGCTTCCGCCATCAAATTCTATGATGTTTTCTCCAGGGTAAAGGGATACCTGGCGCTGTTCCATGGTCTTGCCGGGCAGGTCGAGCACCCGGAAGTTAAAATTCCCCTGAACCGTTGAGCGCAGGTTCACCTTCGTCATTCCATTGGCAGGGTTGGGCTGGATGGACAGCGCCACCTTTTCAGCCAGGCTCTCCCGACTGTTCACCAAACCACAGGGCTGGGTATCGTTCTCCAAGAGCCTGAGACGGTATTCGCCGGGGAAGAAATCGCCGGGGAAATTGATTTCAAACTCAAAGGGAAAAGTAGGGAAATAAGCCTTTCCGGTAATTACTAAGAGGTAATCGCCGGGAGGGGCGGCGGCAGTGGGCGTGCCAAAAATGGTGGCGCAGCCCAAAGTGTTTTTCAAAAACTTGCAACCCGGCTCGCTACAGGCATAATTCAGGCCGGCAGGCAGACCGGATACAGACTTGACCACCACTGAATCCAATGGCAGCGAAAGCGGAATTCCACTAAAAACGACAGAGATACTATCGCCAACGCCTACGGTAAATACATATTCGTAAGGGTGTCCAATAACAGCGCATTCGGTGATGCCTCCGGTCGGATTGGCAACGGCGTCGTAAGGCAGGGGAAAAACTCCCGTAGAATCGGTATAAGACAGATCAGGTTCGCAGTTTTGCGCCTGGAGCCAGGCAGTGAAACCGACAGCTAAAAATAAGAGTAGAAAAATCTTCTTCATAAATCAGGAAAGTTTAAAAGTAAAAATTGATAAGAAAGCAATAATTGGGCAGGCGTGGATATTCAGCCAGAACCTTCTGCAGGTATCTTTCAGGCGACGCAAAACTGAGAAAAAAAAGTTTTCTTTTTCCTATTTTCGACAGCTTAAATTCAAACCGACGGGAATACGACGATTTTATACCCCTAAATTTTTACTTTTGCTCCGCCCTTCTCCCCTTCTTTATTTGTGGGAAAATGGCATTCAGCAGCTCCTTACTTTTTTGCAACTTTTCTTTGCGCCCATCAGACCTTAACAAAAGCCAGATTTAATAAGCGCTCCAACACCCCCTTTCACCCGCTTCCCTGAGAACTATCCGGTTTTTTTTCAAAAAAGGATTTTTAGTTTTACGTGCCAATTACGTGCAAACATGGTCGGCAACCCATGTTAAATTATTGATGATCAACATTTTATTTTAAATATTCTACAACTTGGATACGCCTTTTAAATCCATTTTTTTAAATAAAAAATTATGAAGAAACTCTACCTGACCGCATACCTCTTAAGCTTTATATCCTTAGCGGCTTACAGTCAAAAAG
>CAZXQI010000152.1:0-7125 GCA_964643005.1 uncultured Saprospiraceae bacterium | reverse complement strand
GAAGGAAACCATACGAGTGTTTTTGATTTTATCAAATACTATGTTTCCTTTAAGAAGCCCGAATATTATCTAAAATTTGAGGGGGCAATTTCGCCAATTAAAAACGCAAAAGATATGGCGCTACGTGAAATGATTATCGAAGACGTCCGGCAGGAAGCCATGGAGAAAGGCATTAAGAAGGGCAGAGTAGAAGGCATGGAGAAAGGAATGGAGAAAGGCATTTTCGACAGCCTCGCCATTTAGAGGATGCTAAAAGGAGGCAAATCTCCCGACGAGATTGCCGAGGAGCTTAAAATCAAAAAGTCAACCATTTTGAAACTGAAGAAGATGCTCGAAGCGATGAATTGAGCATTAAAAATGGAGATAAAAAAGGAAGGCGTTATACCGGCGCTTTCCTTTTTTAGTTCAAGTAATCAGTCATACGATTTCACCTCATCCCATTTTACATTGAAATTGAACCTTTCCTAAATTCCGTCTTATCCAGCCAGACATTGACCAACACGGGCTTGCCTGATGCAGCGGCGCTTCTGGCCTGCTCAAGGGCGGCGGCGATTTCTTCTTTCTTTTTTACTAAAAGGCCGACCCCGCCAAAGCCCTCCGCTGCCCGGTGATATTCAGCCTGAGAAAGCACCGTGCCGACGTCGTCGCCTAATAACTCCACCTGTTCTCTGGCAATCTGCGTCCAGCCGCCATCGTTGCCGACGACAGCGATAAGGGGGATGCCATGGCGCTCGAAAGTGTCGAATTCAGTCATGGAGTAGCCCGCCGAGCCATCGCCGAAGACAATCCAGATATCCTTTTGCGGATAGACGAGTTTGGCGCCGAGGGCAAATCCCGCCCCAACGCCCAGCGTGCCGAAGGCTCCCGGATCCAGCCAGGTGAGCGGGGCAGGCGGTCGAAGGATGTAGCTGGCGGTTCCGACGAAGTCGCCGCCGTCTGCGACGAGCAGGCTGTCGTCGGTCAAGGCCTTTTCCATTTCTTTGAAAAAATAGAGAGGATTGACATGGCGACCCTCCTGGAGCGCCTGATTCCCAATATCTTCATTTCGGGCTTTGTCGGCAGCGTGCAGCGTTTCTAACCATTCGCTCCACTCCTTTGGAGGGGAGAATTTCTCAGCGACCTGGAGCAATAACTGACCCGGATCTGCATGGACGGCCACCTTAGGCCTACGGTTTTTGTATAAATCCGTCCTGCTGCGATTGACGGAGAGGTAGGCAGCGCTGCGTCGGATATGATTCCCGTAGTCTAATCTGAAGTCGGCAGGAACCCCGGCGAGGAGAACGAGGTCTGCCTTTTTCAATGCGTCGCGGCGCTTGTGGCGGAGTTGGAGAGGATGATTGCGCCCCAGCAGTCCGCGAGCCATTCCGGAAAGATAGGTTGGGATGCCTGTTTTTTCGATGGCGGCAGAAATCCGATCGATTTCATCGGCCTGCAAAGCGGCCTGACTTCCGACGATGAGCACCGGATATCTGGCATTTTTTAGAGCCTTCACGACTCGTTCCACAGAGCGGGATGAAGCCGCCGGCGGAGGGATTTCCAGAAAGCCTCCGGCCTTTCCGTCCCGACTATTTTTAAAAATTTTGTGAACATGCCTTTTTAAATACCATTTCATCGCTTTGTCCATCAGGGTTTTCCCGCCCCGGTCGGCGCCGTACCATTCTTTCACGACAGCTTCGTCGTAGAGTAAATCCACGGGGATTTCTAAGAACACCGGCCCTGGCGTACCTTCCTGCGCTTTGCGGAAAGCCTTTTCTGCTGCGGGAATTAAATCTGCCACCCTGCTTATTCGCTTCGACCATTTGACAATGGAGCGCAGCAGATCGAGTTGCTCGATATCCTGAAGAGCGCCCCGCCCTTTGAGCGCAGTCGGGGCGGCGCCGCCAATGAGGATGACGGGCGACTGAGCCATCTGCGCATTTTTGATGGCCGTCACGGAATTGGTAACGCCTGGGCCTGCCGTGACCGCCACGACGGAGGGACGGCCTGTAAGCCTCGCCACTGCGTCGGCGGCAAAAACGGCAGTCGCTTCGTGGCGCGTATCCACCACCCGGATGCCGAGTTGTTTTGCTCCGACGAGGATGGGCGAGATGTGCCCTCCGCAAAGCGTGAAAAGAAATTGAACCCGCTGTGCTTTCAATACTGATGCTATAAGCTGACCTCCGTTCATGATACTTCTTTAAAAAATGAAACGCTTCTTAAATGGCGCTAAAAAGATTCTTTACCTGCTTTTTCGGTAGCCGACTCATTAAGTAAGTGGGGTATTTTAAAAAAAACAACCAAAAACTCTTGTAAATTAATTTATAAAAGACTCTTTTCTATTTGTTGCCCAACTTCCATGACAGCCGGAATCCCTTACCCGTCAACACCGAAGCGTCCACCGTTTCCACGTTTTTGGGAACAAAAATTTTGGCTTTGCTGACGGCGACGATATCCCGCTCAATATCTACGCCGGGCGCCACCCATCGCAGTTCAAGTCCGTTCCGGGTGAGTTGAAAAACGCCGACGTTGGTCGCGTAAAAAATTTGTTTGCCCAGCTCCAGGCCAATTCGACCGTTGAAAGTGACCTCGTCCACTGCATCCAGAAACTTTACGCTACCCGCTTTTTTGATGGAGAGGCGCCCGTTTTCAATGGCAAATTCTGCATTGGCCATCCATGTTCCCACGAAGAATATCGTCTTTGCGCCCATGGCGATATCGGGAAAGCCGCCCGGGCCGACATAGTCTGTGAGTCTTGCTCCTCTGTTTGAGCCGTTGACGTTTCCCTGTGAATCTACCTGCAAAAAGCCGAGCGCGGTCACGTCGAGCTGCGTGCGATATAGCTGAAACATTTCGGCAGAAGTCATCATTTTTTCGGGTGCAATGGCTGCTCCAAAGAAAATACCCGGCGCCGGCAGTCCGCCATAAACGCCGGTCTCTGTCGTGAAGGTGATTTCCTTATCTAAGCCCTGCTCGAAAATGATCCGGCAGACTTCCTCGGCATAGCCTACGCCGATATTCGCCAGCGCTCCCGGTCTCACCGTTTTTGAAAAAACATAGGCGCCAAGACGAGCCAGGGCGCTTTCCACTTCGCCCCGCACGGGTGTGATCTTCATTGTGTGATTGATAAAGCGCAGTTTTTCGCGCGCCTTCGGAATGTTCACTTTGGCGCCGATCGTGAATTCCGGCCAGTGCTCTAATTGTAGAACTCCCGCCGTCTGTTCGTTGAGGGGATGCACGACGATGGCGTCCACGTCCGATGCGGGCATTCCGATTTTGGATTCGTCTTTCGGTACGATACCCGCTACCGTGGCGATTACCTGCCCGCCATTGGCGCGGGCGGCTCTGGCGCCTTGTAGATTTTCGGTGATGGTAGCTGCATCGGTAAAATAAATATTTCCCTCGGCATCGGCGTAGGGAGCGTTGAACATGGCAGTCTGGATTTTGGGCAGGCGGTAGCGGAGTTGGTCGCCCTCCGGCGCTATCCAGTTTTGTTTCCCGCTATGGGTCAGGACGGGTCCTCGGCCAGTGCGAGGATCCAGAAAAGTGCCTACCCCCACAGTTGAAAGCAGCGATTCCTCGCCCCGTCCCTGCGCTTCTAACAGCAGACTCATCTCGCCCTGCGGCATGGCGACCAGTTCAACCTGCTGTGACTCAGCTAATTGCAGGAAGCTTTTGACTGTTTCAAAATGGCCGGTAAAATAACGGCTGACGAGTCCGGGCAGAGCCAATTCTTCGACGGTACCGGGTACCTTGCCCCGTCCGCCCTGCGCTCCGACGTTGATCCAGGTAAGATTTTTGGGCCGGCCTTCTTTCAGGAAAGCCTCCCTAATGGCCCAGAAGAAAACGCAGCATCGGGCATTCCCGGCCATGCCTCCGCTCAGAGCGACAGAGCCGTCGGGAATCCGTTGGGCAGCCTCTCTGGCCGTGATAAATTTTTTATTTGAAATATTCGGAGGAAGGTAATCGAGTTGGCGACGGCTCCAAGTGAATCGCCACCGGAGAAGTCTGGTGAAGATTTGAATTTTCTCAAACAAGGTCATGGATAAGCGGCGTTTTGTTCGGCCTAAAAATAGGACAATTCCATTTGGAAGAATAAAAAAAAGAGATTTCAGTGAGGAGCCTTTCCTTCCGCCTGCTCAAAATACTTTCGGGGATGGAGGAAATGTTTGATACAAAAGGCATGGAGGAATTCTGATTTTAAATGGCCAATAGCGATTTATTTTCCCCAGAGTTTTCTGGATTCTAAAGGAAGTTTTTGAAATAATTTTTTCAAAAAAAAATGAGAGAAAGGGAGAAAGCCTTCTTAAATATCGGATAACTAATTGATATTCATTCCAAAGTAATTTTAAAACGGGCGAAAAAAGCCAAAGAACTTGGCAGACTTTGCGCTTTTTGTAAAATTGGCCTCCCTCTGAATTTGCAAACATGAAAATAGCGCTATTCGTCCCCTGTTACGTGGATCAGTTTTATCCACAGGCTGCCATTGCCACGCTGAAGTTGTTGGAGAAACTCGGTTGCCAGGTTGAATATCCAATGGAGCAGACCTGTTGTGGCCAGCCTATGGCCAATGCTGGTTGTGTGGGCGACGCCATCCCCGCCTATTGGCATTTCACGGAAGTGTTTGAAAAATACGATTACATTGTCGCCCCTTCCGGGAGTTGCGTGTATCACGTGCGAAAGCATTACGACGCCATCGAGCAAACGGAGGCCGTGCGCAGGGTGCGAAAGAGGACTTTGGAACTGTCGGAATTTTTATTGGACGTTTTGAAAATCAGGCAGTTGGAAGCGTATTTTCCTCATCAGACCGGCCTGCTCCAAACCTGCCACGGGCTGAGAGGGCTTCGACTTGGGAGGGGGTCTGAACGCACTGGCGAGGATTTTTCCAAAACAAAAACCCTCTTAGATATGGTGAAAGGAATAGAAATCGTGGAGACTGATCGTCCGGATGAGTGCTGTGGCTTCGGCGGAACCTTTGCCATTGGGGAGCCGGCAGTTTCGGTGAAAATGGGCCGGGATCGGATTGACGACTTTCTTCGGCACGGGGTGGAAGTCGTCACCGCTGCGGATATGAGCTGCCTAATGCACCTCGAAGGAATCATTCGCCGCCGCGGGCTTCCCCTGCGAGTCATGCACTTTGCCGAAATTTTAAACAGCCATTAGAAAAGCAAATCCCATTTCTTTTAAGCCATTTTTAAAATATGAATCACGCCGAAAAAGCCGCCGCATTTATTGCCAATGAAGCCAGAACAAACTGGCATGATCAGGCTCTTTGGTTTGTCCGGGAGAAGCGGGACAAGCTCAGCCACGGCATCCCGGAATGGGAAGGACTGCGGGAACTGGCTTCCCAAATCAAAGCGCACACGCTATCCGACCTCGATACCTACCTCCAACAGTTTGAAAAAAACGCCTTGTCTAATGGCGTTCAGGTTCACTGGGCGGCGGATGCGGAAGAGCATAATCAAGTCGTATTCAACATTTTACAAAAGCGGTGCGCGCGTCGCTTGGTCAAGAGCAAATCCATGCTCACGGAGGAATGCGGTCTGAATCCCTTTTTGGAAAAAAAAGGTATCGAGGTCGTTGATACCGATTTGGGGGAGCGCATCATCCAGTTGAAGAAAGAGGCGCCGAGCCATATCGTCATGCCTGCCATTCACCTTAAAAAAGAAGAGGTAGGCGACCTTTTTCACGAGAAACTGAACACGAAAAAAGGGGCTGCCGACCCAAACTATCTGACCGAAGCGGCGAGGCGGCATTTGCGAAGCGAATTTTTGAGGACGGATGCGGCGCTCACAGGCGTCAATTTTGCCGTTGCCGAAACGGGCGCCGTGGTCGTCTGCACCAACGAAGGCAATGCAGATATGGGCGTTCACCTGGCGTCCCTGCAAATCCACAGCATGGGACTGGAGAAGATCATCCCCCGTCAGGCCGACCTCGCCGTGTTCATCCGTCTGCTGGCCAGAAGTGCGACGGGGCAGCCTATCACAATTTACACGGCTCAGTATCGGCGACCCAGAGCCGGCGCCGAAATGCACATCGTCATAGTGGATAACGGACGCAGCGAACACCTGGGCCGCCCGGAGTTCCGGAGTTCATTGAAGTGCATTCGCTGCGGCGCCTGCATGAATACCTGCCCCGTCTATCGGCGTAGCGGCGGACACAGCTACGGCTCGATTATTCCCGGCCCGATTGGCTCCATCCTCTCGCCCGGCAAGGATTTAAAAAAACACGGCGATCTGCCTTTTGCCTCCACGCTTTGCGGCTCCTGCACAGACGTTTGCCCGGTGAAAATAGACATCCATGAGCAGTTGTATCGCTGGCGGAAAGTAGTAGTAGAGAAGGGAGATTTTCCAAAATCAACATCCTTCAGGATGAAAATTGCGGGGGCGATTCTATCGAAGCCGACTGCTTACAGATGGGCGGGGAAAATGGCTCGTTGGAGCTTGGGCATTCTTCCCCGCTTCCTGCTGTACAATCGCCTCAACGTCTGGGGGAAAGAACGGGAATTGCCGCAGGCTCCAAAGAAGAGTTTTAAGGAATGGTATAAAATTAATTCCCAATGCTTTCGCCAAAACAAACCAACAGACAGCTTTTTAAAAGATGAGTAGCAGAAATAAAATTTTAAAACAATTAAAGAAAAATAAGCCAGAGTTTTTGGAGCTGCCGAACATTCCCGATTTTAGGGAAAGAGGGATAGATTTGTTGGAAGCCTTTATGGAGATGGTATATGCTATGCCGGGAAATGTTTTGCAAATCACTGAAAACCGAACGCTTACTCAATTGATATGGGAGAGCTTTCCCACTGAAAATCGCATAGCTTCTTTAGTCCCTGATTTTTTGGGGAATGTGGAAATAGAAGAGATTAAGCGGCCTGCCGAGTTGAAAGATGTTGACCTGGCTGTGTTACCTTCCCGCTTAGGCGTGGCAGAAAATGGGGCGGTCTGGTTGGCGGAGGCGGATTGTGGTTTTCGCATACTGCCATTTATTACCCAGCATCTCCTGGTAGTTTTGGACAGGGAAAACATCGTGGCGGACATGCACGAAGCCTGTCAGCGGCTGCAAATGGAGGAGACAGGCTTTGGCGTTTTTATTGCCGGCCCTTCAAAAACGGCGGATATTGAACAGTCCTTAGTGATTGGCGCACAGGGC
>CAZXQI010000151.1:0-7273 GCA_964643005.1 uncultured Saprospiraceae bacterium | reverse complement strand
GCGGTAATCTTTGTACCACCTAAGGGCATCCTCAGCGATGTACTTTACTTCTGTTGAACCGAAAAGAAAAGAACCCGGAATTTGGTTTTGTACCCCGGCGCCGAAACTCTGCCAAATCAGACTTCGGAAATCCTTCGGACTCACTGCGGGCAGACCCAAAGCAGCCCTGGAGTACTCAGTCAGCGGAGAAGAAATCCAGCCCATAGACGGATTAATTTCCCAGGTTCCATCAAATATATTTTGCCTGTCCAAAATAATTTGCAGCTCGTCGGGTAGCGGTTCATTGCTTTGCCAATAGCCGATAGCCATCTTGTTGCAACCGCTCGTGAAATATCCGTTGTCCGCAGTGAAATAGACGCCTTCCTGGCGCAGCCACTGGTAGAACTCGTCCGTCATGGACCATTGCTGCCATTGAGAGTCCGAGCCGCTTTCGTGGCCGGGATGAGATTCGCTGTTGCAGAGGTAGCCCCAATAAGAGCCGTCTAATTCAAGAAAATCGAAACCCGTTGCAGAGAGAAATTTTTTCAAATAATCGAAATACCTGATACCCCGTTTGCTGCCAATACAAGGCAACTTGTTGGAAGTAATCAAGTCAGCCGGCTCAATATAGTCGTCCTCATTGTCCGTTTGGCGGCTGAAAAAGAGGGAACAGCCGCCGATGCCGATTCCTTTTGAATGGGCATATTTGGCGAGCTGTCTGAATTTTTCAATGTTTTCGTCGCTCAAATCTTCCATGTCTATGCCGCTGCCAAATGTGAGGATCAGCATCTCAAAGCCCAACTCTGCACATTGATCAACAGCATGGCGAATGACTTCAGGATCGCCGTCGGCGAGGTACAGGGAAATGGGATTTTCTGTCGCCCAGGGCGCTATCAGCCTGTAAAAGCGGCGTTTGGTAAGACCTCCGCGCTCCCGGTCGTAGCTATCGTGAAAAAGCTCCCAGGTGCGGAAAGTCTCCAACTCATCCCCAGGCAGGAGCGTTACGTCCGGGCCAAATGGAGGTTTGACGCACAGCAGATTGGGCGAGGTTGAAAAAAAATGGTCAGAGTGAGGAAAGGTGGAAGAATATTGCCAGCTCACGGCCTGATTGGGGAAGCGGCTGAGTCTCTCCTGAAAGTTGTAGTTGGTTTTCACGAAAATATTTGGCGATGCGTTGTCGTCGGAATGATCCATGGAATATCCCTCTTCGCAGAAGGCGAGTATCTCGCTGGTAAAGCTATTGATTTTCAGCCTGCTGCGCCCCTCAGAATGAACGGACAACCATTTGCAGATGAGAGGGATGCCGTCATACATTTCGTAATGGACAACGACTGTCACTCCCTGCCACTTCCTGTCTGGATGTTTGAAAAAAAAATCCAGGCGTTTGCCCTTTGGAGGGTAATTGGGCTGCCCGACCCGGCGGGTTTGCTTCCAGTCGGTCAGGGGCTTTATTTCTCCTGTTTCAAAATGATCGAACTGAAATGCCCCGGCATTAGAGCGCAGGGTGTCTATGCTTTCAGGATTCAGGTAGGCGTACTTCGCCTGCCTGGAAAGGCCGCCGATGGCCAGCGAGTCCCCATCGAGGATGAGCATGCCCTCCGGACTTAGGCTCTGCAGAAAGCTTTCCCCTGTTGTGAGCAATGTGAGATGGGTCGTCGTCAGATTGGGACTGATGCGCCAGCGTCGCAGGAGCAGACCGTTGCTCATCACGATGTCTTTTTCATTTTCCCGAAAAATCTGCGTTTCGGTGTGGATGGAGTGAACGAGCCAGTCCTTATTTTCAAAAGAAGAAGTGGAAATATATTCCGGCAGTTCAAAAAAATCGCTCGTTTGGGAAAAGAGGGCGCCGACAGCGAGGAGCAGGCAAAAAGGAAGTAATTTGAACTTCATACGCTTCTTGTTTTTTTTATAATAACGGGGAAAGGAAGAGAAAGAGTGCGCGGAGTTTATTGCATCTAAAGAAAAATGCCAGACTTGAGACCGACAGGGTTTAGAAGCGCAAACGAAATTGAAACAGAAGCAATTGGGGGGACGCTGCCTATTGGCCACGGCGACGCCTGCCAATCTGACTAATTAAAAATGTCCGATGGAAATTTTGACATCTAAGTTTTTAGCAGGCCTGCCTTTTTTTCAAAAAAAATACAATGGAATGATGATTGAGCGACCCTGAGCAGGCTGGGAGAGAGTACTGTTTCAATACACAGCGACATAACCTCCCTCTAACAATACAAACAAAAATGATATGGTAAATTTTCAGAAACAGGTAATTGAACGCAGCCATACTATTCCCGTGCTCGTGGACTTTTGGGCGCCCTGGTGCGGCCCCTGTCGAGTACTTGGCCCAACGATTGAGCAGTTGGCGGAGGAGCAGAAGGGACGCTGGGAATTAGTGAAAGTCAATACCGAGGACCAGCCGGAATTGGCTCAGCAGTACGATATAATGAGCATCCCCAACGTGAAGCTATTCCACAAGGGGGAAGTCGTCAATGAGTTCGTAGGCGCTCTGCCAAAGAACCGAATTGAGGCCTGGCTCAACGAGGCCATTCCAAGCGACAGCGAGAGGGAGTTGCAGGAAACACTCGAAAAAATCCAAAATCTCTCCGAGGAAGAGGCTACAAAGCTGCTTCAGGATTTTTTAAAAAAATACCCCAATGACAGAAGCGCTAAAATGGCTTTGGCCGGATACCTCGTCTTTCAGGATCCAGACGGCGCCATTTCTTTAGTAGAAGATATTCGCGTGGCGGAGCCTGAATATGAGTTGGCCGAAGATATTCGCACGCTGGCGACCTTAGTGAACTTCGAGCATAGCAATGGAGATCCGGCTGCCGGGAAGCTGGCGGAAGCCCGGAGCGCCCTGAAAAATGGCGATCAGGAAACCGCCATGGAGCGGATTATTGAAGCGGTTGTTGTGGACAAGAGCTTTCAAAACGACCTGCCCCGACGCTCGGCCATAGCGCTCTTTCACCACTGGGGCGCCGCCAATGAACTGACCCGAAAATACCGACGCAGATTCGATATGGCGCTCTATTGAAAGCCGACGCCAAAAAACAAGGGCAGACCGCTGTGAAAGCGCCTGCCCTTGTTTTTTTCTATTTATTTAAAA
Source organism: uncultured Saprospiraceae bacterium (assembly GCA_964643005.1). Classification (GTDB taxonomy): domain Bacteria; phylum Bacteroidota; class Bacteroidia; order Chitinophagales; family Saprospiraceae; genus UBA6168. The sequence goes on along the minus strand of CAZXQI010000151.1, from coordinate 4,191 downwards.
AATTTATCCCTAAAAATTCCAGAGACGGGTGATGTTGAACCCAATCAGGAAGTCAGAATTGGAGCTGAATGAGTTGTTATACTGCGGGAGGATGCTCTTGTAGTTTCCGACAAAAATCTGGAAAGCGTGCGAACTGGACACCATTTCTACGCCGAAACTGATGTTGGCCTTGTTGTCGGTGAACTCGTGTTGAGACAGTGGAATATCCACGTTGGCGATAAGCCCCATAACCGGCGTTAGCTTATACCTGCCCAGAAACCCGGCGGCGAAGTGAGCGTTCTTGTCTGCGCTCAAATAGCCGAGTTCTCCCTTTTGTAAATCTTTGAAATTGAACCAGGACAGGCTGCCCGAGGCCTGAAGCGATAGCGCATCCGTTATTTTCCGGGCTACCATTAATTGGTTAAAATAGGAGAGCCGGTCAATGCCTTCGTTAAATTTAATCTGGGTATTCCTTTTATTCCCCGTATCAATAGTGGCATAGCCGAGATAGGTAAGGCTCACCGGAGAGCCTCCCGAACGCCCCTGACGCAAGATGGCATACTTCCCGTTGAAGTCAATCATATTGTTCTCCTTCGTGAATCCTATACCCACCTGTAATCTTTCGACCGGTACGAAGTTGAAGCCTAAACGGATATTGGAAGGCGCAAAAATGCCGTAGAAGTCGTCGTATTTCTGCCCGTTCAATGTCCCGAAACGGTGGATGATGTCGAACTCAAAAGTTCCCTTTATTGGAACCATCACCGTTTGGTTGTCGATCAGCCAGATACTTTCAAAGGTATTCCGCACCGGACGGGTATCTTTTTGCGGCGCCTCGTCATCCTGCGCAAAAAGCGATGGCCCTCCCAGGAAAAGCAGGACGATGGCGGTCAGTAGCGCGCTAAAAGAAGGAGACAGAAACCTGAATATTCGTTTCATATTGATGCATTTTGAATGATGGAGTGAAAATGAAAGGACGGGTTGCGGAATGTCAGAATTGGAACACGCGGAAGAGGCAGCTCATTAAACTGCCTTTTCCGTCGCGTTGAGTGCCGCCGGCTGTATTTGCCGACAGTTTTCTGTTTATTGCAATGCGGCGATGGAGTTCACTAATAAAGCTTTCGCATACTTGTAGTTGTGAACGCCAAAGCTCTTATCCTCTGAAATGTACTTGTAGTTATAGAAAGCGCCCAACTCGTGGCCTTTAAACTCACCGGGCACAGCCAGGTCGGTATTTCCATCTAATAAGCCCTTGTCTATCAGTTTTGTCTTCAGGTTGCCTAAGAGCGAAGCGATTTCATTTTGGGTATTTGAAATTTTGGTGTTTAGCCCCGCGACGTCGGAATGACACTGCACGCAGCCGGCTGTATTGATAGCGCCGGTTTCAGAATCAGCCACCCTGAAAGTATGCCCGCCGGAAGTGACGCCGTTGGCGGTAGCCATGTGGCAGGTGACGCAGGAGTTCTTCACGGCATTGGTGTGGACGGAATTCTTGTATGCCTCAGGGCCTTCAAGTTCGTAGCCGGCCGTCCCTGTGAACAGCATACCCTGGGCGCCGTGGTGAGGCCCGAAGCGATTTTGAGCTGCGGTCAATACAACGCTTGCAGGAGGATTGGACGGATCGGGTACTGCGGGACTGGTCGTCCGCGCCTGGTGGCAGGTGATACACAAATTGCCCTTGCCCACGTCCGCCATTCCACCCACCCGGAAATTCACGGGATCGGTCTGTGTCAGCGCCCAGTCTTCCTCCGTGAAAGTTCTGTGGATCTGGTGACAGGTGTAACAATTTTGAGGGAGTGGATCGTGAACCGTTGCAGCTGTGGAAGTGCTGCCGGATTCGAGCGCCTCCAGAAAACCCTGGCTGGTGTGGCAGGGCGCGCATGACGCCGCATTATGCGTGAAGTGGCCGCCTGTGGCATGGACGGAATGCTCCCATTGGAATTGCTTGGCGGCAATGATTTGGGAAGTGTGACATTTGGCGCAGTCCTGCGTTCCCCAGCCCTGTTCGCCGGTCGAACCGACGGAACCCGTTTCCCCGGTCGGACCTATCGGACCCGCCGGACCGAGGTCGCCTTTACAGGACAAAAACCCGAGAACTAAAGCCATTGTAGCAAGCGATAAAAATGAAAATTTTAATCTCATGGCTGATGCGATTTTTTTGTTTTTAAAAGAATTTGTTGGAATATCCTTCTTTGTCATCATTTTGTCAGACTCAAATGTCCAGGCTTTTTATAGCTACACTGCATGATGAAGGTCATGGTGGAGGGTGACATTTGTCACGCCCCTGGCAGGATGGTGTTCCACTTTTAAAATAGAAAAATAGTAAGCGTACAGATAGCTGATTTACAGTAAGTCAGGAAGCCTTGAATCTTATTTCAACTATTGAAAAGCGCTGTTTTTTGGAAGGCTTAATCTGAATTAAATTTGGAAAAAAAAACGCCGTGAAGCATAAAAACTTCACGGCGCTTTAAGGGTCAAACCCCTTCTTTTTCAGTGAACCTGCCGCCGGTCTGTAGATGCTATTGAATCACGACCGATGCGAACAGGAAGACCCGCTATTTTTTCATCCCACGCATGAAATGAACCAATTGCCACAAATCTTCATCGTCGGGGATTTTCTTGGAATAGCCCGGCATATCGTCCCGACCCACTTTGGTCTTGTAGAACAATGCGCCGTCGCTTTGACTTTGGAAAGCGGCCTTAGTGAAATCGCCCGGATGCGTGTCCAATTGCGCCGCTTTAGGTCCATCGCCTTCACCGGCTTTGCCGTGGCAGGATTTACAGTGTTTATTCCAAAGCGCTGAAGCGGTGGCCTTGTCATATTTCACTGAATTTTTCATGCCCTTGTACTGATCAGGTACAGGCCAAGGTTTTGATTGATCAGGCATGGCAAAGGCCAGTGCTATGACGCCTACTGCCAGTAAAATCAATGCTGAAAAAAATCCATTTTTCATTTTTAAAAGATTTAGTTTGAAGATTAATTTAAAATTGAAAACATTGGGATTATTGGGACTTCAATATTTAAAACTCATCACATTAACTTCATTATATAGAGAGCATAGAACCCTGTTTTCTACATTTATTAAGTAGGCATTATTAAACTTGCAGCACTATTATTTTTTATCTTTTTTATTATTTAGTTTATTTTAAAAAAATAATGATAAAATGCTGTTAACCAATAGGATACCATACAAAGACTTTTGCCAATGTATGATAGGATATTGCTAAAAATTCCACAACCTGCTCATATTAAATCCGATGAGAAAACTATTCTTATTAAATCCATTGTCTCCATTTTTATGGAACATGTCATTTTGATTAAACATGTTATTTCTCTGTGGGACAATAGAATTATAATTGGCGATAAATATCTGAAACTGGTGCGAACTGGAAGTCAACTCCACGCCGAGCGCTACATTGGGTTTGGGCTGTATGCTTTTATCGTTGTGTTGCGTTATAGGCTGGTCGTAATTACATATAAGGTTGACCCAGTCGCCAACTTTCAACTTAGCGGCAAAAGAGGCGGCGAGGTGGTTGTTTTTCCATTTCCCCTGCTCTATGCCGGTCTCCGGATTTTCAAACCCCAGCACCTGATTGAAGTGCGAAAGGCTGCCCGTAGCCTGCACCGAAAACTTCTCGCTCAGTTTGCGCGCGATGATGATTTGGTGGAAATAGGAAAGGCGGTCAGTTGTCGTCAGCTCGTTCGGGCGGGTAAAGAAGGTTTTATCTCTGGTGTCAATAGCTGCATTGACGTAGTAAGTCAGACTGACCGGAGAACCTCCTTTTCTCGCCTGCTGTAGCAGTGCGTATTTGGCGCTGGCATCCCAGGCGAGGTTGGTTTTGGTAATGCCGAAGCCCAGCATCAGCCGGTCAAGGGGAACATAGCCAAAACCTAATCGGATGTTGGAGTTGGCGTACAGCCCCCAAAAGTCATCAAAGCCTTTTCCAAACTGACCGAAGCGGTGTTGGATGTCAAACTCAAAAGTTCCCTTTATCGGTACCAATGCGCTCTGGTTGTCTATAAGCCAGATGGCGTCGAACATATTCCTGACAGGGCGAAGGTCTTTACCGTCGTCTTCTTCGGGCTGGGCTGAGGCAGCCATACTAAAAAGCAGCATCACAATAATGGCTGCCAATGGTCGCGCTATGATTTGAAATTGCCTTTTCATTGGAAAGTTATTTTTCGTTTAAGTATTTTTTGCTCCCTCCTGAATC
>CAZXQI010000150.1:0-7334 GCA_964643005.1 uncultured Saprospiraceae bacterium | reverse complement strand
ACATCTATTTTATTGATAGTCAATGAGATAAGTGCTTTTTAAGGGACGACTATTTCAAAAAATTCTAACATCTAATATCGCCCGCCTTTATCGGAAATCAATACTTGTTCCCTATCCAGATATTTGAAAAATCGAAATCCAATTTCTGTCAGACGGCCTAAGGCAGTCCCCTTGTTTTCAGAGTAATGGCACTTGAACTCTTCCTCAGGGGAATCGCCGAGGCGCCGCTCTCGCCCGCCCAACCAATACTCCCGATGGCACATTCTTTGCCCCCTGTCGGCAAAAGCCTGCGCCGGTTCTCATTTTCTGAAGGGTCAAAATCGCAGTTCTTACACGGCAAATTCAGGTAAAAAATCCTTCTCCCCATTCGTTAATGGCCCCTCTGTCAACAACCCCTTTAAAAATTTTTCGTATTTAAACTTTGGATTGACTTTCCAACAGGGCTTACTTTTGCACCCGCTATGATTTATATCAGAGAACATAGAATCTTCAAATACTTCTGGATAATGGTCACGCTACAGATCGTCAACCTGAGCGTGGATCCTGCCGACCCTATTGGCGATTCCCTGTTTGAAGGCACGTTCAATGAGATGGAAAGTATCATGGAGATCGTCGCAGAGCAAATCTTCAACATCGAAGACTGCTTCCCCGAACACGACGAGCCCGACAATCCGGGAAAAATACCCGTGGAGATTGTCAAGCACATCACCTACTTTTTTTCTATCAATAAAGATTCTCAGACTCTGTTCCCCCATTCAGATTGCCAAATCCGACCCAATTCATTCAGAAGATTCTCCTCTCAGCACGTGTCGGATATCTTCTCTCCACCGCCAGAGCGGGCTGCATGACTTGCCCCGGGAGACTTTCAGCGTTTCCCATATTCCCTTTTTTTAATAATTAAATAATTTTAAAAGCCTGTCGTCTCCAGCGCTCCGGCTTGTTGCTCTAAGCGGCAATATCGGTTTCGTTGGGCAGTCGAATTATCGCCGCCCCGAAGTAATCCGCCTCAGATTCAGCCATTTAGAAGTTGATTCCCGAAGCGAAACGGAGAAAGGCGTCAGCTCTCCCGTCCACATTTTTTTCAAAAAAAGACAGGAAGACGCGCGGGCTTATTCAAAATTGATAAGGTCATGTTACAACATCATATTCGCAAGTACATGCTATTCGTTGCCGGCTGGGGTATCCTCTTTTTTCTCTCCGCCTGTAGCGACGAACAACCGGCGACACTCGCCGAAATAGAGGCCTATCCCACTACCCAACCCATCGTGATTGACACTACTTACCTCCGGGAATACGTGGCCGACCTTCAGTCGCCGAAGCACGTTGAGCTGCGGTCGAGAGTGAAGGGTTTTTTAGAAAAAATCCACGTGGACGAAGGGCAGGAAGTTCAGCAGGGTCAGTTGCTTTTCAGTCTGAGCAATCAGGAGTTTCAGGAGGAACTGCGCAAGGCTCAGGCCGTACTGACCAGCGCCAAAGCCGAAGCCAAAGTAGATGAGGTAGAATTGCAAAACACCCGCCTGCTCGTCGAGAAAAATGTCGTCTCCAAATCGGAACTGGCAATGGCCGAAGCCCGCCACGAAGTCCTTTTGGCAAAAATTCAGGAGGCTGCATCCGACGTTTCGGCTGCCTCTTTGAACCTTACTTTTTCGCAGGTGAGAGCGCCCTACAGCGGAATCATCAACCGCATTCCCCGCAAGCAGGGCAGCCTGATTGAGGAGGGCGAACTGCTGACCACCCTATCCAGTAATCATGACATATTCGCCTACTTCAATGTTTCGGAAAAAGAATACTTAGATCTGGAGCAGGAGGAAAGCGCCGAATGGAAGGAAAATGCAAGCCTGCTACTGGCAAACGGGCAGCTACACCCCTTCCCAGGCAAGGTGGAAACCGCCGAAACCGTCATCAATAAAAACACGGGCAACATCGCTTTCCGCACCCGCTTTTCCAATCCCGGCCACCGGCTCAGGCACGGCGCCAGCGGGAAAGTACTCATTAGGCGCCAATTGAAGGACGTCATGATCATCCCTGAGAAATCCATCTTCGACGTACAGGACAAGACCTACGTGTACATCTTAGACGAGGACAATATCATCCGGCGACGGAGTATCGTCCTGCAACGGAATCTCGGACACCTGAGCATCGTCGCATCCGGCCTCTCGACGGAAGACCGATTGATTTACGAAGGCATCCAACAGGTGCGGGTAGGCGAAAAAGTCAGCCCCGACCTAAAGTCGCTTTCCGACATAATGTCTTCCATGGCCATGCGATAAATTCAATCACCTTCAATTTAACATCATGATTTCCCGATTCATACATCGGCCGGTATTGTCTATTGTCATATCGGTCATCATCACACTATTGGGGATTTTGGCGCTCACGAGGCTGCCCATGTCCCTCTTCCCCCGCATCGCTCCTCCCGAAGTCAACGTCTCGGTAGAGTACCCCGGCGCCAATGCGGAGACTCTGACTAAAGCCGTTATCGCCCCCTTAGAGCGGGCCATCAACGGCGTGCCGGGCATGCGCTACATGGCCTCCGACTGCGGCAACGACGGAGAGGGCATCATTCAGATTAGTTTCAAAACGGGTACGGACGTGGATCTGGCCGCCGTCAATGTGCAGACGAGGGTCATGAGCGCGATGGGCGTCCTGCCCCCCGAAGTCGTCAAAAACGGCGTGTTGATCGGCAAGGAGGAAAACAGTAATCTTCTGTACATCAACGTCTTCAGCGAAGACCCTTCCATTGAGGAAAAGTTTCTCTACAACTTCGCGGATCTGAAAATCCTGGAGGAGTTGAAGCGCATTCCCGGGGTGGGCTTCGCCGACATCATGGGAGCCAAAGAATACGCCATGCGGATATGGCTCAAGCCCGACAAGATGCTCACCTACAACATCTCCCCAGATGAAGTATTGGAGACGCTTGAGGAGCAAAACATCGAAGCCGCTCCGGGCAAGGTGGGCGAAAGCTCTGAAAAGCGATCTCAGGCCAAACAATACGTCCTCAAATACACCGGACGCTACCAGACCGAAGAAGAGTACGGCGCCATCCCTATCAAATCCACTTCCGACGGCCAGGTGCTTCGCATCCGGGACATTGCCGACGTAGAATTCAGCACGACCTATTACGACGTAAAAGCGAAGTACAACGGGAAGCCCTGTGCCGCCATCGTCCTCAAGCAGGTACCGGGTTCCAATGCCAGCGACGTGATTGCCATGGTCAAACAGCGCATGGCGGAGTTGCAGGAAACGACCTTCCTCGACGACATGAGCTACGAGGTAAGCTACGACATTTCGCATTTCCTGGACGCCTCTGTCAGGGAAGTCCTGCGCACCCTCGTCGAGGCCTTCCTGCTGGTATCGCTGGTAGTATTGCTATTCTTAGGCGATTTTCGGGCTACGCTCATTTCGACGGTAGCCATCCCCGTGTCGTTGATTGGGACGCTGCTGTTCATGCAGTTATTCGGATTCAGCCTCAACCTCATCACCCTGTTTGCGCTCATCCTCGCCATCGGCATCGTGGTGGACAACGCTATCGTCGTGGTGGAGGCCGTACACGCAAAAATAGAGCGGGAGAATCTACCCCCTATGGAGGCGACGGAAAGCGCTATGGGCGAAATCAGCGGAGCCATCGTCGCCATTACATTAGTCATGGCGGCAGTCTTTATTCCGGTGTCCTTCCTGCCTGGGCCGACTGGCGTTTTCTACAAAGAATTCTCTCTGACGCTGGCCATCGCCATCGCGCTGTCGGGGATTATTGCCCTCACCCTGACGCCCGCACTTTGCGCTATTTTATTAAAAAATAAAAAGGAGGAAGGCGCCAAAAGGAATCTGATTTACCGCGGCATAGACAGTTTCAACCGCTGGTTTAGTCGTCGGGAGCTGGCCTATGTGCGCTTCATCGGAAAATGGGTCGGTCGCAGGGCGGCCACCTTTGGCGCGCTGCTGCTCTTTGTCCTTCTCACAGGTATTTTGGGAAAAATATTGCCCTCGGGTTTCATTCCCAATGAAGACATGGGAACCATTTACGGCAGCGTCAACACGCCTCCCGGCGCCACCTTAGAGCGCACAGAAGCGGTCGTGGACGAGGTAGAGCGCATCTGCCAGGAACTCGAAGGGGTGGCCTCGGTCTCCTCCTTGTCGGGCACGAGTTTTCTGTCCGACGGCACGGGCGCCACCTACGGCACCTTGCTCATCAATTTGAAAAACTGGAAAGACCGCAGCATTAGCGACCGGGCGCTCATCGCGCAGATTTATGAAAAAACGCGACACATCCGGGGCGCAGAGCTGGAGTTCTTCCCTCCTCCTCCCGTGCCCGGATATGGCAACGCTGCCGGTTTTGAAATACGCCTCATAGACAAAACGGACGGCGGCGACCTTCGAGAAATGGAAGACGTCGCCGACCAATTCCTCGAAGACCTGGCGGCCAGACCGGAAATCAGAAACGCCTTTTCTTTTTACGACGCCTCTTTTCCTCAGTACGCCCTACACTTCGATTCCGACAAGGCAGCGCAGAAGGGCGTGACCGTCAGCAATGCCATGGGCGCCCTGCAAACGCTGTTGGGTTCGGAATACGCCACCAACTTCATCCGCTATGGCCGCACTTACAAAGTCATGGTGCAGGCGCTGCCCGAATATCGGGAGAAGCCTGAAGACCTGTTGAAAATCAACGTGAAAAACGAGGAGGGCGACATGGTTCCATTGGCCGCTTTCATCAGCTTAGAAAAGGTGTTGGGCACGGAACAGATTACCCGGTACAATATGTACAATTCAGCGGAGATCAACGGCGAACCCGCTGAAGGTTACAGCAGCGGGGAGGCCATAGCCGCTATCCATGAAGTGGCTAAGGAAAAGCTACCAAAAGGTTATGAGGTCGCCTGGTCGGGCATGACCTACGACGAGGCCGAAGCGGGCAGTCAGGCCATCTGGATTTTTCTCGTTTCGCTGCTATTTGTGTATTTGTTGCTCTCTGCCCAATACGAAAGTTTCCTGTTGCCCATGCCGGTCATCCTTTCGCTGCCAGTGGGTGTCTTCGGGGTTTTTCTTTCCCTAAAAATAGCGGGATTAGAAAACAACATCTACGCTCAGGTCGCCATAATCATGCTCATCGGGCTGTTGGGCAAAAACGCCATTCTCATCGTCGAGTTTGCGGCGATGAAGCACAGACAGGGCATGAGCGTAATGCAGGCGGCCGTCCAGGGAGCCGCCGTGCGCCTGCGACCCATCCTGATGACTTCCTTTGCTTTTATCGCAGGGCTGATTCCATTAGTCTTCGCCGACGGCGCCGGGGCAGTCTCTAATAGAACCATCGGTACGGCTGCCGCCAGCGGCATGCTTACCGGCACATTGTTCGGGGTGCTGCTCGTGCCCGGGTTGTACTTTGTCTTTGCCTCTTTCTCTGAAAAATGGATCAAAAAAGCTAAGCCGGAAGTGCCGGAGATTTCGGAGCAGGTTCCATTGACTGAATTGGAAGTTTAAAATTGAAGCGCATTATTTATTATATGGCGCGAGGAGAGAGCAAGGCTATTTTTTAGTTGGGTTTGAAAAAAATTAGCGCTCTCTCCGCCCCCTGCGCCATTGTGGTAAAGGCGGCTTTCCCCTATTCACATTTTAATTTTTTTGAAAAAAATATCATGCAAAATACATTTAAAATACTCCTGTTGGCCGCATTAGCTGCTCTTTGCTTCGGCAGTTGCAAGCCCCTGGAAATGTCTAAGGCAGACCAATTGCTTCCTCTGCCGGATACTTTTATCGGCGCAGGCGCCGACACTGTCAACGCCGTCGCTTCAAGCTGGCGGCAATACTTCAGCGATGCGCATCTCGTCAGTCTGATTGACACCGCTCTTTCCAATAATCTGGATTTGAAAATGGCCATGCAGCGCATAGAAATGGCGAAGGCGGGCGTGCTGGCCTCCAGAGGCGCCCTCCTGCCCAGTGTGGACGTCGGCGCCTCCGCCGGACTGAGCAAGTTCGGGCGGTACACGATGGACGGCGCAGGTAATCGGGGCGCGAAACTCATCGGCGACAAGGATATCCCCCTCCATCTGCCCGATTTTTTTATCGGCTTTCAAAGTAACTGGGAGATAGACGCCTGGGGCAAATTGCGCAATCAGCGCAAGGCCGCCACCGCCCGATATTTGGCGAGCGTCGAGGGGCAGCGTTTAGTGACGACAGGTCTCATCTCCGAAATTGTCTCTATCTATTACGCCTTGGTATCCCTGCACACCGGACTGAAAATAATTGATGGAAACATTGATATTCAGCGAAATGCTCTGGAAATGGTGCGGGTGCAGAAGGAGGCGGGTCGGGCGAATGAATTAGCCGTGCAGCAGTTCGAAGCCCAGTTGCTCAACCTTCAGGGCATGCGCATTGATGCGGAACAGCAAATTATTGAAAATGAAAACCTGCTGAATTTTCTCTTGGGCAGATACCCGCAGACCATCGCCATCAGCGAGGAAGACCTGTTGCAACTCGAGGCCATGACGCCCGCCCCAGGCGCCCCCGCTCAACTGCTCCGCAACCGACCAGACATTCGGGCTGCCGAATACGAAGTGCTGGCCTCCAAAGCAGACCTGAACGCCGCCAGGGCGCTCTTCTATCCCAATATCGAAATCAATGCTTTGCTCGGATTGCAGGCATTCCGACCCGACCTGCTCGTGACGAGTCCCGCTTCGCTCACCTATGGGCTGCTGGGCAGCCTCGCCGCGCCCTTAGTGAATCGGCGGGCTATCCAGGCAGAGTTCAAAGCCGCCAACGCCTACCAGTTAGAGGCGCTCTACGCCTATCAACAGGCGATCATCGGCGCCTACGTCGAGGTGCATAACGGTATCGCAGGTATCCGCCACCTGCAACAGATCCTCGAGTTGAAACAAACCGAAGCTGACGTGCTGACCCGCAGCATCTCCACTTCCGACGATCTGTTCCGAACGAACCGAGCCACTTACATCGAGGTTCTGCTGGCTCAGCAAAACGCCCTGAACGCCCGATTGGAATTGGTAGAAGTAAAAAAGAGACAACTATTAGCCGGCGTGGAGTTATACCGGGCTTTGGGCGGTGGATAAGAGAGGGCTATAATTTAGGAGAAATTTGAAATCTAATTTCGTCCATCTCATACCGTAAATCGGGATGAGTCCTAAATCACCCAGGGAAATTTAAAAGGTCATGGCGAGGTGAACCATGAATCTGTCCTGTGCTTTTATGATTCTCTGAGCTAGGTTCTGAGACAGCGGAGTCTGATAGTTTGCGCCTATCGCTCACCTGTCAAATGGTAAGTGCTTATACTCGCTGAAAAGAGGTTTGCGAGATTTACGGCATTGAAGCAATATGGAAGTTAAGCGCCA
>CAZXQI010000149.1:0-7468 GCA_964643005.1 uncultured Saprospiraceae bacterium | reverse complement strand
AAGTAGTAATATCTCTTATTGAAAATCAATGGTTTAGTCACAAGCAACTCTAATAAGTAAGATTATAGGGAATGCGGAATAGAAGCGCATAAAACCCGAAATAAATTCGGATTGATGTCCCCCTCGGAGAAAATCATCGGCGGGAAACTTCTGTGAGAAAATTGCATTGAGCTAATAGTTGCCAAAAAATCAATGTGAAGACATGTTCCTAAAAATGAAAACTTCGTCCTAAGACTGTTTTGACAGCGGTAAATTCTGCTATCTTTCTCACTAATTTTTCAATTAAAAAAAATACGATTATGGCAATCAGAATGGAAAAAGACCCCGATAAGCCCAAAAATAATAATAGCGACCAGCAGTCAACCGGCGGCAGTGGCGGGTTGGGCGGCTTAGGGCAGTTGCTGCCTTTTATATTGCTTTTTCTTTTTAAAAAACCCAAATGGCTGATGATAGCCTTGGCCGTCGGCGCTATCTGGTATTTCTTCCTCGGCGGCAGCGAGATGTTCTCCGGTGGAGCGGCAGGAGGAGACAACTCCGGCAACGGACAGTTTTCCTTTGGAGCTACGCTGAGCGAACAGGAGTACGACAAAGCTTCCGTTTTCGCTCCTCTGTCTGCGAGCTATGGCGCAGGAGCGGGACAGTTGCCGGCGAGTATTTCTTTGTTAAAATATGCGCCAAAACGCATGCACCAGGGAGACCAGGGCTCCTGCGTCGGCTGGGCGAGCAGCTATGCAGCCCGCACCATTTTGCAGGCCAGAGCTACGGGCGCCGATCCCAACAGCATCGCTTTTAGTCCTTCTTACCTATACAATCAGATAGCGCTGAGCGGATGCAATGGCGCCTACATGAACAATGCGATGGAGACCCTGCTCAAGCACGGCGACCTGCCGTTTTCCAAATTTAGCTATGACGACAGATCGTGCAGCCGCCAGCCCAATCAGGGTCAGGCTAACGAGGCTTCACAGTTCAGGATTAAAGGCTATAACCGCTTGTCCCAGGGAGCAAATAATTATGGCGTGGATCTCATGGGCGTCAAACAACACCTCGCACAAGGCGCACCGGTAGTCATCGGGGCGATGGTCGGCGGGACATTTATGCAGCAGATGGTGGGGCGCAGCGTCTGGCAGCCTACACAACGGGACTACCAGCAGTATGGCTTCGGAGGCCACGCTATGTGCGTGATTGGCTACGACGACAATAAGCAGGCCGTGCAAATCATGAACTCCTGGGGGCCGGAATGGGGAGACAACGGAGTCGCATGGATAGGCTACAAGGATTTCCTGACCTTCACAAAAGAGGCTTACGGCTTGTACCCGATGGGCGACTCCCCGAACATGGATCCGAACAAACTGGCCGTCAAATTTGGCTTAGTGGAAAACGAATCGCAAACGCTGATTCCCCTCCGCGAAGTGAGCGATCGAACTTTCCGCACGCGCGCACCCATGCGTCAGGGTACCAGATTCAAGGTCGCCATCACCAACTCTATTGAATGCTATATCTACGTCTTTGGGCAGGAGGCTGACGGATCGAGCTACGTGCTGTTCCCCTATACGGAAAAGCACTCTCCTTACTGCGGTATCACCGGCACGCGCCTCTTCCCCGACGATCATTCCATGACGCCGGATCAGGTGGGCAACAGAGACTACATCGCAGTAGTCGTCTCCAAATCTCCGCTCAACTGGAATACGGTAAACAGCCGTATCAACACCAGCCGCCAGAGCAGCTACTTAGGGAAAGTTCGGGAAGCCATAGGCCCGGAAGAAGTGCCAAATGTCAAATTCAGCACCCCCGACGCCGTGGAGTTTAGTTGCGACCTAAACGGAAAAAACGTGGTGGCGACGGTCATTGAAATTGACAAATAACAAAGCTTCAGCAAAGCAAATAAAGTAAGACAAGCGCAGCGATTCTAAAAATCGCTGCGCTTGTCTTTTGGGAAAGCCTACGCCTTAAGGATTTTAAGGGCGCTAAGGAGGCTTAAAAAAGTTACTTTGTCGTCCCTATGGGCTCTCCCCCGGAGGAACCAGGGGGAGGTCGCTCCGCCAAAAGAACTTTGCCGGAAACAGAAAGCCCCGGCGCATAGCGCCGAGGCTTCAAACAAACATACTATGAGAAAACAACTAGAAGATTACTTGTAGCACAAAGAACCTTCAAATAAGAAGGAAACCCTTGTGATTATTCTTTGTTCGAGGTCTGGAGGTATTTTTCAAGGGCCATGGTCATAGAAGGTATCTCCCGCAAAGGCGCCACGATGTTTGGATGGAGGCCATGATCTTTGACGGCTTTTAATGCACTTTCTCCAAAGACTGCAATGCGGGTAGCCTTTTGCTCGAAGTCTGGGAAGTTTTCGTAGAGAGCGTCAATTTCGAGCGGGCTGAAGAATACGATGATATCGTAATAGATATCTTTCAAATCGCTCAGATCGCTGCTCACTACATTGGACATGACCGCTTCCTTCCAGTTGAACCCGTGTTCGTCTAAAAAAGTACTCACGTGTCTGGCGCCCAGATTAGAACAGGGCAGCAGGAATTTTTCCTTGTCTTTGTGTCTGAATAAATAGGGTTTTAGGTCCAGAACTGTTCGCTCTCCGGCAAACACCTTCCGCTTCCGATAGACGATAAACTTTTGCAGGTAGTTGGCCACAGCCTCCGTCAGGCAGAAATACTTCGTTTCCAGCGACATTTTGATTCTCATCCCCTCGCAAATAGCAAAGAAATGGTCAATGGAGTTTTTGCTGGTGAAAATGATAGAAGAGAACTCGTCAGGACGGATTCGCTGTTTCCTAAAGTCTTTGGTTGTAAGCGGCTCCACCTGAATAAAAGGACGCCAATCTATTTGCAAGTCATACTTTTTTTCCAAATCGAAGTAAGGAGAGCGCTCAGGTTTAGGCTGGGAGACTAAGATGGATTTTACTTTGAGGTAGGTTTCCACGTACTCTTTTCCGTTTACAACATTCATTCGCTATATGATTTTGGGTTTAGCGACTTAATCTTTTTCAAAGGCTTCTCTTAGAAATAACCAGCTTAATTATTACCAGTAAAGGAGCCAATTCGACGGTGCAAAGGTATAATAAAAAGTGGAACTTGTGCCAGGCGATGAAGCGGTTTGCGATAAACAGACCTCGAAGTCCTAAAAACAAATAAGCCAATCCGAGCAAGGCAAATGTGCCATAAATGATATAATTTAGCATATCTGCGGGAGCATAAGCGGCAAATAAAATGATGGGCGCGAGAAATAGACCAAGGATGATGTTGAAGACGATAATCGTGAATTGGTAAGAGCTGATTTCCTTCCTGACGGGGAAGATGGCGCCTATCAGGTAAAGCACAAAATGCTTGGCCAAAAAGAACCCTGCGATGCCTCCTACACAGAGCGCCAAAGCGCTGATGTTGGTGGATGCCAGTTCAATCCCAAAATGTCGGGCGGCCAGGAAGCCGAAAATCCCCGCATTGATAAAGAACAGGACATTTAGAATGATATAGGCGAGGGTCAGTCCGGAGCTCTGTTCCCGCAGTAGCTGATTCAGAAGATTATCATTCAGAAAAGCTTCCCAGATTTTCGCTATCAGAATTCTGAACAGGGTGACGATGAGCGTCAGGGCAATCAGCATGGCCAAAATGGTGATAAAAAGAAATCGCCTGTAAATGGATTCCTTCTCTTTGGCCGTCAGTCGCTTAGCCTGTTTTTCCACCCTGAAACCCCGGTTGACCTCCACGGGGCGGTTCACCGGACGGGTTTTTACGATGTCGAAGGGATTGGAAGAAATGGCAATGGTGATGGTGCTGTCCGGATCGTCCGTTTTGGCAATGCGGGGGATGAGGTCAAAAGGGCTGGCAGCCTGCTGACCCTGCGCCGCTGAGCCGATTGCAATCGTCAGAAATAAAACTAACAGGAGTTTTCTTACTAAGGTGATAGTTGCCATACCGTTTTTATGAACTGCAAAACTAATTCTTCCTCGCTTCATGCAAGTATAGTATTTCCTGATAACTCTGCCGCCCTGTTCCCGATATTTTAATCTTTTGAAAAATACGACTCTCCCGATGCCACCTGTTTTGACAAAAGTAATAGACAGCGACTATCGCGAAAAATACCGCCGTGGGGGGCGGATTTTTAAAACCCACCCATCCTAACAGGCTGATTTTTTAAAAAAAATTTTATAAAAAAGTCCTCTTAATACCGTTTGGACTTTTTCTTCTTAAAAGCGATGACCTCGGACTTACGGGGCGTTCCTTTTTTTCCAAAAGCTTTTACCGGACGGCGAAAATCGGAATTACTCCTGCCTGAAAAGCCCGGTTTTTTGCGCTCCGGCTCCCTGATTTCGGGATAGGCGTGCGGGTGCATGGAGCCGCCGAAGTGCATCCTCAACAGAGAGGCCAGCAACTGTTTGGGCTTGCCGGAGGCGAGAACTTCCTGTGCGAGGATGTGATACTCCTGCGGAACTTCTTCCTCTGCCGCCGCAAAAATCTTGGCTTTCATCAGATTGCGCTTAGCCTCCACGACTTCCTGACCCGCCGGCAGAGTCGCTTTGCGAATGGCCGTTTTGGTGATGTCCATGATGAAGCGGATTCTGCGAAACTCTCCCGGCGTAACGAAAGAGATGGCCTTGCCGGTCTTGCCCGCCCGCCCCGTACGACCGATGCGGTGAACGTAAGCCTCCGGACTGTCCGGCATATCGAAATTGACGACGTGGCTCAGGTCGTTGATATCTATGCCGCGAGCCGCCACGTCTGTCGCCACTAAGATGGTCGAATGACCCCGCTTGAACTTGGCGAGGATGCGCTCGCGCTGCGCCTGCGTCACGTCCCCATGAAGGGCTTCCACGTCAATGCCCATACCCGTCAGCTTTTCGGCCAGACGGTCGGCGCCGACGCGGGTGCGACAAAAGACGAGCGCATAAAACTCCGGCTCGACGTCTATCAGGCGGCGCAGGGCGCGCAACTTGTCCTTTTCATAGATCTCATAAAAAATCTGCTCCACATTGATGGCGGACTGCTGTTGGGCCGCCGCCTTCACCTCGTCGTAGTCGCCCATGAATTTCTCGGCCAGCTTGATAATCGGCGGGGGCATGGTGGCTGAAAACAGCAACATCCTGCGGCCTTCGGGCACGTGCGAGAGAATCAGCTCAATGTCTTCTATAAAGCCCATGTTGAGCATCTCATCGGCCTCGTCGAGCACGACAAACTTCACGTCGTGGAGCTTCAGCGTCTTTCGATTGATGTGGTCAATGGCTCTGCCGGGAGTGGCGACGACAATGTCCACGCCCTGCTTTAGCCGGCGCAACTGCGCATCCATTCCCTGCCCTCCATAGACCGGCAGAATCTGGATGTCGCGGCCGGCTTTCAAACTTTCAAGTTCGTCGGCTACCTGGTGGGCGAGTTCGCGGGTAGGAGCGAGGACAATCGCCTGCACCTTGTGCAGTCCCGGCGTAATCCGCTCAAGAATGGGCAGACCAAAAGCGGCGGTTTTCCCCGTGCCCGTCTGAGCCTGTGCGATGATGTCTCTGTCTCCGGAAAGAAGGAGCGGAATGGTTTGCTCCTGAATGGGAGTAGGGTTTTCAAAACCCTTTTTTAAAACAGCTTCGAGGAGGTCGGCAGACAGGCCGAGTTCCCCGAACGTAAGCTTGGAAGTCATTAAAAAATGGCGTTAAGTTAATTTGGCAGGTTTAGAATGTATCAATCTGAGAAGTTGAGAACGCTCACCGGCTCAGGAGCCGTCATTCAGGCGAGTACCCAGGCATTGACACATATTTTTTAAAAAACTGCGCTATCTGTTCCACAGGAAACCAACTGCCATTTTACCCGCAAATAAAATACCCCGCTAAGGGATATTTTCCTTTTCAAACCCCGTCTAAACCTCGATAAACGGTTTTGTTTTTAAAAAAAATCCCTGAAAAATGTTTGGACAGAGATGCTTTTTAAAATCGGGCGCAAATGTAAGAGAAGTATTTGAAAAAAATATCGAAAGGGAAAAAGGGGAGGGGAGGAAGAAAAACAGAGCCGTATCCGCCTCCCTTTTTTAAAAAATGACAGGCTCGAAACGGTTTTTTGCTACTTTTGCGCCGCATTTCCCAAATAAGATGGCGACTACTTTATTCACTTTACCTAATTTGACACAATATGTTTTTTGAACTGACAGAAGAGCAAAGAGCGGTACAACAGGCAGCCCGGGACTTTGCCCAAAACGTCCTGAAACCCGGCGTTATCCAACGGGATCGGGAAATGAAATACCCAAAAGACGAGGTTCGACAAATGAAGGAAATGGGCTTTCTGGGCATGATGACCTCTCCCGAATACGGCGGCGGCGGCATGGATTCGATATCCTATGCGCTGGCAATGGAGGAGATTTCAAAAGTGGACGCCTCCTGCTCCGTCATCATGTCGGTCAACAATTCCTTAGTTTGCTGGGGACTGGAAGCTTTCGGCAACGAGGAGCAAAAACGAAAATATCTGACCAAATTGGCGAGCGGCGAATGGATTGGCGCCTTCTGCCTCTCTGAACCTGAGGCCGGCAGCGACGCCACCAGTCAGCGTACTATCGCCGTGGATATGGGCGATTACTACCTCCTCAACGGCACAAAAAACTGGATTACCAATGGCGGGACTTCCAATGTCCATCTCGTCATGGCTCAGACCCATCCTGAGAAAAAACACCACGGAATCAACTGCCTGATCGTAGAAACGGACTGGGACGGCGTGGTAATCGGCGGCAAGGAAGACAAACTCGGCATCCGGGCCTCCGACACCCACTCCATCATGTACAACGACGTAAAGGTGCCCAAAGCCAACCGGATAGGCGACGACGGCTTCGGATTCAAATTTGCCATGAAGACGCTGGACGGCGGGCGCATCGGCATCGCAGCCCAGGCGCTGGGTATCGCCGGCGGCGCTTACGAACTGGCGTTGGCTTACGCCAAAGAACGCCAGACTTTTGGCAAACCCATTGCTAAACACCAGGCTATCTCTTTCAAATTAGCGGACATGGCTACGGAAATCGAAGCCGCCAAACTGATGGTCTATCGAGCCGCCTGGATGAAAGACCAGGGCATGAACTACGCTGCCGCCGGCGCTATGGCCAAGGTATATGCTTCCGAAGTCGCCATGCGCGCCAGCGTTGAAGCGGTGCAAATCCACGGAGGATATGGCTACGTCAAAGAATACCATGTGGAGCGCCTGATGCGGGATGCCAAGATCACCCAGATCTACGAAGGCACTTCCGAGATTCAGAGGATCGTGATTTCCAGGGCTATTTTGGAAGGACAACTTTACCTGCCTATCTGGGCTGAAGAACCGGCAGCGGCAGGCTGAAAACTTTGAAGAAATGATTTTATAACGCAATACCCTGAAAGCGGAGACCTTAAGTCTTCGCTTTTTTTTGTGACTGGTTTTCCCGCGGATGATTTATCCTCTTTCAGGCGACTTCCCCGTGGATAAAACCACCCCGGTCTAAACCGCCGCCCCTCTTCATAAACGAG
>CAZXQI010000148.1:0-7561 GCA_964643005.1 uncultured Saprospiraceae bacterium | reverse complement strand
CATTCTTAGTGCTTTTCTTTTGGAGGTATGGGCGCAGGAAAACGCAGCGATTCCCCATTGTGTTTTTCAAAAATGAAGTTTCCATTGGGGAAGCAGGTTTTTGTTGACTCCCTGAGAAAAAAGAGTCGGTATCCGGAATTTCTACTGAATTTTCAAAAAGGTGAATTCCCCTTTAAGTTCTACTGCTTCACCACCTTCTTCACCCATTCCCCCTTTTCAGTTTTAAAAATTAGCTGGTAAATACCTGGCGCCAGGTCGTTCAAATCCAATGTTTTATCCAATGAGCCAGACAAGTTCAGGCTCTCCTGAAAATGGACTTTGCCCTGGATATCCACCAATTGCAGGCGTAGGTTCAGCGACTGATTCGTCAGCAATTCAATCCACAGAATATTGGAAAACGGGTTGGGGCTGACTTTTACCCATTCGATGCCGGGAATGGAGGAGGCATCGGCGATTTGAACTTCTATCCCTTCTGAAATCGCCTGGCATCCATTGGCATCCACCACCAATACGCTAAAAATACCGGAGTCCTGCGGCTTATAAGAATTCTGATTGGCATCCAAAATCAGGCTGCCATTAAACAGCCACTGGTAGCCGGCATATCCTGGAGTAGCTATCAGCTCATTCTCCAGACTTACCGTTATCTCCGGAATTTCAGGAGCGGGAAAAAGGAAATCCACCTCCACCGTCTGCGACAGTTCGCAGCCATTGCCAAGCGTCACCGTCGCCTGATACGAGCCGGCGGCGAGGTTTGTTCTGTCTATGTCGGAAGAGCCGTCGCTCCAGCTTACCGCAAGCGGCTCCTGTCCCCTGCCGGGAATGTGGATAGTAGCGGCGCCGTCGGCCTCTCCTTCACAGCCGGATGGGCTTACGGAAAAAAAGGAAGCTTCGGAATTGCTGGTTATTTTATAAATAATGCCCGAACCTAAACCCGTCAGAAACAACTCGCCTGCGGCATTTTCGCCGAAAGAGGAAAACTGGTAGTTGTGGAGGTCTGCGAGTTCTGTCATAATCCAGGCCTCGTCGCCGTCGGGGATGACAGACCATATCTTGCCGGAGCAATAATCCGTGAACAGGTAATGCCCGTACAGGGCGGGAAATTCGCAGCCCCGATAGACCATGCCGCCGGTCACGGAGCAGCCGTCGGCGTTGGAGTGCTTAAACTCAGCCACGGGGAAAGTCATCCCGTCGGCAGACTGGCAGCCGGAGGTATTATAGGCGTGATTTCCCTCGTAGCAGCGCCATCCGTAGTTTTCGCCGCCCGCGCTGGAGGCCGGCTGGAAGTTGATTTCTTCCCAGAGATCCTGACCCACGTCTCCGATCCAAAGGTCTCCGGCGGTGCGGTCAAAGCTGAATCGCCAGGGATTGCGCAGGCCGTAGGCCCAGGTTTCTCCGAGCGCATCGCTGTCGTTGGCAAATGGATTGTCGGGAGGAATGGCGTAGGGATCGCCGTTGTCCACGTCTATGCGGTGGATTTTTGCGAGATAGACTAAGCGGTTCTGGCCGTTTTGATAGGGGTCGCCGCCCGATCCGCCATCGCCCAGACTGAAGTACAAATAGCCGTCGGGGCCAAACTTCATACAGCCGCCATTGTGGTTCGAAAAGGGCTGCGCTACTTCCAACAGGATTTTTTCGCTGGCAGGGTCTGCCTGGTTGGGATTGTCAGTTTTGACGCTCATGCGGGAAACCCTCGTATCGCCGTTGTTGTCGGTGTAGTTGATGAAGAAATAGCCGTTCTGCCCGTAGTCGGGATGGAAAGCCAGGCCGAGAAGCCCCTGCTCGTTTTGGGTAGATCCCACCTGCGATTGAATGTTGAGAAAGGGCTGGGGCAGTTTGTTGCCGCTTTCGTCTAATATCTGAATCAGGCCTTTTTGCTCGACGATAAAGAGGCGGCTGTCACCACAGTGTGCGATATCCGTGGGACGGGCGAGGCCGGAGGCAAAAGTCTGTAGCGCGATATTGGGCTGGGCATTCATCAGCAATGGAAGGCTGAAAGCGGCGAGAAAAAGAGAGGTCATTTTTTTCATGGCTATAGTTTTGGTAAACATTAAGGCTGGCATGTTACTAAAAATCAGGCTCAAAACTGGGGATCAACTTTTAATAATTCATCATTCCCCCTGTGAGATTCTAATTTTTACGGGAAATATCTTTTCCTTTGTACACTTAGCAACAAAACAAATTTACATGCGCAGGATAATTTTCACTTTCCTAACAGGATTTATTCTCAGCAGCCTGAGCTTTGGGCAAAGTCTGCCGGTTTCCAATATCTATTTGCTCCAAACTCACTGGGCGGACACGGTTTTATTATTTAAAAAGCCGCAATTTCTCACCGGCTTCAACAAATCGGGTTACAATAACCAGCCGGCTTTTATCAACAATTCGGAATTGCTGATCACCGTGGGCATGGCTCAGGACAACCAGACCGACATCTACTTATTGGATTTGGAAAAGAAAACAAGGCTGCGCATGACCCGCACGCCGGAATCGGAATACTCGGCTCATCTTTCCCCCGACAATTTATTCTTTTCGGTAGTCAGGGTCGAAACGGACGAGGGTCGCTCACAAAGGCTTTGGGAATATCCGCTCGACCGGGCCGACAGCGGAAAGGCCGTATTCCAGTACCTGCGGGGAATCGGCTACTATCATTGGTTAGATCGCTTTAAGGTGGCGCTGTTTAATGTGGCTACGACCAATTACCTCTCTCTCGGCGATACCCGCAATCAAAACACCCAGCACCTCGCTACCAATATTGGCCGCACCTTTCAGACTTCTCCTTCGGGAAATTTGGTTTTTGTTCATAAAATAACGGACAACAACTGGGTGATCAAGATCATGGATCCTAACACCCTACAGGTGCAGGAAATAACGAAAACCATTTCAGGCTCGGAAGATTTTGTCGTCCTGAAAGACGGCTCCATCCTGATGGGGAAAGGCAGCAGGCTCTATCGCTATAAGCCGGTAAAAGGCGGCCAGTGGATGGAAGTGGCCGATTTGAAAAATCTCTCCATTTATAATATCACCAGAATGGCCGTCAGCGGGGATGGAAAACTCGCCATCGTCAATTCCTTTGAATAGGTTTTGAAAAAATCCATCTTGGGCAGACGGGGCATTAATTCTCTCCTGGTTTGACAATTCGACAGGCGCACCGGCTGTCAAAATCCCAGCGTAAATGACACTTCGTCACTTTTTCTTCTATGGCACAACCTGTGATGAGGGGCTGTTGTCCGATTAGACGGAAGAGCAAAAGCGCTCTGCTAAAATAGTCTGATCAGGCAATTGTTAAACAACAGCCTTGGGAATCGCACACTTTTCGGGGCGGTTGTTCAAACAGTTTTATCAACACATCAATTATAAATCACAAATCAAAAACGGTTTACTATGAATTTTAAGCCTATCAACGACAGAGTTGTTGTGAAGCCGGCGCCCGCCGAAGAGAAGACAAAAGGGGGTATCATCATCCCCGACACAGCCAAAGAAAAACCACAAAGGGGTGAAGTCGTAGCCGTAGGACCCGGCAAAGACGACAAAAAACTGACTGTCAAAAAGGGCGACATCGTTCTTTATGGCAAGTATTCCGGCCAGGAGTTATCTTACGAAGGCGAGGATTACCTCATCATGCGCGAAGACGATATTCTTGTCATTCTAAATTAAAGACAGAACCGGCCTCAGCGGCGTTCTTCGGAATCCGCCAACAACCCTGGAAACCATCTAAACTTTTTTCCAATTTTTTTAAAACAAAAATTCACCAACCATTATGGCAAAAGAAATTTCATTTGATAGAGACGCCAGAGAAAACCTGAAAAAAGGCGTTGATACTCTGGCCAATGCAGTCAGGGTGACGCTCGGCCCCAAAGGTCGCAATGTCGTCATTCAAAAAAGCTTCGGCGCTCCGCAGATCACTAAAGACGGCGTGACTGTAGCCAAAGAAATTGAACTGGAAGATCCGGTTGAAAACATGGGCGCACAAATGGTAAAAGAAGTGGCTTCCAAAACCGGCGATCAGGCCGGCGACGGCACTACCACGGCTACCGTTCTCGCACAGGCCATGATTGCAACGGGTCTGAAAAACGTAACGGCAGGCGCCAACCCCATGGATTTGAAAAGGGGTATTGACAAGGCCGTGAAAATAGTCGTCCAGAATCTGAAGGAACAATCCGAAAAGATTGGCGACGACTTCAGAAAAATCGAACAGGCCGCCGCCATCTCCGCCAACAACGACGAGGAAATCGGCTCTCTCATCGCCGACGCCATGAAGCGCGTTTCCAAAGACGGCGTCATCACGGTAGAGGAATCAAAAGGTACGGACACCTACGTCGAAGAAGTGCTCGGAATGCAGTTCGACCGCGGCTACCTTTCCCCCTACTTCGTGACCAACACGGAGAACATGGTTACGGAATACGAAAATCCGTACATCCTCATCCACGACAAGAAAATCTCCAACCTCCAGGAAATACTTCCCATTCTCGAAAAAGCTGCCGGTTCAGGTCGTCCGCTGCTCATCATTGCAGAAGACGTTGAAAGTCAGGCGCTCGGCGTATTGGTAGTCAACCGCCTGCGCGGCGGACTCAAGATCGTCGCAGTAAAAGCTCCGGGCTTCGGGGATCGCCGCAAGGCCATGTTGGAAGACATTGCCATCCTGACAGGCGGCACGGTCATCAGCGAGGAAAAAGGCTATAAATTGGAAAATGCCACTTTAGCCGAACTGGGTACCTGCGAGAAAATCACGGTGGACAAAGACAATACGACCATCGTCAACGGCAGCGGCGCCGGTGATGAAATCAAAGCCCGCATCGCCCAAATCAAACAGCAAATCGAAGTCACCACCTCCGACTACGACAAAGAAAAACTGCAGGAGCGCTTAGCCAAACTGGCAGGCGGCGTTGCCGTTCTCAATGTCGGCGCTCCCACGGAAGTGGAAATGAAAGAAAAGAAAGACCGCGTAGATGATGCGCTCCACGCAACCCGCGCAGCCATCGAAGAAGGCATCGTGCCGGGCGGCGGCGTCGCACTCGTTCGCGCCATCAGAGCGCTGGATAACGTAACAGGAAAACACGATGATGAAACGACCGGTATCGCCATCGTTCGCAAAGCGCTCGAAGCTCCGCTGAGAGTCATCGCTGAAAATGCAGGCGAAGAAGGCAGCGTCGTCTTCCAAAAAGTGTACGAAGGCAAAGGCGATTTCGGCTATAACGCCCGCACCGGTATCTACGAGGATCTGAAAAAAGCAGGCGTCATCGACCCGACCAAGGTCACCCGCATCGCACTCGAAAATGCCGCTTCCATCGCCGGTATGCTGCTTATGACTGAATGCGTCGTGAACGACAAACCTGAAAAAGAATCAGCTATGCCCGCTATGCCTCCGGGAGGCGGAATGGGCGGCATGATGTAATACAACACTCGTTTTTTTTAAAAAAGCCTTTCCCTTTGTGGGGAGAGGCTTTTTTTTTATCGAAACTATATGTTCTATGGACGTGCGTGCAGACTTCTACCGACCCATTAATTTTCAGCGACAGATAAACATTGTTGAAAAAATATGTGGACAACACTCGTCCATAAAAATTACTTTCCTTACTTTTGGACAAAATAAGACCACAATATGAAAAGGCAATCTTTTACATCATTTGGCGAACAGATTAGGAACTTGCGAGAGAAAGCGGACTTTTCTCTTAGACAAGTTGCGGGCGACTTGCAAACTGACCCGTCTTTGCTCGCTAAGTATGAACGCAACGAGCGACAACCGTCAAAAGAGTTTGTCAAACAAATTGCGGACTACTATGGCATTGACAGTAAAAAATTATTGATACAATTTCTTAGCGACCAAATTGCCTACAAAATGTTGGACGAAGAAGAAGGATTAGAAATTTTGAAAGTGGCAAAAGAAAAAATTGTTTACTTAAAAACACAAAGACAATGAAAACATTAGCAAGAAACAAAGAGTTGCCAACGTTTTTTGGCGAACTGCAACTAAAAGGGGTAAGACTTGACAATGGTAAAAGTTCTGACAAACCGTCTTTGTTTTACAACCACCCAAACGGACAAATTTGGAAAGGCAATAGTATTGAGTGGTTGAAAACACTTGATGACGAAAGCGTTGATATGATTTTTGCCGACCCGCCCTACAACATCAAAAAAGCGGATTGGGACACATTTGAAAGTCAGGAAGCATACATACAGTTTTCTATGCAATGGATTGAAGCAAGCGGCACGAATTTTAAAGCCACAAGGTTCATTGTTTGTCTGCGGTTTTTCTGAAATCCTTGCCGACATTAAACATCCGGCTTCTAAATTTTTTAATTCTTGCCGTTGGATTATTTGGCACTATAAAAACAAAGCCAACTTAGGCAAAGATTGGGGACGAAGCCACGAAAGCATTTTGCATTTCCGCAAGACCAAAAATTTCACGTTCAACATTGACGAAATTCGCATTCCGTATAGCGAACATACTTTAAAATATCCTTCGCATCCGCAAGCGGAAACAAGCCAATATGGAAACGGCAAAAACGGAAATCATATTTGGGAGCCAAATCCGCTTGGGGCAAAACCAAAAGACGTTTTAGAAATTCCGCAAGACATTATTGAAGTGCCGACAACCTGCAACGGAATGCACGAAAAAACACCGCACCCGACACAAAAACCGGAAGAACTTTTGCGTAAAATTATTTTGGCTTCATCTAATGTTGGCGACACGATTTTAGACCCATTTTGTGGCTCGGGAACTACGCCCGTTTGTTCCGAACAACTTCATCGAAAATGGTTAGCATGCGACCTTTCGCCAGAGTATTTAGATTGGGCTTGTAACCGCATTGAAATGGTTGAAGATTGGAGCATAGAAAAATGGATTAAATACGATTTTGAAAATCAAAGAAGAAGAAACTCAATACGATGAACTTAAAAAGCGAGAGACAAAAGTAATTTCAGCGACCTGAAAGCATACATCGCATTCTGCGATGAATATCTAATTCCATAAGCGATAACTTACAAGCTACAATCGTTTCGCAAAACGAAGATCATTATCGTTTCTATCAATACAAAAAGGACGGCAATTTTCAAATCACCCGACCAATCAACTCAAACTTAATGTATGATGCAAAAGCGTTTTCAAAAGTATCAAAAGAGTATTTGAATATTCTGAAACACGCCAAAACCATTGATAAAAATGACGACACAATTCGTAATATTTTGAACAATGCAACATATACCATTCAGCAATCAGTTGGTTCAGCGTTGGACGGTTTACCGGCAGGACAATCCAACACAGCAAGAAAATTGAATGGCGATTTGTTTGAGCATTTTATCCGTTTAATCATTCGTGAAATTGGCATTGATTGTAAATCCGGCACAATTCAAGTTCCGGTTATCGTTGACGGACAGCCAACTTTCAATATGAATTACCAACACGACTTAATAATTGAAAAGGAAAGCGATATAAAAGTAATTGGCTCAATCAAAACATCAAGCAAAGACCGTATTGATAAGATTTTCATTGACAAATTTCTTTACAACAAACTGACTGAAAAAACTACACCGCATATTGCTATTTTTCTGAATGACGTTCAAAGGA
>CAZXQI010000147.1:0-7634 GCA_964643005.1 uncultured Saprospiraceae bacterium | reverse complement strand
AACCGGCTGCGGTTTCAAATAATGACAAATATGAAATTCATTCAACAAGCATTCCTGTCCCTGCTGCTACTATCAATTTTCTCCTGCGATGGCAACTTCGCTACTCAGACGGAAAACAACTCCAACAGCTCTGAAGATACGACGAGCTCCGACCAGGCAACCCCCGCTCAGACAAAGCCGGATTGCCAGGTTGCCGGAACCGTCCTGGACGGGAACCGGTTTTGGGCGGCGGGCGAAAACCTGATCGTCGCTATTGCAGCCGATGAACCAACCGCAGACCCGAACCTCGGCGACAGCCATCGCATCTTAGAGGTTTACGATGGCTCCAACTGCCAGGAGGTCTTTAAAGAAATATTGCCGGTCAATCGGAGCGCCGACTATCCCTACTACCTGTCCGATATCACCTACAACAAAACCAGCCATCTCATAGCTATTCGAGGATTTGACAAATTTTACGTTTTTGACCTCGCCAAGCGCAAGCTGGCGGGACCGCTCAACCCTAAATTTCTTAATAAGCGCATCACCGAAGACGCCCAGAGCGGCTCTATACTCCGGATGGAGGTCTGGGAAAATTACCTCATCGGTTATGCCGAAGGCATGGGCCCCTTTGTTTACGATATTAGCAATGCCGACAATCCCCAGGCTGCGCTTCCTCTCGCCGAATACGAACTTGAAAAGGGGACTAACTACAACTCCCTTTTCCTCCTAAAATCAATGGATGAGGCGAATGGCTATCAGGCTTTACTTCCTGTCTATGATTATGACAATGGCGAATTCAGAATCAATCCCCTGTTCCAGGCGCCCCGCAAAATGGACGTCAACATCAATAAAGCCTTCAAAAACAACCGCTACATAGTGCTGAAAGAGGAGGGAGGAGGAGCGCGCAATTTGCCTATCGCTATCGACATGGGGAAAAGGAGCTTAGTTGACCTTCCTGCCGATGTCGCCGCCAAAAAAGACACGGAAATCATCGAGTGGATGAAGCGGCAGTAGAAAAAGAACCTGCGCCAAATCCAAAGAAAATTCGGATTGAACTCGCCTTCGGCGTCGGCCATCTGCGCTTAGCTCTCAAATAGTTCGGGTAGAACAGACTTGTTGATGGTGGAGTAAACTTACCTTCGCACCGCCCTTTGCTGGAGTGAAAACTCAGTCGGGCAGCAGTTTTTCTTATTTAATGATTAAGGCCAAGCTATTACCTTTTATCCGATAGTAGCGAGGTTTAATAGAAATATTTATCCGGTGGATAAAAGCTGATTTAATATTGCCTTACTCTTTATCAATTTTCCATGTATGAAAAATAGAAAGGCCGCCCTTTTATATGCAGTTGTTTTCCTGTTGTTCAGTGTATTTAATTCTACTATCCAGGCACAGGAAGTGTGGTCGCTTAGAAAGTGCATTGAATACGCCCGCGAAAACAGCCTGACTTTAAAGCAGGCGCAATACGGTATAGAAATGGCCAGGCTCACCGACAGACAAAACAGGATGGCCAGACTTCCCACTTTTTCAGGGTCGGCTTCCGGCGGTTTCCAATTTGGCCGCACTATAGACCCTGCCACCAATACCTTTGACAATCAGCAGATTAGTTTCAATAGTTTTGGTATCAATGGCGGCGCCACCCTGTACTCCGGCGGGCGCATCAGCAATACCATCAAACAGGGCGAAGTGAATTTACAGGCAGCTCAGGAAGATGCCGCCGCCGCCTTTAACGATATTGCGCTGAGCATAGCCAATGTCTATCTCCAGATACTGATGTCGGAAGAGCAATTAGTCAATGCCAGTAACCGCCTCCAGCTTTCCTTAGAGCAATTAGACTACACCGACAAACTCATTCAGGCAGGCAGTCTGCCTGCCAATGACCGTCTGGATGTGCTGGCTCAGATTGCCAATGACGAACAGTCCATCGTCCAGGCGCACAACTCCATAGACATCAACTACGTGAACCTGATGGGGCTGCTGCAATTAGACCCCGGTGTGGAAATCAATATTGAAAAGCCGCAGATTGTAATTCCGGCAGACGTCAATCCCGAAGAAATGAATTTTGGAGACGTCTATTCCATTGCCGTCAATACACAGCCGGATATTAAGGCGGCGCAGCTTCGAATGGAAAGCGCAGAATACGGCGTGGATCTCGCCCGCTCAGGCATGCTGCCCACGCTGTCTGTTTTTGGCGGGATAGATTCCAGATGGTCGAGCGTCTCCAAAATTATAGATCAGATCAGCACGGATTATGTCACCCAGACCATCAGGATAAACGGCATGGACGTGGAAGTCCAGTTCCCCTCCCAGAATGCAACTTTTAAGAACAATCCCTACTTCGATCAGCTCAACCAGAATTTTGGACAAAGCGTTGGCCTCAGTCTCCAGGTACCCATTTACAGCAATAGCCGCAACAGAATAAACATGGAAATGGCGCAGGTGAATATTCTCAACTCCCGCGTGCAGAGCGATCAGGCGAGGCAACAGTTGAAAAACAATGTGCAGCAGGCCATCGCCAACGCCCGCGCCGGTCGCCGCACGCTCGACTCCGCCGAAAAGGCATTGGAAGCCTCTAAGTCTGCCTTCGAGAATGCGGAAAAGCGATTCCGCCTCGGAGCTATCAATAATCTACAGCTAAACACCGCCAGGAATACGTTTGACATTGCTGAAACTAATTTGACGGTGGCCAAATACGACTACCTGTTTCGCCTGAAAATCCTCGACTTCTATCTCGGAAAGGAGATTACATTAGATGGAGGATTTTAGTGAAAGACCCATTGGAAAACTTACAGAATTCAAAAGATTTTTTTTAAAAAAAATAAATAACGCGAATAACAACTGACAACAACGACAACTCCTTCATCATGTCCAATAAAAAGAAAAAGAATACGCTCATTTATATACTG
This sequence comes from uncultured Saprospiraceae bacterium, assembly GCA_964643005.1. GTDB lineage: Bacteria > Bacteroidota > Bacteroidia > Chitinophagales > Saprospiraceae > UBA6168. The sequence continues at coordinate 4,752 of CAZXQI010000147.1, read as the reverse complement.
TTCGGCGCCATAGCGCTGCTAACCATCGGCGCTGTCATTAAATCCATGAACCGCGAGACGGGCGAGAAAGTCGAAGTGGAAAAGGCAGAGCTGCGAACCATCCGGGAAACGGTAGAGGCCAGCGGGAAGGTTTTTCCGAAAACAGAAGTCAAGATTAGCTCCGACGTCTCCGGAGAAATTGTCGAACTCTTAGTGCAGGAAGGCGACAGCGTGACAGCCGGACAGGTGCTCGCAAGGGTAGATCCCGAAGCTTATAACTCTCAGGTGGAACGCGCACAGGCCGGAGTGAACAGCTCCAAATCAGCTCTGGCCAATGCCCGTTCGCAGATTGAAGCGTCCAAAGCTCAGCGCGAGCAGATAGAAGCGCAGTTGAAGAATGCCCGCGACATTCACGAGCGGAATGAAAAGCTTTTCAAAGAAGGAGTCATTTCTCAGCAGGACTTCGACGCTTCCCAGACCAATCTCCGTACCCTGGAATCGAATTTGAAAGCCTCGCAGGCCAATATCCGTTCGGCCCAGCAGAGCGCAGAATCGGCAGAGTTTCAGATAAAAAGCGCTGAGGCAAGCCTGAAAGAAATCAGCACCAGCCTGAAAAGAACCACGATCTACGCCACCATGAGCGGCATCGTCTCCAAACTGAACGTGGAAAAAGGCGAGCGGGTAGTGGGCACTTCGATGATGGCGGGAACGGAAATCCTGCGCATTGCCGACCTGAAGGTGATGGAAGTTCAGGTGGAAGTCACAGAGAACGACCTGCCCAGAATCGCCCTCGGTCAGATGGCCGATATAGAAATTGACGCCTACCTCAACCGGACCTTCAAAGGAAAAATTGTCGAAATAGCCCATACCGCCAGCAACCTCGTCAGCGCTGCCGGCGCAGTGAACCTGACCTCCGACCAGGTCACGAACTTCGTCGTCAAAATTGATATTGATCCGGAATCCTATCGGGATTTGGCGACCTTGGGCAAGCCTTACCCATTCCGCCCCGGCATGTCGGCTTCGGTGGAGATTTATACAAAAACAGTGGAAGGAGTGGTCAGTGTGCCGATTCAGTCGGTCAGCACCAGAGACAGGAAACAGAGCAAAGAAGAGGACGACGCTCAGTCCTTTTTAAAAGACAACGTGATGGAGGTGGTTTTTGTAAAAATGCACGGAGACACAGTTGATATGCGGGAGGTGAAAACCGGCGTTCAGGACAACGACTTCATTGAAATTTTATCTGGCGTAAAAGAAGGGGAAGAAATCGTGAAAGGCCCTTACGCTGCCGTTTCCAAAGCCCTCAGACAAGGCTCGCAGATTTTAGTAGATACAGAAAAAGATAAGCCGGGGAAAAAGAAAAAATGAGCGATGCCGGTCTAAAGCCAGGCATTGATTTCGCCGCTTATCCATTGGGATTTGCCGGCCAAACGGCATTGCCTTATTGGCGCTCCTAATTTGGACATTACCGGGTTAATTTATTGTAAATCAATATTTTAAAATAAAAAAACACCCCTACGGGCGACTAAGGTATTTTTAAAAACTCCCTTAGTTTCCTCCGAAAACTCCTTTGCTTCTCTCTTAAACGCCCTTTTCCCTTTCTTCGAAAATTCCTTTTTTCCAAATGAATACTTTTACCTTTGACCATCTTTTGGCCGACACCTTCTGACGCCCGTCTATCCGAAGAATTATTTTTTAAAAAAATTTAATCCACTAAAAAACTCCTCCATGCCTGGCAATTCATTTGGGCAGATTTTCCGCATCACGACCTTTGGCGAGTCGCACGGCTCTGCTATTGGCGTGGTCATTGACGGCTGCCCGGCTGGTTTGGAAGTGGATGAAAATTTCATCCAGTCGGAGCTGGACCGGCGACGACCGGGGCAATCCTCCATCGTCACCCGACGGAAGGAAAGCGATAAGGCCGAAATCTTGTCGGGAGTTTTTGAAGGAAAAACAACCGGCGCACCCATCGCCCTGCTCATCCGCAACGAGGACGCCCGCCCCGGCGACTATAGCCGCCTTGCAGATACCTTTCGCCCCTCTCACGCCGATTTTACCTATTTTAAAAAATATGGAATCCGCGACTACCGCGGGGGCGGGCGCTCTTCTGCGCGCGAGACCGCAGCCAGAGTGGCCGCGGGCGCTTTTGCCAAAATATTTTTAATAAAAAATAATATTGCACTGAGGGCTTATGTGAGCGGGGTAGGGGATTTGGAAGTAAAAAAGAGCTATGATGAACTCGAACTCTCAGCCATTGAGGCCACGCCGGTTCGCTGTCCCGACTTAGAAATGGCTGCCAAAATGGAGGCGCTCATCCGAGAGGTTCGCAAAGTCGGCGACACCATTGGCGGCGTGGCGACCTGCGTGATAAAAGGCTGCCCCCCGGGACTTGGCGAACCCGTTTTTGACCGCCTCCATGCTGATCTGGGAAAGGCCATGTTGAGCATCAACGCCTGCAAGGGCTTCGAAATAGGCTCCGGTTTTGGAGGAACCCGCATGAGAGGCTCGGCGCACAACGATTTATTTTTTAACGATGGCGGTGCGATTCGCACCCGGACGAATAATTCCGGCGGCGTACAGGGTGGAATCTCCAACGGTATGGATATCGTTTTCAGAGTTGCATTCAAACCCGTTTCGACCATCATACCGGCGCAGGAATCCGTCAATCTGGCCGGCGAGAGCGTGACCGTCGAAGGTCGTGGACGTCACGACCCCTGCGTTTTGCCCCGCGTCGTGCCCGTTGTGGAGGCGATGTCGGCGCTGGTTCTTGCCGACCATTTTTTACGACAACAAGTTTTTAATCAAAATTTTTAAAAATGATGAAATATAGATTACTCCTTCTACTGGCCTGTTTTTCATGGCAGGCTTTTGCTCAACTGACCCTGGTCGTCACCCAGATTCCGGCCAATACGCCGGCGGGCGACCAAATTTACGTGGCGGGCAGTTTTCAAAACTGGGAACCAGGCAATCCCAATTATATTTTGGAAAAAAAGGTGGATGGAACTTACCAGATTACGGTTAATCCGCCGGCTGGGCAGATAGAATACAAATTTACCCGCGGTAGCTGGAGCGCCGTAGAAGGCAATGCCAACGGAACCTACTTGCCTAACCGAACTTTTAACTACAACGGTACGGCGACGACCCTCGAACTTCAGATACTGGCCTGGGAAGACCTCGGCGGGACGAATACTACCGCCGCCGACAATGTGCATATCCTCGACCCTGGTTTCTTTATGCCCCAGCTGGATCGGAGCCGCAGGGTATGGATTTACCTACCGCCCGATTACGATACTTCTGGTAAACATTACCCCGTTATGTATATGCAAGACGGCCAGAATGTATTTGACGCCTACACCAGCTTTGCGGGAGAATGGGAAGTGGACGAGTCGCTCAACCAGCTTTTTAGCCAGGGGGATTATGGCTGTATCGTGGTCGCCATTGACAATGGTGGAGACAAACGCCTCGATGAATATGCGCCTTGGCTCAACAGCCAGTACAACGAAGGCGGAGAAGGCGACCTATACATTAGTTTTATAGTAGAAACGCTAAAGCCCTACATAGACTCCAATTATCGCACCTTGCCGGAGCCGAAATTCACGGCTCTCTTCGGCAGCTCCCTCGGCGCCCTGATTTCGCAATACGGCCTCATCGCCCACCAGGATGTATTTAGCAAAGCAGGCATTTTCTCTCCGGCCTTCTGGTTCAACGACCCGGAGATATTCGACCAGGCAGCCGCAGAGCCAAAGCTCCAGGATATGAAAATCTATTTCCTGGCCGGCACGACCGAAGGCCAGGGCTCCGTCGTTGCAGACGTGAATATGATGTACTCAGTCTTAGAAGGCCACGGCTATGGCGCCGAAGAACTGAAAAAGGTATTTCACACAGACGGCCAGCACAGCGAGTGGTACTGGGCCAGAGAATTTCCCGCCGCCTACTTATGGCTTTTCGGCGACACGGTTTTCCCTTCGGCAACAGAGGAAGCGACCGTCGAGGAAATCAGAGCATACCCCAACCCCGCCGATTCGATTGTCTATGTAGTCAACCTTCCGGCGCTCAAAAGACTCAATTGGCAAATCTCTTCAACGGATGGCAGGCTGATGAAAAGAGGAAAACTCGACAGCGATTCTGTGGACGTCAGCGGCATCCCCCAGGGCGCATATATACTCAGCATTTTTTCAAAAAAATTGCCTGTGTTCAGCCAGAAGCTCATTATCCATTGACCAGGCCGGGATTAGACCTCCGAAATAGAACTTTTTGGCCTGGAAATACTTTTTTATAAAAATCTGTTTTCAAAGTTGGTTTTAGAGTTCAGAGATTTATCTTTGCACCCGCTTTTGAAAAAATAAAGATGGTTAGATCTCGTAGCTCAGCCGGTAGAGCATTTGACTTTTAATCAAAGGGTCCCGGGTTCGAATCCCGGCGAGATCACAAAAGAGCAAAACAGAAAGGCTACCTCATGCGGTAGCCTTTTTTATTTCATCCACGGAATACGGTAGAGCATCCCGATTTCATCGGGAGGATCCCGGGTTCGAATCCCGGCGAGATCACAAGAGAAAGGCTACCCACGCGGTAGCCTTTTTTATTTCATCCACGGAATACAGTAGGGCATCCCGATTTCATCGGGAGGGTTCCGGGTTCGAATCCCGGCGAGATCACAAGGATCAAAACAGGAAGGCGTAACTACTTAGGTGCTTTAAAATTTCAAGAATAATTTTAACGCATTGAGCTATTAAGCGGCCAAAGCATGTTTGGTTTGGTTGATAGGGTTTCCATTGA
>CAZXQI010000146.1:0-8008 GCA_964643005.1 uncultured Saprospiraceae bacterium | reverse complement strand
TTGACCACATTGGGATTAAAGCGCTTCAACTGCACGGTATCTATTGCCAGGACTTTGTCGCCGGGCTGAATGCCGATAACCATTCCTAAGGAATCCGGCTGGACGCCATATGTCACATTTTTAGTGGGAATAAACTCCTCGCCCCAGACCCAGAAAATCATCCCGTAGATGAAAAAGCCCAGAAGAAAATTAACCGTCACGCCGCCGAGCATAATGATGAGGCGCTGCCAGGCCGGTTTCGAGCGAAACTCCCAGGGCTTTGGCTCTTCTTTCATCTGCTCCGTGTCAAAGCTCTCGTCAATCATGCCCGCAATCTTCACGTAGCCGCCGAGCGGCAGCCAGCCAATGCCGTATTCCGTCTCCCCAATTTTCTTTTTGAAAAGTTCAAACCAGGGGTCAAAAAACAGGTAAAACTTCTCGACTCTGGTCTTAAACCATTTGGCAGGAAAGAAGTGTCCCATTTCGTGCAAAATGATCAAAATGGAAAGGCTTAACAACAATTGGCCTACCTTGATTAAAATATCCATCAGTTAAATTTCTTTTGAAAAACTCCGGCAGGTTCAAAATCCGGAGCCGTTTTTTTGGAGCCGACCGAAAATCCAGATTCGGCGCCTCCCCTCCTAAAAAATCCTTCAACTATCTGACTGTCAGTTGTTTTAAAAAACAAATTCGACACATTGGCAGCGAGTCTTTTTAAGGCCGGCAAAAGTAAGTTGATTTCAACGATTCTTCCCAATTTTTATCCCTATAGCCCACTTTCACCCCTCAGGACAGGCTTTTCATCCACAAGGGGAGCCGTTCCCTCAAAAAAATCAAAAATCGTCAATCTTATATCGTCCATCAAAAAAGGAAAAGCTCCTTTCCATCCCCAAAGCCAAAAGGAATCAAAATCAAAAATCAAAGCCAGCACAAGAGAAAGCTCTTCTTCCCAACAAACAATTTAAGCTATTCAAAGCCGCCGTATCCCGCCCCTCTGTTAGGCATTCCCTTTCGCCAGCCACATCAAATTAGCCAGTTTGTATAGGATCCTCGCTCCGACATTTCCATCCCATTCATTGCCTATGCCGGCTACCTCGCTCAGGTCAAAGCCGATGATTTCCCGGCCACTTTTTACTAAGGTTTTGATCAGGTAAATAGCCTGTTCAAATTCTAATCCGCCGGGGACGGGCGTACCTGTGCCAGGGCAGAGATAAGGCCTCAGGCAGTCAATATCAAAACTCACGTAAACCCGTTGCGGAAGTTCGGCGACCATGCGCTCGCAAAGCTGATGAAAGCTGCCGCCATTCAATAGCTCTTCCTTTATCTGCCAGTCAAACCATATCCGCACCCGCTCTCCGTTTTCCTGCGCCGCATCCAATTCCTCCTCACAATAGTCCCTGCTTCCCACTTGGACGAGTTTTGTAACTTCCTTGATTTTCAAAGCATTATAAAAGATAGAGGCATGGGAGTAGGTGAAGCCCTCATAAGCCCTTCTCAAATCTAAGTGAGCGTCCAACTGGAGGATGCCAAACTCTCCCGCATGCCGGGCTAAGGCTTCGAGGTAGCCCAATGGCACGCTATGCTCTCCGCCCACTAAGCCGATGCGCTTCCCCTTCCGCAACAGTATGGAGGTCTCCTCAAATACCCAGGTTTTCAGCGCTAAACAGGCGTTGTTGATTTCTTCCAGCGCTAAGTCCATTTGGCGGTCATCGCCCGGAGTTCCCCCATTTTCCAGAAAGTCAATATAGCTTTCGGCGAGGGGGCGAAGTTCTTCATTGCGATTGAGCCAAGCCAAGTCGAGGTGGCGCATGTATAGGCCAACTTTCCAAGCGTCTTTCAGATCCGGGTCGTAGAGGTCGAGTTGTGAAGATGCCGCCAGGATATTTTGTCCGGCGGTGGCAGTGCCTTCGGCATAGGAAACGGTGACATCCCAGGGCACGGGCAGCAGAATGATTTCCGCATCTTCCTCGCCAAAGGGCAGGCCGATGAAATGGCCGTTTTTCAGACCCACTCCCGAGGGATCAAAGCGGGCAATCTTTTCTTCTTTAGACATCCTTTTAGTTAATTTTTACAGCTATTAATATGGGCAGGTTTCCCGCAGGTTTTTAAATTGTCATGCAAAAGTAGCAAAAATGAAAAGCGCCTAAAGGAGCCTTTTCGACGAGCCTTTTTTAAAAATGGAGCTCTTCCGACTATGAAAAAATGGAGCAATCTTTTTTCCTTTGCCCGCAGAAAGAGGCCGCTGAATTTTAGCGCTGTAGTCTTCCATTCTCACTTTTTTTTAAAAAAATTCACCTTCTTTTCGGGGTGGGTTTCAGTCTTCAAAACTTATGTCAACAGATACGCCGAAACTTCCTTTCCATTCTCTCTGCGTTTTTTGCGGCTCTTCTAAAGGCTTCCATCCGGTACAATCCGAGGTAGCCCGACACATCGGCGCCGTCCTCGCCGAGCGCAATATCCGCCTCGTCTATGGCGCCGGCAATGTCGGTCTGATGGGCGTAATGGCGGATGCAGTTTTAGAGAACGGGGGGCAGGTACTCGGCATCATCCCCGAATTTTTAAAAGAAAAAGAAGTCTGCCACACGGAGCTGACGGAACTTATCGTCACCGAAACCATGCACCAGCGCAAGGAGGTGATGGCGAAGGTCTCCGACGGCTTCATCGTCCTCCCGGGCGGCTATGGCACCCTCGACGAGTTTTTTGAAATCCTCACCTGGCGGCAATTGCAGTTGCACAACAAGCCCATTGGCCTGCTCAATGTCAACGGCTATTACGACCACCTCATCGAACACGTCCGGCAAATGTGGTTGGATGGGTTCCTGCGGGAAGTCAACCTCTCCCTGTTCGCACACTCCACCGACTTCGGGGAGCTTTTAGAAAAAATGACCGATCCAGTGGATAATAATGTAGGGAAATGGGTGTGAGCGGGGAGGTAAATACTCTGAGAAATTCACTCTCGCCTATTTTTTTTAAAAAAACAAATACAGTAAAAAGGGAAAGGCTCAGGGAAATCACACTCACCCATTTTTTTAAAAAAAACAAACACGGCAAAAGGGAAAGACCCATGAAATCACACTTGTCTGCTTTTTAAAAAGAATCCCTTCTCATAAAAAAAATCTCCCGTCGCACCCAAACCGGCTGCCGGACAGAATTCTTCTGATGCAACTTTTCAGCGGGTAAAACCTTATCTTTGCACCTCGAAAATTCAAAATCCTTCTTTTAAAGGAGAATCCCGAACGATCTCAATTTTTCATCAAAAATTTTTTAAAAAAATGCAAGTAACTGAGACATCCCTGAAGTATAAGGTGAAAGATATTTCACTGGCCGAATGGGGCCGCAAGGAAATCGAACTTGCCGAGGCTGAAATGCCCGGTCTGATGGCCCTTCGGGAAAAATATGGAAAAGAAAAGCCGCTGAAAGGCGCCCGCATCGCCGGCTGTCTTCACATGACCGTGCAGACTGCCGTCCTGATTGAAACATTGGTGGAATTAGGAGCGCAGGTGAGTTGGTCTTCCTGCAATATCTTCTCTACACAAGACCACGCTGCGGCAGCCATTGCCGCCGCGGGAGTGCCCGTTTTCGCATGGAAAGGACAGACGGAAGAGGAGTTCTGGTGGTGCATCGAGCAGACGCTGTTTGCTTTTGAAGGCGGCAGGGCGCTGAACATGATTCTCGACGACGGCGGCGACCTGACCAATATCGTGCTCGACAACTATCCGGAACTGGCTCAGGGCGTTCGCGGCATCAGCGAGGAGACGACCACCGGCGTCCACCGCCTGTACGATCGCCAGAAAAAGGGCGCCCTTCCGCTCCCCTGTATCAACGTGAACGACAGCGTGACCAAATCGAAATTCGACAATAAGTACGGCTGCAAGGAAAGCCTGGTGGACGCCATCCGCCGCGCTACCGACCTCATGCTGGCGGGCAAAGTAGCCGTCGTGGCCGGATACGGCGACGTGGGCAAAGGTTCTGCCGCCTCGCTGCGCGGTGCGGGATGCCGGGTTATCGTCACAGAAATTGACCCGATCTGCGCTTTGCAGGCCGCCATGGATGGGTTTCAGGTTTTAAAAATGGAAAACGCCGTTCCGAAAGCCAATATCATCGTCACGGCTACGGGCAATTGTAATATCGTCACAGCTAAACACTTCGGCCTGATGAAAGATAAAACCATCGTCTGCAATATAGGACACTTCGACAATGAAATTGACGTGGCCTGGCTGAAAAACAACTACGGCAAAACCCACGTCAACATCAAGCCACAGGTGGACAAATACACGGTGAATGGCAACGATATCATCCTGCTGGCCGAGGGTCGCCTCGTCAACCTGGGCTGCGCTACGGGTCACCCTTCCTTCGTCATGTCCAATTCCTTTACCAATCAGGTGTTGGCGCAAATTGAACTTTGGAAGCATCACGACCAGTACGAAAATCAGGTCTATACCCTGCCCAAGCACCTCGATGAAATGGTCGCCAGACTGCACTTAGCCAAAATCGGCGTGGAGCTGGAGGAACTGAGCGACGTACAGGCCGCTTACATCGGCGTGGAAAAGCAGGGGCCTTTCAAGCCGGATTACTATCGCTATTGATTTCAAAAGTTTTATAAACCAGAAATTGAACAGCCGCAGGGAATTTTACTCCTGCGGCTGTTTTTGTTTTTGGAAAAGCGGCCAGAGTCTCTATTTTTACGAAAAAAGAAATCTCTCTTTCCACATCGGGACACGGCGCATGGCTTCGCGCCTTTCGTGGTAAAAAAAACAAAAATGCAGCAGCTATTCACCGAATTTCCACCCATATCAAAAGCCGAATGGCTGGCGAAAATTGAGCAGGATCTCAAAGGGAAACCCTTAGCGGATTTGCAGTTTCGCTTAGGTCAAATCCAGGCAGACCCTTTCCCCCACGCCGACGATTGGAAAGAAACTCCCCCCGCCCTGCCCGGCAATGCGGACTGGGAAATAGGCGAGGATATTCCTGCCGACGATATTCTGAAGGCCAACAAAACGGCGCTGACGGCGCTCGACGGAGGTGTGCAGGCGCTGCGCTTTTTGTTGGAAGACAACCCCGGCCTTCACCGCATGGAGTCGTTGTTAGAGGGAATTGTGTTAGAGGCCGTTTCTATTCATTTTTTTCAAAAAAATAAAAACGCCCAACCCCTGCATCTGCTGCGCCATTTCAGCGAGCTGGCCGCCAAACAAGGCGTCGAACAGGAGGCGCTGCGAGGGAGCGTCAACTGGGATTTCTCCGACGCCGTCGTGGCCGACGATGCGGCAGAGCTGATTGATTTTTCCCAAAAAAAACTCCCCGGATTCAGGACGCTGCCGGTGAACGGAGACCGCTTTTTTGAGGGAGACGATAGCGCCCTTGCCGAGTTGGTCAAGACCCTCGCCCATGCTGTGCAATGGATAAAGACGCTGGAAGAAAAGGGAATTCCCCCTGAAACGGTCAACTCCCAATTGTATTTCACGCTGGCTACGGGGAAAAACTATTTTGTGGAAATCGCAAAAATCCGGGCGCTGAAACACCTTTGGGCCAACATCCTTTCCGCATATAATCTTAGCAATGCCGATATGCCGCCTATTGCGTCCCGACTGGCGCCCGCCTCGCAAACGGACGATCCCCATTCCAACATGATTCAGGCGGCTACTCAGGCCATGTCGGCCATCATCGGCGGCGCCGACCGGCTGACGGTGATTCCATCCGACGCCTTTCAGGGGGAGCCGACGGCATTTTCCCGCCGCATCGCGCGCAACGTGCAGCATCTCCTCAAAATGGAAAGCCGCTTAGACTGGGTGAAAGACCCCGCCGCCGGAAGCTATTTCATCGAAGACCTGACGCTGCAACTGGCCGCCGCCGCCTGGCGGAAATTCCAGCAACTATGAAAACAAGCCGCCGCTTTGAGTCAGGATCAGAGTTTTGAGGCCTTCAGCGTATTTGAAAAGGAAGGCCTGTGTATCAGCCGATTAGCAAAACGAACATCATCAACATGGAAGGGAGCTCTTTAAACATAATCGGGAATCTAATCCAACAACTGAAAGAAATCGCGCCCGGCGCCTTCAAGGAAGGGCAGATAGATTTTGAGCAATTTAAACTGCTGTTGGGAGAAAGCGTCGGCAGCGATCCGGAGCGGTATCAACTTTCCTGGACGGGGAAAAAAGATGCGTACAGGCAATTGCAAACCCCGACTACCGCTACCCTTATTCCCAATTTAAATCTTTCTGAAAATTGGGAGAACACCCAAAATCTCTTTATTGAGGGAGAAAATCTGGAAGTGCTGAAGGCGCTCCAAAAGTCCTACTACGGTCGGATCAAAATGATTTTCATAGACCCGCCTTACAACACGGGTTCCGACAGCTTCATTTATCGGGATAAATTTTCAGAGTCGAAAGAGGAATATTTGAAGAAGCTTGGCGGGAGAGATAAAAGCGGGCGCCTCAAAAGCGAAGACCTGTTCAGGCTCAACAAACGGGAGAGCGGGCATTTCCATTCCAACTGGCTCTCCATGATGCTCCCCAGATTATTTTTGGCGAGAAACCTCCTGCGGGATAACGGTACGCTATTCGTCACCATTGACGACAATGAGGCTTATGCGCTGAAGCTCTTATTGGATGAAGTTTTTGGAGAGGAAAACTTTTGCGGTAATATCATCTGGAACTCCACCAAGTCCGTGACCAACACGGCGTTGCTCTCTGTTTCCCATACTCATATTCTCGTTTATTTTAAAAATATAGATTACTATAAAAAGAACAGATACGAGTTCAGGTTGCCGGACACGCCGGAGGGTTTTGAGAATCCCGACAACGACCCGCGAGGCCCCTGGAAAGCCGACCCTTTTCAGGTGGAAGGCGAAAGACCCAATCAATTGTACGAAATAACCAATCCCAATACCGGCCAGATATACAAACCCAATCCGGGCTGTAGCTGGAAAAACGACTATGTGAAATTTCGGGAGCTCATGGCCGACAAGCGCATCGTCTTTGGCGCCACAGGCGAAGCCGGCCCCCAGCGCAAGAGGTTTTGGTTTGAGGCAAAGGAAAGGGGCAGAGTAGCAAAATCTCTCTGGACCGAGCTTGATACTACATCCAAAGGCACTTCTTATCTCGAAAAGCTCGTCGGGAAAAAAATCTTCACCAATCCGAAACCCGTTGATTTGATTCAGCGCTGCGTGCAATTGGGCGCCGGCAGCGAGGGCGATATCGTCTTGGATTTCTTCGGCGGATCGGGGACTACGGCGGAGGCAGTTTTAAGGCAGAACCTGGCCGACAACAAAAAGAGGAGCTTCATCTTCGTCACCCTGCCGGAGGAAGTCGAGGAGTCCACACAGGCGGGAAAGAACGCTAAATCGCTGGGTTTCAACACCATATCAGAGCTGGCGAGGTATCGCATTTTAAAAGCTATCGAAAAAACCAGGGCCGAAGCCGGCGACAAAAAAAACGCTATCAGCGAGGCCGACAGGAGCGCACAGGACTGGGGCTTTAAGCATTTTTCCTGCGCAACCTCCAATTTTAAAATATGGAGGGGCGACGCCATCCATTCAGAGGAGGAACTAAAACGCCAATTGAGCCTTTTCCAAAAAGCTCAAAAGGACGGCGCCACAGAGTTTAACATGGTCTATGAACTGCTCCTGAAAAATGGATTTGACCTAAATGCCAAGATAGAAAAATTGTCCGTCGCCAATACGACGCTATACAGCATCGGATCTAACGAGTTAGTCATCGCCATGGAGGCCTTCGATGAAGAGATTTGCGCAGGGGTCATCCAGTCTCGTCCGAAGCGCATTATCTGCCTCGACTCAGTTTTTCGGCAACAGGACAGCGTAAAGGTCAATATTCAACTCATGGTAGAGGAGGCCGGCATTTCATTCAAAACGATATAATCATGGCCAATGAATCCAAGACAATCAGAAAAACGGACGACAGCGCCATCGCATTACTGTACGATACGCTAAATGATAAGACGACCACTATTGGGGATATAGACAGTAGAGTTGTTTTAACATGATAATCAGTCTGTTGCATATATAAGATTGTAATTC
>CAZXQI010000145.1:0-8029 GCA_964643005.1 uncultured Saprospiraceae bacterium | reverse complement strand
CCCATCAGGTAAGACAAGAAGTTATAGATTTTTTATCCAGCGACGGCAATATGAATGTTGCCGATGTCAATCTCGGCCAGGTAGTCGGCTGCGCTCGCGGTATCATAATGATGTTGTGGGAACCTTCCTTACTCGACGCCAATGAAGGCATCCGCTTTAGAGGTTTTTCCATTCCCGAACTACAGGAGAAACTTCCCAAAGGGAAAGGGCGGGAGCCGCTGCCCGAGGGTCTTTTTTGGTTGATGCTGACCCACGAAATTCCCACTGAAGAAGAAGTTGACTGGTTGAGCAAAGAATGGGCGGAGAGGAGCAATGTTCCCGAAGTTACGTTCCGTCTGTTAGATATTCTACCGCCGGAAACGCACCCCATGACGCAGTTTTCACTGGCGGTTACATCCATGCAGTCAGATTCCGTATTCGCCCGCCGATACGACGAAGGGATGAGCAAAGCAGATTATTGGGATGCCGCCTACGAAGACGCCATGAACTTAGTCGCCAGGCTTCCGAGAATAGCCGCCTACATCTATCGCAGGAGTTTTTTTGGCGGCGACCACATTCAGCCCGACGCTAATCTGGACTGGGCGGCCAACTTCGCGCAAATGCTCGGCGTCACGAAAAGCAAAGACTTTACCGACCTCATTCGCCTCTACATGACCATCCACGCCGACCACGAAGGCGGCAACGCCTCGGCGCACACCATGAATCTCATCTCCTCCACCCTGGCCGATCCCTATATCTCTTTTGCCGGAGCTATGAACTCCCTCGCCGGGCCGCTGCACGGCCTCGCCAATCAGGAGGTGATAAAGTGGATTTTTGAAATGATAGATCAGATTGGAACCCGCCGGCCTACGGCAGAGCAGATTTCCGATTATGTGCACAAAACCTTAGCCGAGGGCAAAGTCGTCCCCGGCTATGGTCACGCCGTACTCAGAAAACCCGACCCGCGTTTTATTGCGCAAATGGATTTTGCGAAAAAATACATTAAGGACGACGATATCGTCAACATCGTCTGGAAAGTCTATGACGTTGTCCCCGGCATCTTACAGGGACTGGGCAAAGTCAAAAACCCCTGGCCCAACGTTGACGCTCACTCCGGTTCTTTGTTAGTGCATTTCGGCCTCAATCAGTACAGTTTCTACACGGTGCTGTTTGGAGTGTCCCGCGCGATGGGGGTGCTGGCTTCCACCTGCTGGTCTCGCGCATTAGGCATGCCTTTGGAAAGACCCAAGTCCGTCACTTTAGAGTGGCTGCAAGCTTTTGTCGCCGAAAAAAAGGCGGTGGCCGGCGCCTGATACCTGAGTCGGAAAAATCAAATGCCGGGGCGATAACTCTGCCGAACAGAGCGCCCCGGCATTTGATTTTTTAACTCCCATTTCCTCTCTTATATTAAATTTTGATTTCCTGTTCAAAGACCTTACCTTTGCCCGTATTTTTTCCGAAGGTACGAAAATTTTATTTTCCCTCACTCCTTCTTTTAGGTTAAGCCTCTTAAAATCAATTACTTAAAAAGTATTTTTTTTTATTTTTTTACAACCTCTTACTGAAATACTCCGTACAAAGCGACGAAGTATTTTTTGTTTTTCAGGAAAATTAAAGTTTAACTCACATGGCTCTGATTGGAAAAATTAGACAGCAAAAATGGCTGCTCGTCGGCTCAATGGCGGCGGCTCTGGCTCTATTTATTGCAATGTTAATGTTCGATAATCCCAACCAAAGTTTATTTGGAGGCAGCAGAACGCTGCTTGGAGATATTGATGGTCAAAAAATCGAATACCAGGAATTCAGCCAGATGCACGATATGTTGTATCGGGGTTCGAGCGGCGATGCTTTTAGCGAGCGGGCCTATCTCTGGAACTTTTTTGTAGATGAGGCTATCCTGCAAAAAGAAGCAGAGAATATTGGAATCGGCGTTGGAAAACCGGAGCTGATCGATCTTCAATTCAGCAGCGACGCCAGCAAACTGAGTCCGGTGATGTCAAGTCGTTACGTGGATCCAAATACCGGCCAGCTGGATTTTCAGCAAATCAATCAAATGAAGGATATCATTACCGGAAATCAGATTGATCAGTTGATTCAAAGCGGGCAGTTGGTGCCGGATTTCAAATACCGCTGGGCGCACCAGGAGAAGGAAATCGTCAAAGATCGCCTACAGTCCAAGATTTCCAGAATGGTGGAAAAAGCCATGTACTCTCCCTCCTGGATGGCCGAAATGGTCGCTAATGAGCAAAACCAAAAGGTAGATTTCCTGTACGTTCAGGTTCCTTTTGATGAAATTGAAAACTCGGAAGTGAATCTTTCCGACGATGACTTCAAAGCATATCTTGCCGAAAACAAAAACATGTTTCGCCAGGACGAAGAGACGCGCAAAATTGAGTACGTCGCATTTAATGTACTCCCTACTTCCAAAGACTCCGCAAACCTGCGTCAAAACATCGCAGAGCTGATGGAAAAATTCAGGGATGCCGAAAACGACTCGCTCTTCATCGAAGCCAACGACGGTATTTTAGACGATGTGTACTACAAGAAAAATGAATTGAGCGGAACCATTTCCGATACCATTTTCAAAATGGCGGTTGGCGACGTTTACGGCCCCTACCTCGATATAGACACTTACAGGGCTGTGAAGTTGCTGGGGAAAAAGGTGATTCCAGACTCCGTAAAAGCAAGGCATATTCTGATTCGGGCAGAAGATATGAACGCGCTGGTCGCAGCGCAAAAGACGATAGACAGCCTTAAAACTTTGATTGAAACTGGCGCCGCCAGATTCGATTCCCTGGCTGCTCATTTCAGTCAGGACGCATCCAATGCGCAAAAGGGCGGCGATTTAGGTTTCTTCGGCCCCAATATGATGGTTAAGCCTTTCAACGATTTGAGTTTCTACACAGCCGAGCCTGGCAAAGTTTATTCGGTGGTGACTCAGTTCGGCGTTCACCTCGTGGAAGTTACTGATCGGAAATTTTCAGGCAGCGAGCCTTCTGCCAGAGTAGCCTACATTTCCCAGGAAATTATCCCCAGTCAGGAGACGCAGGATATGGTCAGAGAGAATGCTTTGATATTCCAGGAAAAGTGCAAGACCATTGAGGATCTTCGCAAAAATGCTTCCGCCGAGGGCAAAACTGTCGAGACCTCTGCACCGCTCAAAGCCAACGATTATTCATTGGGCGCACTCGGCGCCAATCAGGCTTCCAGGGAGGTCGTCCGATGGGTCTTTGGCGTGGACATCAACGTAAAGGCGCCTAAAGTCGGCGATCTTTCTCCCCAGGTTTATGGCTTCCAAAACCCGGGTGAATTCTACGTCAGCAATTATGTCGTGGCCGCCCTGAAAAGCATCCGCCCTGCCGGCGTTCCCACTGTAGCAGACGTAAAAGATGAAATCGAACCTATGGTGATCAACCGCAAAAAAGGAGAGATCATCAGCCAGCGGATTCAGGGCAAGACAGATTTGTCATCTATTGCACAGACCTTTTCCACGCAGATAGATACGGCCACGAATATCACTTTTGCCGCTGCTTTCCTTCCAAAGACAGGAGCGAGCGAGCCAAAAGTAGTAGCTACCGCTCTGAAGACAGATTTGAATCAGGTCTCTGCGCCAATTGTCGGCAACAACGGCGTCTATGTCGTCATGCCTACTAATAAGCCACAGCCAGCCCCTGTCGCCAACCTCGCTCAATTCCAGGCGTCCAGCCAGAGTACGGCTCGCAATGCCGCCAGGTCGCTGCTCATGCAGGCTCTGAGAAAGGGCGCAGATATTACAGATTACCGCTCGAAGTTCTTCTGATTTTAAACTTATTGAGTAGGTAGGATTTAAAAGAGGCCGATGCAGTCCCGCACCGGCCTCTTTTCGTTTTACGATTCAATCCTATAGGAATGCTCTTCTAAAAGCGTCTCTTTTTATTTATTTAAAATTTATAAAATCAGTGGGATTCATGGCTTTTCCGCGGTGCCAGAGTTCAAAATGGAGGTGAGGCCCGTCGGTCAGTTCGCCCGTATTTCCGATAATGGCAATAGCTTCTCCCGCCCTGACATAGCTGCCGGCCTTCTTTAAAAGACTAGAATTGTGCTTGTATAAAGTCACAATATTGTTGGTGTGCTGGAGACAAATGGTGTTGCCTGTTTCGAGCGTCCAATCAGAGGAAATGACCCATCCATCCATCACTGCTTTGACCGGGGTGTTTTTTGGCGCCAGGATATCTACGCCAAGGTGATTTTTATCGGGGTCAAAAACAGAAACTACGGATCCTCCCAGCGGCGGAGTAAAGTAGATCTGCTCTAAGGGAACTTCCCTCATAGAAATATCTAAGGGACCCGAAGAAACAGCATTTTGCGTAGCGCCTCTGATGATGCCCATATCGATTTCATTGCGCAATTTTTTATCTTCTTCCGGTCTTTCAACTTTTGAATGCTCTTCGAGCGGCTTTCGATCCGGTGGCGTAGATGGCGCATACTCGACATCGCCGACTAAAAGGCGTCGTATCCCCTGGTTGTAGCGTTCCTGCGCAGCCTGAAGGGTTTCTAAGGAATCCAGGTCTTGATAAAGCTTTATCATCTCAGTGTGGTCATTACCGCTGCCATAGCCCGGAATGAGCCTTTTGAGAGGCGTAAAGGCAATGGCCATAATGACGACTGCGGCCACAATCACTATCAGCGTGCTCAACAAGACATAGACATTGAGCAGGGAGAGCTTGTAAGAAGTCACCTCCTTGAATGTCTCATTATTTAAAATAACAAGGCGATATGTATCCTTTAGGCGCTCCCACCGAGTTCTTTGTTTTTTGATTTCTTCTGCCATTGCGTTATCAATTGTGTTGAATGAAATAAATTTGCCCCTTCTTTAGTTTGCAGTAAGCGCCGGCTTAGTTTGTAACAAGCCAGGTAAAACCTCCGTAAAATTCGCAATTCTCTTGTAAATTTCTGAATAATGCAGCGGCAAGGGACAGCGCTGCCGGACTTTTAACTAAAATCTATTTATAATTTCCTTTATCAAATCGGGCAAAATGGCAACGAGTCTGAGAAAATTAATTGTGTTACTTGCTTTATCTGTGGCCTTCCTCATCGTGTCGGGCTGTGTGACCCAGAAGAAAAAAAACGAGGTCGGCGCCATTGGCAAGTTCTACCACAACACTACCGCCGAGTACAACGGCTATTTTAATGCCTCCGTATTGTTGGAGGAAAGTAAATTGGAACTGGAGGAACAGACCTCTGAAAACTACAATCAACTCCTTCCCATCTATAAATACGTAGCAGCCGACAACCCCAAAGCTCTGGCTCAAAAGCTCGACAAAGCCATTGAAAAGGTATCCGTCGTTATCAACCTGCACCGAGTCAGCAAATGGACAGATGATTGTTACCTGCTATCGGGACAGGCACAGTTCCTTAAGCAGGACTACGAATCGGCGGAAGAAACCTTAGAATTTATGATGGGCGAGTTTAACCCCTTAGAGGTGGCCAAGCGAGAGGCCAAATCCCAGTCTGCCAAGAAGCGCAGGCAGGCCCTCAAAAAAGGCGAAACGACGACGAGCGACGGCCAAAAAATTAAACTGAGCAAAAAGGAAAAAGAGAAGCTCGCCAAGAAAAAGAGGAAAGAGCAGGCAAAGGAACGCAAGCAAAAAATTAAAGAGGCCAAAAAGAATAGGAAGAAGAAGTTAAAGTCAAAATCAACCAAAGCCAAGACGAGTAAGGAAAAATTAGTCGAAACTACGCCCAAGGACAAAGAGCCGGAAAATCCAATTGAGGAAGAGATGGAAGTCGAGGATCCGGATCAGCCCATAGGCATGATCAGCTTAGGCAATCTTTCCAATGATTTCGTGGAATCTAACCCCGAGAGCTATTTTCTAAAGCATAGACCGGCCTATCAGGAAGGCGTGCTGTGGTTAGCGCGCACTTACATTGAGAGAGAAAGATTTACCAATGCCGAGAGGTTGCTGAGTCAGTTGGAACGCAGCCCCTCTACTTATCCCGACGTGAGGGAGGAAGTGGCTATCGCTAAATCACATTTTTACATCAAGCAAGAAAAATACGACCAGGCGGTCGAACCCTTAGAGACGGCTATCGCTCTGAGCAAGGATAAGAAGACCAAAGCGCGCCTGAGTTTTATTCTCGGTCAAATACATCAACAAGCCAAACGAGGCCCGCAGGCTTATGCCGCTTTTGAGCAGGTACTCAAAAACCATCCCCTGTATGACATGGAATTTAGGGCGCGATTGAACCTCGCAAGGGCAGGCGTCAACAGCAGAGAGGAGTCTGTCAGACTCTTGGAACGAATGTTAAAAGAAGAGAAAAACAGAGAGTTCCAAGACCAGATTTATTACGGCATGGCGAAAATTGCCTTAGAGCAAAATGACAGAAAGGAGGCCATCAAATACTTAGAGCTTTCCCTTCAGAATAGCTCTCAAAACATGGCTCAGAAATCCGAGTCCTATCTCCTGCTGGCCGATCTGTATTTTGAGGACGAGAACTTTGTGAAAGCTAAGCTATACTACGATAGTACGCTCTTAGTGATGAACAACTCGGATATTCGTTTTAACAACACCTCTTTAAAGGCTGCCAACTTGGACGAAATCGCCAAGAATATCCAAACCGTCGCGCTACAAGACAGCCTGCTGACTATCAGCAGAATGACCGACGAAGAGCGGAAAGAACTGGCCACTAAAATTAAAAAGGAAAGAGACGAAGAGCGCCTGAGAGAATTGAAAAGGAAAGCGCAGGGAAATATTGCAGGCGGTGGAAATGCGCCTTCTGTCCCGGGGCGACCTGGAATACAACCCGCAGGAGCGGCGAATCAGTCAAAGTTTTGGGCCTACGACGAACGGGAAGTGAAAAGAGGGCAGCGAGAATTTCAAAGAAAGTGGGGCTCGCGTTCCTTAGAAGACAACTGGCGGCGCTCCAATCAGCAATCTATTAATATTGAGGGAACTGAGATTATCGCCGCCGCCGCTACAGAGACGCTCACAGAAAGCGATATCAATGAAATCTTAAAAGACGTACCTGAGTCGCCAGAAGATATTATCGCCGCCAACCGCCAAATCGAAGTTGCCCTTTTTGCTCTGGGGGGGCTGTACCACGACAGACTCCAAAACAACAAGAAATCCGTCGAGGCGCTGAATGAACTGCTTCGGCGCTATCCCGACACCCAGTACCAGTTAGACGCTTTGTACCTGCTCTATTTGGCTTACAAAGACTTAGGGGATGAAACCAACACGCAGCTTTATCACGACAAAATCGTCAACGGCTATCCCAACTCGAACTATGCTAAAATATTAGAAGACCCAAGTTTCCTCCAAACTCTTGTAGCCAAGGACAACCGCCTGGCAAATTATTACGACGATACCTACGCAGCTTTTACGGCTCAGCAATACCAAACCGCATTCGACCGCATTTCCAAAGTGGGTGAAATGTTCGGCTCTGCCAATAAATTACAAGCGCGATTTGCCCTGTTGAACGCATTCTGCATCGGCAATCTCCAGGGTAAGGAAAACTATGTAGATGCCCTAAAAGACGTGGTAGCCAGATATGCAGACGCTCCCGAAGCTACCAGAGCCAGGGAGATTTTACGCCTCCTGGGCGAAAACATAGGTACAGGCCCAGGACAGCAACGCAACGTTCCCGCTGAAGCCGGACAGGTAGGCGATTACAAAATCTCTGCAGATCAACTTCACTACGTAATAATCGTATTCCACAATGAAATTTCGCTGAACGAAGCCAAAATCGGCGTGTCGGATTACAATGAAAAATACCACGGCTCCCAGAAGTTGCGCATGAACAATATCTTCCTGGCCGAAGGCGACGTCAAATATCCCCTGATTGCCATCCGGCGATTCAAAGACAAAGCCGACGCAATGGACTACCTCAACACCATCGGAAAAAACAGGCAGGACTTTTTGGATGAAGCCAAATTCAACTACGAGGTATTTCCTATCTCGCAGGACAATTACAGAGAGCTGCTAAAGTCAAAAAATCTCGATCAGTATCGCAGCTTCTTTGAGTTGAATTACCTGAAATAGAAGCACATTTTTTCGAATATACAGCTAAG
>CAZXQI010000144.1:6126-8163 GCA_964643005.1 uncultured Saprospiraceae bacterium | reverse complement strand
CATTGATAATTCAAGGATAGACGCATTGTTCATGGCGGGTCAGTCGGCATTCCAGACAGGGCGCTTCGACCTTGCTGAAATTTACTTTTCCAGAATCCCTGAATTGAACAGAACTGGTCTTTATACCGCTACTAATCTTCGTTTGGCTGAGATGAGCATTATGCAGGATAAGTGCGTAGAGGCAAAGCGTTTATACGAAGCCTTCCAACAAAATAATCTCAATTCGGAAGACCTTTTTTCCAAAACAATTAAGGAAAAAATTGAACAGTGCCAAAAAAAGGAGGAACCAGCTCCAGAGCTGGTTCAGGTAGAGGATGTGCAAAAGATAAACATAAGAGCGCTGGAGGAAAATGTGAACACTCCTAAAAATGAAATAGCCCTGCAGCGATATGCCGATAAATTGTATTTCACCAGAGCTATTATGTTGGAAGGCAGCCAAAAACCTGTCAATCGGATTTTTACCGTTGTGCGGGGTGAGCCCCCCAGGCCTTTTGTTGAGAATCCAAAGCAAATCAGCTTGCAGGTAGGAAATCCGGCGCTCACGCCTAAGGCGGATCGCATCTATTATTCCATTTGTAAAGACTCCGATTATACCAAACAGGAGCAATGCCAAATCTGGTATCGGGATCGAACTTACGATGGCGCCTGGAGCCATCCTATAGCCCTGCCAAAGCATATTAACCTGTCAGGCTTTACAGCAACCCAGCCCAATATCGGCTTTGACATCCTGTCCAATCAGGAGATTTTGTATTTCGTTTCTGACCGTCCAGGGGGCAGGGGGAAAATGGACATCTGGGCTACGGAGGTCCGCCGGGATGGCAGCTTTGGAGAACCGATTAACCTCGACTGCAACAGCCCCGACGACGACGTGACCCCTTTCTTTCACCCACAGGAAAAAAGTCTCTATTTTAGTTCTAATCGTGAGGAAGGCCTGGGTGGATTTGATGTTTATGTTACTGAAAAGGCTGTCGCTAATACCTGGACAACGCCGAAGAATCTCAAGGAAGTCAATTCTACTTTCGACGACCTATACTTCTACCTTCACCAGAGTTCGCACAAAGCTTATCTCTCCTCCAACCGCCCGACCTCCGCTTGTCCCGATCCAGCCGCCTCCTGTCAAAACTTTGACCTGTACGAGGTAAAGTCTTTTTCCTCTCTGCCAATTTCGGTGTTCAATGCCGTAGATAGTATTGAATTGAAGGGTTGCAATATTGAACTGATGGACGTTGAAACCGGCAGGATAGACACCACCATCGTTGGCCTGCGTACCAATAGCGCACAAATACCCATCAGCGCAGGAAAGTCTTTTAGGCTAATTATCAGTAAACCCAATTACTACCCCCTGTTCGACGAAATAAAGTCCCAGCGGTTTAATTTCCACTCCCTGCCTGAAAAGAAGGTTTATTTGATCCCCATGCAAAAGGAATCAATTCCTGAGCAGGAGAGCAATGGATTTAAATGAGCTGGTATCCGCATGAAGTCAAAGATTAGGGCAGGACAAAGTAGGATGACAGAGTAAGAACAAAGTAGTGCTTTCCCTTTCAGCCTCGCCGTAGTTCCTGATGTAAAATCGCCTACGGTATTTTTTGCAGGACAGTCTAACATTTTTTCAATCTATCCCCGGCATATTTTCTTTTTTCACAAAGGATTTTACCTTTGCAGCCGCTTTCAGAAAAGTTGAGAGTTTTGAATAATAATTAAAGGAGAGGTGGCAGAGTGGTTTAATGCGGCGGTCTTGAAAACCGTTGTACCGAAAGGTACCGGGGGTTCGAATCCCTCCCTCTCCGCATCTTGGCCGGCGAGCAAAATATCTCCGCCGTGTGTTGGCATAATGACACCGTTCGAATCCCTCCCTCTCCGCATCTTGGCCGGCGAGTGCGCGAAATGCGGCTATGTCTTGGTAGTAACCCGTCGGCATTAGCCAGGCCGGCGAGCGAGCATGGTAGTAACCCGTCAGCATTAGCCAGGCCGGCGAGCGAGCATGGTAGTAACCCGTCGGCATTAGCCAGGCCGGCGAGCGAGCATGGTAGTAACCCG
>CAZXQI010000144.1:0-6026 GCA_964643005.1 uncultured Saprospiraceae bacterium | reverse complement strand
CGGCGAGCGAGCATGGTAGTAACCCGTCGGCATTAGCCAGGCCGGCGAGCGAGCAATCTGACGGCGTTACGGCGCAGCGCTCAACCTTCAATCCACCATTCTCCCTTCTCACCAGTTTCATTCCCATATTCCTTATGGCATTTGATAAAGTTATCCAGGCCGCCAAATACATCTAAAATCTTCAGCTTAGCGCCCCAGTTGGCCTCAGGATTGAGGTAATAGCGATAAGAAGTCCAGGGGTAATCATCCACCGACTGGACATGGCCATGATGAATGGCATTGCAATGAATGTACATGGTTAGTTGCCGGAGGTAGCGGTCGTTATCTATCGGTTTCCTCCGAAAGGGCTTCTGAAAAAGACTGCCGTGGCGCTTATACTTTTCGTTGTAGTACTTTGTATAAGCATTGCAGAAGTGAGAGATGTGATGGGAGGGATTGGGGCGTTTTGGGGCGTCGTTGCCGCTATGCTCTACGGACGATAGCCGATTTCCTTGCAGAGGCGACCCGTCGGCATTAGCCAGATCAACGGGCGGGTCATTCCCCGGCGTTACCGATGGGCTGCTAGCCGAGTCTGCGGGTGGGATATTCGCCGGCGTAGATGTCGGCCTTACCGAAACTGTCTCCCATTTCCGCTCATTCCATAGCTCCTGTTCATTCCCGAACTGAATCCTGGTAAATTTATAGACCAAACCTGCCTTTATGCACACCGACAAATGAAAGTGGTTGCGCATCAAAGCCCAGGCGCTGATCTCAGCGACGGGGCTTATGTATTTTTTCATTAGAGAAAGAAACTTGTGGGAATCAGCCTCCTGCCTGAAAAGTCTTTCCCAGCCATTAGTTCTGTTATAAATATGGTAAGTGGCGTGTTCGAGCAAAGGATCGTCAGTGTTAGCCATAGTCGTAGTATGTTTAAGAAATTAACCCTTACTAATCTGCAGGCGCTTCCTACAGAAATGCTGCTATATATGTCCTGTGGGCGATAGCTGATTTCTTGGCGAAAGCTGGTTTTCTGGCTTTGGGAGGATAACCCGTCGGCATTAGAAGGCGCTTGGCCGGGCTAACCCGTCGGCATTAGCCAGGCCGGCGGGAAGGCAATCCGACGGCGTTTTCTTGGCCGGGCTAACCCGTCGGCATTAGCCAGGCCGGCGGGAAGGCAATCCGACGGCGTTACGGCGCGGCGTTACCCCCGCACCTTCGCCCAGGCATCCCTCAAGGTTACTGTCCTGTTGAAGACCGGCGTCTCTCCAGCTTCCGTATCTGTATCAGCAGTAAAGTAGCCTAGGCGAATAAACTGGAAATGATCTCCTGCTGAAGCGTTGGCGAGGGTAGGCTCTAACCAGACCTTATTCACCACCTTCAAAGAATCAGGATTCAGCAGCTCTTTGAAGTCTCGGGGATCGTCTGCGGGATTTTCCACCATGAGGAGGCGGTCATAGAGTCGGACTTCGCCGGGAATAGCATGTTGTGCGGAAACCCAGTGGATAGTAGTTTTAGGTTTCAGGCCAGAAGTATCGCTGCCGCTCTTAGAAGCAGGAAAGTAGGTGCAGCGGATTTCAGCGACCTTTCCTGAAGCATCCTTCACGGCCTCGTCGCAGCGAATGATGTAGGCGCTTTTCAGGCGGACCAGATTGCCGGGCGAGAGCCGGAAAAACTTAGGCGGCGGATTTTCCATAAAATCTCCCTGCTCAATCCACAACTCACGCGAGAAGGGTAGTTGACGCGTTCCGGTCTCCGGGTCTTCGGGATTGTTTTCCGTTTCTAACCATTCGGTTGCATCATCGGGATAATTGGTGACGACCAGCTTCAAGGGATCGAGAACAGCCATAGCGCGGGTAGCTATTTTGTTGAGGTCTTCCCGGACGCAAAACTCCAGCAGGCCTAGATCAATGAGATTTTCTCGTTTGGCGATACCCACGCGGGTAGCAAAGTTCCGGATGGAGGCCGCCGTGTAACCTCTGCGCCGCATACCGGAGATGGTGGGCATGCGGGGGTCGTCCCAGCCCTTGACATATTTTTCATTTACCAATTGCAGCAGCTTGCGCTTGGACATGACGGTATAGGTCAGGTTCAGGCGGGCAAACTCATACTGACGGGAAGGAAATATATCGAGATTTTCAATGCACCAGTCGTATAGCTGGCGGTGGGGCACAAACTCCAGAGTACAAATGGAGTGCGTAATTTTTTCAATACTATCGCTTTGCCCGTGCGCCATGTCGTACATGGGATAGACGCACCATTCATCGCCGGTGCGGTGGTGATGAGCGAATTTAATGCGATACAACACGGGATCGCGCATGATCATGTTAGGCGAGGCCATATCAATTTTAGCGCGCAGCACCTTAGAGCCTTCGGGAAACTCACCATTCTTCATGCGGGTAAAGAGATCGAGATTTTCTTCAATGCTGCGACTGTGGTAAGGACTGGGCGTACCGGCCTGAGTGGGCGTCCCCTTCATGGCGGCCATTTCCTCGCTGGTGGAATCATCCACGTAGGCCAGACCCTTGCGGATGAGGTCGAGCGCAAATTCATACAACTGCGCAAAGTAGTCAGAGGCGTAAAAAATGGCGTCCGGCTCAAAGCCTAACCAGCGAATATCGCCGAGGATGCTCTCCACGTACTCCGTTTCTTCCGTGACAGGGTTCGTGTCGTCGAAGCGGAGATTGCACTTACCATTATATTTCTGCGCCAGACCGAAGTTCAGACAAATAGACTTGGCATGACCGATGTGCAGGTAGCCATTAGGCTCCGGCGGAAAGCGCGTATGGACTCTCCCGCCGTGCTTACCTTCGGCGATATCCCTTTCCACAATTTCTTCGATGAAATTCAGCGGCGTTTTTTCAGCCGTTTCTTTGATATCAGTGGCCATTTTTTTTATTTTTTCTGTTCCAAAATATTTTACACAATAGATCCAGAGGGTGTAGAATTTTTATTTAAAAAAAAGCGCCCCATGAGGGCGGCGCAAATTTCTACGAAAAATCTTTACTATGGATACCCCATTTCTAAAAAAGCCTGTAAAGAGGATTAGTTCCCCGTCAAAGCCCTTTAAAGCCTTTATTACTTGTGAATATTTAGCTCAATGCGGTTTTTGCTTAGCGCCTGATTCCGAAGGGGAACTAATCTGAAAAGGAATCATTCCACAGATGAACGCAGTTTTTCTCAGAATTTCCTACGGGAGAATTAATCCACAAGGAATAAGGCAGAATTACTCCACAAGAAAATTACCAAGAAGGTAAATTCCAACTAAACTCCTCCGAATAAGAATCTCCCCGCACATGAACTTCAACCGAACTTCGACAGGCTCACATTCTCTCCGGCATTTCAATTCCCAGCAATCCCATTCCCGTTTTCAGAACATTGGCCACTGCCTGGCAGAGTTGCAGGCGAAAAGCTTTGGCTTCGGAGGATTCCGCTTTCAGAATAGACAGGTCGGTAAAAAACTTGTGGAAGGCTTTGGCCAGGTCGTAGCAGAAGTTGGCGACTAGCGAAGGATTATATTCGTCGGTGGCAGCCAGCACCGTTTCCGGGAAGCGATAAATCGTGGAGAGCAATTCCTTTTCCTGAGGCTGGAGTGAGCCGTAGGCCGTAGGCTCGGCGCTTTCTCCTGCCGATTCAGCCGCTCTGCGCAGGACAGACTGGATGCGCACATAGGCGTATTGAATGTGCGGGCCGGTCTGCCCCTGTAGGTCGAGACTCTCCTTCGGGTCAAAGATCATCCGCTTCTTCGGGTGGACTTTGATGATGTGAAACTTCAGCGCAGCCATTGCGATCCGCTCGATGATTTCATTCTGTTCAGAGGCGGGGAGGGCGGTGATTTCGCCCCGCTCGGACACCTCCTGTGCGGCTTCGGATCGCACCTCCGCCATGAGGTCGTCGGCGTCCACCACCGTGCCTTCGCGGCTTTTCATCCTGCCGCTGGGCAGATCCACCATGCCGTAGTTCAGGTGATAAAGACCATCCGCATAAGGTTCGCCGAGACGTTTCAGGATTTCATAAAGTACCTGGAAGTGGTAATTCTGCTCGTCGGCGACGACGTAGATCATCTTCTCGGCGCCGAAGTCGCGATAGCGCATTTGAGCGGTGCCGAGGTCCTGTGTGATATAGACGGAAGTGCCGTCGCTGCGCAGAATGACCTTGTGATCGAGGCCGGCTTCGCTCAGGTCTGCCCATACACTGCCGTCTTCTTTTTTGTAAAAAACGCCCTGAGAAAGCCCCTGCCCGACGATGTCTTTGCCGAGTAGGTAGGTATTGGATTCGTAGTAATATTTATCAAAACTGACCCCTAACTGTTGGAAAGTCTCCTCAAAACCGGCATAGACCCAGTTGTTCATCTTTTGCCAGAGCTGCATAGTTGCAGGGTGGCCGGCTTCCCAGTTTTGGAGCATTTCCCGCGCCTCTCTTCCGAGCAGACTGTACTCGTTAAAATAGGTGTTTTTAAATTCTTTGAAAAATTCTGTGGGAGTCTGCTCTGGTTTTTTCTTTTCTGTAAGAAGAGCCTGAGCGTCTGGCGATGCCTGCCATCCAGTGTATTCCTCCTGAAATTTCTTCTCAAACAGCACGTAGTAATCGCCGACAAAATGATCGCTCTTCGCACCTGCACTTTCCGGAGTGGCGCCGTTTGCATACTTTTGCCAGGCCAGCATGCTCTTGCAAATAGCGATGCCCCGGTCATTGACAACCTGAACTTTTACCACCTCAAAACCGGCGGCTTCATACAGTTTTGAGCAGGACCAGCCGAGCAGGATGTTGCGGATATGCCCCAAATGCAATGGCTTGTTGGTGTTGGGCGAGCAGTACTCGATCATCACTTTCCGGCCATTGGGAGCCTGTCTTCCGAAGCCCTGGTTCTCAGTAGTTTTTAATAGAAAATCCATCCAGAAGCGGTCGCTGATGACTAAGTTGAGAAAGCCCTGAACGACGTTGAAGCGGACGACGAGCGGGAGGTTTTTAATCAGATAATCCCCAATTTCCTGAGCGATAAGAGGCGGCGCTTTTTTGGCAATTTTAATAAAGGGAAAAACGACGAGCGTGTAGTCGCCTTCAAATTCTTTGCGGGTGGGGTTCAGCGTGATTTGTACCGAAGCAATTTCAGCCTTGTACAAAGTTTTCACAGCCTCCGCTACGCCCTTCTGAATTAAGTCAATCATATTATTCCTATTGAAGCCTTTTGAAAATGAGCGGCAAAAGTATCATTTTAAACCAACGGCTCTTTTAAAACCATGCGCAAAATCGCAATGACGGATATTCACGGCTGCTCGCTGACTTTCAAAGCATTGTTGGAGCAAACGGGTCTGACCCGCGCAGACGAATTATACCTGCTGGGCGATTACATTGACAGGGGGCCTGATTCCCGTTCCGTTTTGGATACTATTTTTAAACTAAAAAAGGAAGGCTATCAGGTACACTGCCTCAGTGGAAATCACGAGGAAAACTTTCTTAGCGCCGACAAAGACCCCGAAACCTTTCAATTCTGGACAGAGTCCTGGGGCGGGCGCGAGACCCTCCGCAGCTTTGGCGCAACTCACACGGCGCAGGTTCCCCCCGAATACCGCCAGTTTTTAGAAAAACTTCCCTTCCTGATGGAAGTGGATGAATATATCCTCGTCCATGCCGGATTGGATTTCAGGAGCCCCAATTTTTTAGAGCCAAACCGAAAAATGCTTTACATACGAAACTGGTACGACACGATTGATTACGTGCGGCTCAGCGACCGCATTATTTTGCATGGACACACGCCCACTCAGAAACATATCATTGAAAAAATGTGCAACGCCATGGAAGTGGATCGGGCGCTCAGTCTGGATGCCGGCTGTTACACAGAAGCTTATCCGGGCATGGGATACCTTTGCGCATTCGACATGACGAACCGCCGACTTTTTTTTCAAAAAAGGCTGGACGACATGAGTGGATTTTGGAAGAAGGGCTGAAAAGGAGGGTTGAATTTTTGCTAACCGTTTTGGCTTTGCTGTTGTTTATCAAAATATTCAAACTCATTTTTAAAATTTTATAAAAAATGAAAAACTTAACAG
>CAZXQI010000143.1:0-8183 GCA_964643005.1 uncultured Saprospiraceae bacterium | reverse complement strand
AAAAAAAAGGATGCTCAGAGGGACGCATCCACGCCATTTTTTAAAAAAATAAAAAAGGAAACGGGCTGGTCAATCAATGACCAGCCCGTTTCCTTTTTGTCTTTTAGCGCCTTTGGCGCCTGAAGCCCCGGAGGATTTAATCAACCGTACCTATGCGCTGTCCGTCCTGGTATTCGACGATAAATGCGCTTTTAAAATCATTTTGTTTGCGTATGTCGCCCAGCACGGCTTTGGCGTCTTCTACGGTGTTGTAGTCTGCCAACAGTACGCGATACAATTTTCTTTCGGGTATAAATTCCGTGTCTAAGCGGCGCATTTCCTTGACTTTGTTGAAGCGGGGATGCTTGAGATCAGCTTTGGACAAAGCGATAAGCTGAATCTTGTAGTAAGTTCCCTCGGTTCGTGGGGAGTTTGCGTTGGCTGTATTTGAAGGAGGAGTCGCCGGCTTGACGGCAGTTGGAGTTTCTGTGGGTTTGGCCGGCTCATTCGGAGCAATCTCCTGTTTTTCATTGACCGCTACTTTCTTCTTCTCGTCGGGAAGATCTTCTTTAATCCCAGGCGTTTCGCCTGCTACGTCGGCATAAGATTCCATGTAGATGGGCACTCCGAAGTCCGTATAGTTGGCATAATCGTAAGTGTCAAATTCCTGTGTAGAGGGGAAGAACCCGTCTTTGAGTACTTCGATATAGTATTTGCGGGAAGGCTCTACGGCAAATTCGTATTGGCCATCTGCTGAAATAATTTTTGAGACGAAGCGTCGCTGACCATTATTTACAATTTCATACAAGGCTACCTCTGCGTCGTCCAATATTTTTCTGGTCTCCTTGCTGTACACTTCTCCTTTAGCAATGTATTGATTTACAGGCTTTTGATATTCAAAGGAAAAGATGTCTTCGTCCGTGGTGGAGATTTTCTCCATTTTAAAAGTCCGGTTGGAAACTAAGAAGCCCCCTTTACCCGAAGTTCTTTTTATAAAGAAGAAATCGTCGGCGGGAGAGTTTAGGGGCATGCCTACGTTTTCGGCATTTTCCCACATGGAGCGGGCGCCTTTAGCCGAAAAAATATCATAGCCGCCGATAGATACCTGTCCATTGGATGAGAAATAGAGTCGCCCCTCTGCTTTGTCGTAGTAGGGCGTTATCTCGTCTCCGATCGTGTTGATTCGAGAGCCGGCATTGATGGGCAGTGTAAAGTCGTTGGCGGTACTGCTCAACTCGCGGGTCGTGTACCAGATGTCCATGCCGCCGAGACCGCCGTTGCGATTGGAGGAAAAATAGAGAATCTCCGTATTTCCATCGTGAACGACGTGGGGATGGGTGGTGGTGACATTTTGTTCGTTGATATAGTCGGGTAGGCGCTCGGGAGCAGTCCAGGTTCTGCCGATTTTTCTGGTGGCGAAAATTTCACACTGAGTAGTCAGTCCGCCCCATTTCTCTACGGATTTACAAATGGTGAAATAAAAACGGGAGCCATCGGGAGCCAGCGTTCCATTGCAGAAATGATTGTCTTCAATGACGGGAAAATTTTCAATGAGCGTAGCGGGGCCCCAAACCCCATCTGATTTGATGCTGCGGTAAATCTTAGCCCATTTGGCCATAGTGGAGGAGAAATAAAGCGCCTCGTCGCCGAAAGGGAAAGGAGCAAACTCGGTCTCTGAGGTGTTGACATTATTATTCAAATGATCTACGATGATATCCGGGTCGGCGCCTTTGACAGCCAACTGAGCCGCCAGTTCGCAGCCTCGCAGTTCATTTTGAACAATTTTGGAGACGAGCGCCTTGTCCGCCCCGTTGTAGTGTCCCAGGAAGTTGACGAGTTCGCTGCTTGCCGCTTCGTAATTTCCGCTTTGCTTCAGGCTGCGGGCGTAGCTCAGTCCAATCATAGGATAAGCCTGCTCGTCCCTGATGTTTTTCCAGACGTCGGCTGCATTGCGGTAATCCCGAATGATGTAGAAGCAGTCTCCGGCTTTGTAGGCGAGTTCTTTCTTTTTTGTTTTCAGCTTATATGCGGCGCGATAGTGCTCGCCGGCGTCGGCATATTCAGCTTTTTTATACAGTTCGTCAGCAAGTTTGACGTGCTTTCGCCAACTGAGTTTGTCCTGTGCTTCCAGGTTGAAAACCATTAGGACTGCCAATAGAAATGTCAGAATGATGGGCTTTTTCATAATTGTCGTTTTGAAGTTCAAAAACAAAATGTTCATTATTATTGAAGGATTAATTTTTCAAGAACTTTGGGAAAATGGAGATGCTCTAATTGCTGCACTTTCCGGGCTATCTCCTCAGGCGTATCTGACGGCTCTATCCTGCACTTTGCCTGAAAGATGATGTCGCCATCGTCGTAACGCTCATTTACAAAGTGGATAGTGATGCCTGTTTCGGTTTCTTTTGCACGATGTGCAGCTTCGTGGACTTTCATGCCGTACATTCCCTTTCCTCCAAATTTTGGTAAAAGGGCTGGATGTATGTTAACCATTCGACCCTGGTAGGCATTGACAAGGTAGTCAGGCGCCAACCACAAAAAACCCGCCAATACCACAAAATCAATGAGATATTTATTAAATTTTTTTAAAATATTTTTAGACTCGTAAAAATCCCTGCGGGAAATGACGAGGGAGGGAATATCATTTTCCCTGGCGATGTCTAATACTTTTGCGTCGGGCTTATTGGAAACGATGAGGCTGACGGTTATATCGGGATGATGTTTGAAATGTTCAATAATCTTCTTCGCATTGCTTCCCGTGCCGGAAGCGAAAATGGCGAGATGTTTCATTTTTTGAGTATTAAATAGCAAACCGAACTTTAACAATTGCACCTTTTCTTCCGGAAGTTGAAAGAGCAAATTTAGTTTATCTGCCGTAATTCCCTCTAACAGTTTTTTTAATTCAGCGCATGTTTGCAATTTGGATCTGAAAAATTCGCTTTGAGAGACGCCATGCAAATATCTCAAGGGAGAAAAAACTCAGGCAAGCCGTCTGAAAGAAACCTAAACGTTCATTTTCATGAAAATGAGATAAACTGCCGGCCGTTCCCGTTACACTTTATTTAATTTTAAAAAATGAAATCAGCGATTTTGTCATTATTCATAACCTTTTCCTTTCTCAGTTGCGAGAGCAGCGCCCAACAAAGCAACGTCATAAATATCCGCCAAAACAATCCGTATTACTCCCGCACAGATACGACGCAATTGCGCGTGAGCAATAAGGAATGGAAAAAGATACTCTCGCCCGACCTATACGCCGTGGCAAG
Organism: uncultured Saprospiraceae bacterium; assembly: GCA_964643005.1. Taxonomy (GTDB): domain Bacteria; phylum Bacteroidota; class Bacteroidia; order Chitinophagales; family Saprospiraceae; genus UBA6168. Next base: position 4,938 of record CAZXQI010000143.1, on the reverse strand, counting down.
GGAGAAGGCCACCGAGCGCGCCTTTACCGGCAAATACTGGAATGCAGATACCAGAGGCACTTACTATTGCGCCGTTTGTGGGAACAGGCTTTTCGTCTCTGACGCCAAATTTGCCAGCACTTGCGGATGGCCCAGTTTCTTTGAGGCGGTTCGCCCCAACAGCGTCGTTTATTTACCCGACGATTCCTATGGTATGCAGCGCACAGAAGTACAATGCGCCCGATGCCTGTCCCACTTAGGGCATATTTTTGACGACGGCCCTCCTCCCACCTACCAGCGCTTTTGTATGAATTCAATTTCTCTGGATTTTGATCCATCTAATTAATGACTGAATGTAGGAGCTGCGAATAGGCGAATAGGATATTGCGCAGAAGATGAGCGATTTCTGTTTTTCACAAACTCTGTCCTGTATTAACTTTGAGTTTTAAATAACTATTTTGGCTGGAAGAGCTTCAACCCCACTGAGAATCACGATTTTATAAAATTGAAGTTCCAGGATAATTGAAACACTACCGCCTTCGGGTCGTAAAAAATCGCCATAGCTGCCGGCAGGAAAGCCGGACTGAAAAACATAACCACCATGCAGTTTTCCTTTCGTGTGAAAGTAGCGGGTTCTCCGGACGCTCTGATTATTCCAATTGCTCAACAGGCTTCTTCTGACGCCGCATTTGCGCTGATAGCAAAGCAGACAGGTATTCCTGAAGATATAATCAGGAGCGATTTCAAAGCGGAATGGAAGGAGATTCATACGCTTTACCCCGGCGAAGGCCAGGGAAGCAGGCGGATTATTTTACTTGGATTAGGTGAAAAGGCGCGCCCGATAGACCTGCTCAATGCTTTCCGCTCTCTGGTCTTTAAGCGGAAAAACAGCTTGCCTGCCCGAATGGGTATCAGTTTTTCACACCAAAATGCTCCTGAAAATCCGGCGGACTGGGCAGAGGCGGCAGTAAACGGAATGCTGCTCGGCAGGTATGATTTAGGTCTTTACAAAACGGAAAGGCAGAACGGCGCTACGGCAGTCGATCCCTCTACGATGAAAGTGGAAATATTCGCCGACGGGAAATATAAGAAAGCTGTCGAGGCCGCTATTGCAAAGGGAATAGCCACCGGAGAGACACAACTTGAGGTTTTTAACCTCGTCAACGCTCCCGCCAACAAGATGACTCCCCAGGCTATGGCTGAATGGGCGGTCAATTCCGGCAAAAAATATGGCTATAAAGTTCAGGTATTCGACAAGAAAGGAATTGAAAAACTCGGCCTGCACGCCCTCCTTGCCGTGAGCCGCGGCAGCGAGCTGCCGCCTGCTTTTATCGTCATGGAATACCTGCCTAAAGGGAAAAAGCCATCGAAAAAAATCGGCTTTGTGGGCAAGGGCGTCACCTACGATACGGGAGGGCTTTCTATCAAGACTTCGGCGGGCATGTACTACATGAAATCTGATATGGGGGGCGCCGCTACCGTTTTGGGTATCATAGAATTAGCTGCCAAATTAGAGTTGCCCTTTCATCTGTTTGGCGTGATACCGGCTACAGAAAACTCGGTGGATGCGAAGTCCGTCCGGCCAGGAGACGTCATTGACTCGTATCATGGAAAGACGATCGAGGTGGTGGATACGGACGCCGAAGGAAGGCTCGTCCTCGCCGATGGCTTATGTTATACAATCCGCAAATTCAAACCGGATGTGTTGATTGATATGGCCACGCTGACTGGTTCCTGCGTCCGAACCTTTGGCTATGTCTCGGGAGGACTTTTTAGCAATAACGACGAATTAGCCGCCGGAATCCTCGCCGCCGCAGAGAAGACAGGCGAAAGGCTCTGGCAACTTCCGCTCTGGGACGACTACAGGAAGGAAATGAAGTCCGATATCGCCGACGTGAAAAATTTGAGTTCGAGTCCGGCTGCGGGCGCCATTACCGCCGCCAAGTTTCTGGAGGAATTTATTGAAGATCACCCCAGCTGGGCACATTTAGACATTGCAGGTATGGTCTTCGCCGATTCGGAATTTTCTTCTCAGAAAGCTGCCACTGCCTACGGAGTCAGGCTACTGATTTCCTACATAGAGAGCCTGAAGAATTGACTTCCTCTTCCATGGCTCCCCATTTTTTGCCCAAATAAAGGAAGAGGCTTTGTCGCAGATAGAGAACGCAGGGATTCCATGTTTTCTAATTCCATCGTGACAAATCATGGCAGCCTACATTTTGGGTAAACCATTCAATTTCCTTTCCTTAGCGTCAAAATCAGTCGGGCGGGAATTTCTGCCCGACGGGCAAAGCAAAAACATGAAAAGTATTATTACTGCCCTTGACCTCAGTTTCGCGCCGATGATAGACCGGATGAAAATTGACGAAAAGGTAAAGTTCATGGGGCGTCAGATAAGTCGGGATTTCGCAGGCAAACGCCCTCTTTTTCTCAGTATCCTGAATGGAGCCTTTATTTTTGCTGCGGATTTGTTGCGAGCCTGCGACTTAGAATGCGAAGTCGCTTTCCTCCGCTATTCTTCTTATAAAGGAACCCATTTCAGCGGGCAGATTTCCACCGTCCTGGGGCTTGACATCCCTGTAAAAGACAGGCATATCATCATCGTGGAAGATATCGTGGACTCCGGTCGAACGCTTCATCATTTTTTGACGGAATTAAAAGAATTGGAACCGGCATCGGTAGCGCTGGCAGCCCTGTTGGTGAAGCCCGAAGCCATGCAGTTTGAACTGAAAATTGACTATGCCGGGTTTGAGATACCCAACAAGTTTGTCGTTGGGTATGGACTGGATTACAATGGTCTGTGCCGGAATCTCGATGGAATTTATCAACTTGCCGAATAATGAATGAGGAAGAAATCCAAAGCCTATGCCTACAAAGCCGCCGGATAGTGGAAGGCGTCGGGGGCTTTATCCAGGGGGAACTTGGCAAAGTCAAAAATGAGCAGATTGAACTGAAGAGCCTCAACAGCTTAGTGAGTTATGTAGATAAAGGCGCTGAAGAGCGACTCGTCTCCGGGCTTGGGAAGTTGCTGCCCGGCTCTGCTTTTCTCACGGAAGAGGAAACGGTAGAAACCCGGGAAGGAGAGTACCAATGGATTATAGATCCTTTAGACGGAACGACCAATTTTCTGCACCAGTTGCCTTGTTTTGCCATCAGCGTTGCGCTTCGACACTACGACCGGACTATCCTGGGAATCGTTTATGAAGTCAACCGGCGGGAGTGCTTTTACGGCTGGAAGGGCGGAGGCGCTTTTCTCAATGAGCAGGCAATCAGGGTTTCCGGCAGGCCGGGTCTCGAAAACTCGCTCGTCGCTACTGGCTTTCCCTATCGGGACTTTAGCAGGATGGAGCCGTACCTTCAGGCTTTTAGGCAATTGATGAAAAGAACTAGGGGGATTCGCCGCTTTGGCGCTGCCGCCATTGACCTTGCCTACGTCGCCTGTGGACGATACGACGCTTTTTTTGAATATAGCTTAAGTCCCTGGGATGTAGCCGCCGGCGCATTTATCGTCCAGGAGGCAGGCGGCTTGGTCAGCGATTTCAAAGGAGGTGAAAATTATCTGTTCGGTGAAGAAATAATCGCCGCCAGCCCTTCTACTTTTGCAGATGTACAGGAGATAATCGGGCAGGCTTTTTTATAAAGACACCTGTATAATTTTGCTTTTTAGGTGGAGAAAGATCCCAGACTGCGCTCTGGCCTACGAGAGAACTCATTGCAAAGACTATTTTTCCAAAAATCAAAAAAGACAGGGACTCATTTTTTAACGATACCAAATCCACGCATCATGGCTGATAAAAATAAGCAAACTCTTTCCGCAGCACAGTTGAGCGAAATCAGCACCATTCGCAATATCCTCATGGGGCAGCAGATGTCCGAATACGAGGATGCATTTGAAGAAATCAACCGGAGCCTGGCACAGACAAAGGAGCAATTGACACAGGAGAAAAATGCGCTATCTGACAAAACGGACGAGCGCTTTCAGCAGTTGGAAAAGACTATGAACGAGCGCTTTGAACGCTTAGAAAAACTGCTCGGAGAACATGTTCAGCGCTTAGATGAAAAGTTGCTTGCCATCAGTAAAGCCGATAAGAGCGACTTAGGGGAAATGCTGGCCGAGTTGAGCCGGAAGCTCATTGCTGAATAGGCTGTATCGCCTGCCGACAATTTAAAAGCATAACTGACAATGGCATGGATGAAAGGCTGATGATGAATAAATTGAAGGACATCCTTCTGGCAGAAGACCGGGAGGAATTGCTCCAATTGAGAAAATCGTTGGACGACCCCATCCTATTGTCTGAAAAAGTAACCCCTATCATTCAGGAACAACTGGCTTTTTTTAAAAAAAACTTTCCCGTAGAATTTCGCATTGCCGTTGAAGAAGTTATCGACAGGAAACTGGAAAACTCGAGAGAAGAGCTATTGGAGGTCATCTACCCCGCCTTAGGGCAAATGGTTAAGAAATACATCCAGCACCAGTTTCAATTATTAAAAGACAATATTGAAGAACAGATTAGGGCTGTTTTTCAACGGGGAATTATTGGCAGGCTGCGCTACGCCATTTTTGGAATAAAACCGAAGGAAATGAGCGAGTTGATTCTCAGCGGGTTGGATAGCAGCGCTATTGAGGAGATATTCGTCATCGAGCACTTTTCGGGCATCCTATTGGGGAGTGCATCTAAGCAGGATACGATTGACTTAGACATGATTGCAGGTATGCTAACGGCCATTAAGTCTTTCGTTGAGGATGCCTTTAAGAGAGGAAATGAACAGCTCGAAATTGTACAGTATGAGACCTTCAGCCTGATAGTCGAGAATTTTCACACTTATTATATTGTGGCAGCCCTTTCCGGCTCCATCTCTTCAAAGGAGAGAGCGGCGCTGTCTGACGAATTGATCCGGTTTGCTAAGGAGGAACTCCGAATGAACCTAAAAAAACAGGATGGTTCCTCACACTACGAA
>CAZXQI010000142.1:0-8287 GCA_964643005.1 uncultured Saprospiraceae bacterium | reverse complement strand
TAAAGAATTGTAAGATTCGTTTTTTTCGCCCGGAATACCCTTCCGGGCTTTTTTTGTCTCCTTCCCTTTCTCTTTTGGATATTCCCGTCTGCCATTTGGCTTTTCCTTAAAAAATTACTGGCCGCCTGTCTATCTTTGCGGCGCTCACAAATTTTTTATCAAATCAATTCAATTTCGAGAGATTATGATTATCGCAGTACCAAAAGAAATTAAACCCAGCGAGAACCGGGTAGCGTTGACACCTGCCGGTGCGAGGGAGTTTTCAAAAAGGGGTCATGAAGTTTATATTCAGGATGGAGCTGGTTTACACAGCGGCTTCGATAATAGCGAATATGAAGCGGCCGGGGCAAAGATCTTACCCACTGCCAAGGCCTGTTTTGAGGTAGCGGATATGATTATGAAGGTGAAGGAACCTATCGAATCAGAATTTCCGCTGATTCGGGAAGGGCAGCTCGTCTTTACCTATTTCCACTTTGCATCTTACGAGCCTTTGACGAAGGCCATGCTGAAAAGCAAATCCATTTGTCTGGCTTATGAAACGGTCGAACTTCCCGACCGCAGTCTGCCGCTGCTGATTCCCATGTCGGAGGTCGCCGGTCGCATGGCCGTGCAGGAAGGCGCCAAGTTTTTGGAAAAACCCATGGGCGGGCGCGGTATCCTGATGGGCGGCATTCCAGGCGTACAGCCCGCAAAAGTGCTCGTCCTTGGCGGCGGCATCGTGGGAACCCAGGCTGCGAAAATGGCCGCCGGATTAGGCGCTCAGGTGACCATCATGGACGTCAATCTCCATCGCCTGCGCCAGTTGGCCGACATCATGCCCGCCAATGTGACGCCGCTTTATTCCAGTGAAATGACTATCCGCAAAATGGTGCGGGAATGCGATCTGATAGTCGGCGCCGTGCTCATTCCGGGCGCCAAAGCGCCGCACCTCGTCACCAAAGACATGCTGAAGGAAATGCACCCGGGTACCGTTCTCGTGGACGTAGCAGTGGATCAAGGCGGATGCTTTGAGACGAGCAGACCTACTACCCACGACGATCCCGTGTTTGTAATTGACGGCGTCGTTCACTATTGCGTAGCCAATATGCCGGGCGCCGTGCCATTCACTTCCACCACAGGACTGACCAATGCCACGCTGCCTTATGCGCTCCAATTGGCCAACAAAGGATGGAAAGCCGCCTGCCGCGATAACCACGCCCTAAAACTGGGCCTCAACGTCGTGGACGGCCACGTGGTTTACGAGGGAGTTGCCAAAGCCTTTGGAATGCAGTATGAGCATCCGGATAACTTCCTGGCATAAGATTTCGGCTCGCAGTTTTGGGACGGCTTGCCGCTTTCTTTCAAAAAAAACCGGACAGGGGTGGGCGGGGAGAATCTTCCTGCCCGCCCCTGTTGTTTTTGGATGTTGACTAAAGGTGCATTGATTTGCCAAATGGCATAGACAAAGCAACTCATGGGCATTTTTCTTTAAAAAAATTATTTCCCGAACGCACCATTTATTTTTTTAAAAAAAACAAACACACTTACACGATGCATTATCCTCAATTAATAGCTGCGGCTTTAAACCTTCCTTTTAAAAAAGTTGAAAACACGGTGGAACTGTTGGAAGACGGAGCGACCATTCCCTTTATCGCCCGCTACCGCAAGGAATCTACAGGTTCCTTAGACGAGGTGGAAATTGCGGAAATACAACAGGAACTGAAAAAATTGCAGGAACTGGACAAGCGGAGGGAAACCGTTCTGAAAACCATTGAAGAACAGGGAAAACTCACGGACGAACTTCGCAGGCGCATTGAAGGCTGCTGGAATCCCGTGGAGCTGGAAGACATTTATCTGCCTTACAAGCCTAAGCGGAAGACGCGCGCCTCCGCGGCTCGCGAGAGAGGTTTGGAGCCGCTTGCAACTTCCATTTTTGAACAAAAAATATCAGACATAGAGGGACTGGCCGCCGGCTTCATCACGGAGGAAGTTCCTATCCTTGAAGACGCCCTACAGGGCGCCAGAGATATCATTGCCGAGTGGATAGCGGAGGACGAAACCGCCCGCCAGCGGGTGCGCCACGCTTTTAAAAAGGGCGCCCAAATCAGCTCGAAAGTGGCGAGAGGAAAAGAGGAGGAAGGCGCAAAATACCGGGACTATTTTGCCTTTTCGGAGCCTTTGAAAAACTGCCCCTCCCACCGACTCTTAGCGATGAGGAGGGGAGAAGACGAGGGATTCCTCCGGCTGAACATTGCGCCGGATTCGGAGGAAATTCTATACCGTTTGGAACAACTCTTCCTAAAGGGCAAGGGAGAGGCGGGCAACCAGGTCAAACTGGCGCTGCGCGACAGCTACGAGCGCCTGCTCGCCCCGGGCATTGAGACCGAGTTTCGCACGGAGGCCAAAGAGAAGGCGGATGCCGAAGCTATTCGGGTTTTTGCGGAAAATCTGCGGCAATTGCTGCTCTCTCCTCCATTGGGTCAGCAAAGGGTGTTGGGCATTGACCCCGGCTTCCGCACGGGCTGTAAAGTAGTGGCGCTCAATGAAAATGGAGACCTGCTCTACCACACAGCCATTTTTCCGCACCCGCCCAATGCGGATGAATGGATGGCGGGGCGAAGCTTAGAAGCCTTAGTAGATGAATACGGCATAAAGGCATTAGCTATCGGCAACGGTACGGCAGGCCGAGAGACAATGGATTTTTGCAAAAAAATAAAATTCAATACGCCCGTACAGATTTTTATGGTCAATGAGGCGGGAGCTTCCATCTACTCAGCCTCAGAGCTGGCAAGAGAAGAATTTCCCGACAAAGACCTGACCGTCCGGGGAGCTGTCTCCATCGGCAGGCGGCTGATGGATCCCCTGGCTGAATTGGTGAAAATTGACGCAAAGAGCATTGGCGTTGGACAGTACCAGCACGACGTCAACCAAACCAAACTCCGGGAGAGCCTCGACCGCACGGTGGAGAGTTGCGTCAATGCCGTCGGCGTGAACCTGAACACGGCGAGCAGCCAGTTGCTGACCTATATTTCCGGCCTCGGCCCGAGCTTAGCGCAGAATATTGTACAGTTTCGAAGCGAGAACGGGCAGTTTAACAGTCGGGCGGCGCTGAAAAAAGTGCCCAGAATGGGAGAAAAATCTTTTGAACAATGCGCCGGATTTCTGCGCATCAGGGAAGGCGCCAACCCGCTAGACAATACGGCCGTCCATCCGGAGAGCTATCATATTGTGGAGAAAATGGCCGCTGACCTCGGCGCCTCGGTACCCGAACTGATTGAAAAAGCGGAATTGCGTAAGCAAATTGATTTGAAAAAATACATTACCGAAAAGGCCGGCCTTCCCACTTTGGCGGACATCCTGAAGGAATTAGATAAGCCGGGCTTAGACCCGAGGGGCGAGGCAAAGGCGTTTGAGTTTGGCAATGTCCACAGCATCGAAGACTTAGAAGTGGGGATGTCGCTGCCGGGCATCGTCACCAACATTACCAATTTCGGCGCTTTTGTCAACATCGGCGTAAAACAGGACGGGATGGTGCATATCTCCCAGTTAGCCAATAAGTTTGTTAAAAATCCCGCCGATGTGGTGCGCCTCAACCAGGAAGTGACCGTAAAAGTGGTGGAAGTGGATATGGCAAGAAAGCGAATCATGCTATCCATGAAGCAGGCGGCCAGCCAATAATGCCTGACCTGGGATGTTTTAAATAAAACGGCCAATGTAAAAAATCACTCATACCATGCAACGAACGATAGTATTTTCCTCCCTGCTATTCATCCTGATGACGGCCTGTCAAAACGAAGCTGCTCTGCAAAATGCCGGACAATTCGTGGAAGAGGTACAAAAAGAGTTCGCGCCCGACAAGCGCGTGGCTCTGTTTCAGGCGGAGGTAATCTCCAAAGGAAATGCGGTATTGCTAAAGGGCGAAACCAATCTACCGGAGGCAAAAGCAGCATTGTTAGAAAAATTGAATGCCGCCCAACTGAAGCTGACGGACAGCCTGATAGTATTGCCATCGGCGGAGTTGAAAGGACGGCATTGGGGTGTCGTCTCGGTATCGGTTGGCAATATCCGCTCAAGGCCCGCTCATTCGGCGGAACTGGCGACGCAGGCGCTGTTGGGTACGCCATTGAGGATTTGGAAAAAAGAAGCCGGCTTTTATCTCGTGCAGACGCCCGACGACTATTTGGGCTGGATGGATGGGGGAGGATTTGAGCTGATGGAGGAGAGCCATTGGCAGAAATGGATGGCTGCGCCCAAAGTGATTTGCTTAGAGGACTACGCTTTTGTTTATGAAAGCCCTTCTGAATCGGGACAAAAAGTCTCCGACCTGCTGGCCGGGAATATTTTACAAAACATTGGATATCAGGGAAATTTTATAAAAACAGGCCTGCCGGACGGACGAGAGGGTTTTGTAAAAAGTTCTGTCCTAATGGATTTGCCCTCCTGGCTGGAAACGCAAAAACCGGATGCCGGGCACATCCTCGCCTCCGCCCGTGAAATGATGGGACGGCCTTATCTCTGGGGCGGCACATCCGGCAAGGGAATGGATTGCAGCGGTTTTACAAAAATGGCTTTTTACCTGAATGGCATCCAGTTGCCCCGCGATGCCAGTCAGCAGGCGATGGTGGGCAAGCTCGTTGAATCGGATGCCGACTTCTCCCAACTGCTGCCGGGCGACCTGCTCTACTTTGGACAAAAAGCGGAGGGAGAAAAGAAGGAGAGAATAAGCCACGTAGCTATTTATCTCGGCGATGGAAAGATTATCCATGCCTCGGAACGGGTGCAGATTCAGAGCTTACGACGGGGCGACCCGGACTTTGCTGAAAGCCGGCTGAACACATATATCAGAGCTAAGCGGGTCATTGGGCAGGAAGGGAGAAACGGCGTGATCAGCCTGAAGGATTCGCCTTACTATGTCAGGGCAACGGCTCTTCAGGATTAAACGCCTGGTTTAGCGGCGACGCCAGGCTTTTTTTTGTGTAGCCATTTTTTCCAAATAAAAAAAAGGAGGAGGGCGGCAGCGGAAGCGAACCCCCAAAGCATCCAGGTTCCCCAGCCGAAGCTGAAAGGCGAGGTGTCGCCCACCGGCACAAAGGCTGCCCAGTACAGCGGGTGAATGGCATTTGTGCCTTTTTTCTTTTGTAAAAATGCGATTTTGGCCGCCCGCAGAGCTTCGTCAATAGCTTCCCCTGTTTTTAGATTTTGATAAAAACTTTCCATGATTTCTGCCGAGGCGTTGTCGTCAATGCTCCAGAGCGTGGTGACGATTCCAGAAGCGCCGGCATAGGAAAATCCTCTGGACAAGCTGACGATTCCCTCGCCCCTCTGCAATTCGCCGACGCCGGTTTCGCAGGCGCTCAACACCACTAAGGCGGCGCGGATGCGCATGGTGTAAAGGTCTTTCACAAAAACCAAATCGTTTTTGGTCGAGTTGGTGGTCTGGTAAAAGGCCAGATAGGAGTATTCGCCGTGCTCGTCGTTGGATTTGGCGTGGGCGGCCAAATGGAGAATTCCCGCCTGGGGAGCGTAGCGCTGAAAGTTTTCGCCGGTGGCCGAGGTGTCGGTGAAGGCTCTGCCACCCATGATCTTCTGAATGGCGACCGCCTCCGGAATATTGAAGCGAAGCTGACCTAAGACGGCGCGTAAAGGGCTGCTCCTCAGCGCGAGAGAGTCGCCGGAGTAGGAAGGCGCAAAGGCCGTGAACCCGCCTCTCTTCCAGGCGTTTCGCTGGCCGGTCATTTCCTTCAACAGAGAAGCCGAGTAACTATAGCTGAACTGAAAGTCATGGATCAAAAACGGGTAACTGTCGAAGGCGCCGTAATCTTCCGTCGGGGCGGAAAGCAGGGCGTCAAAGGGCAGATAGCCCAGTACGCCGCCGGGGATGATGATTACATTCCTGCTGTTCAGGCGGCTTTTGACCGGCTCGAAAATCAACTGGTACAGTTCGAATCCGATGTTGGCGTATTTCTGATTTAGGTATTCCACTTCTTTGCTGAGCGGATTGTAGCGGAAAATGCTGTTCCGAAATTCCTCCACCCAGATTTCTAAGGGAAATTCCTTTTTGATGGGGACGACGTCAAAGCGATCTTTTGAAATAACGAAGGCGAACAGGTTGGATTCTCCTACGAAATACGCCAGCATAGACTGGTCTTTTTTCAATAAGTTTTTCTGGATTTCGGGAACGGAGACAATTTTCGGAGCATATTTTAAACTAAAATAATGGGGGTATTTATCTCTGAACACATCCATCAGCTCCGAGTACTTTTTTTGAAGTTCAAAAATTTTGGCCGACAGTCGGTTCAATTTTTTTGGGTCGGCTTTATAGCCCAACAATTCTTCTTCAAATTGTTCTTTTTCATAAAATGCCAGGTCGATTTTCAGATTCCTTTCCAATTTGACCAGGCTGTCGGGGAGGCCTTCAAACTGTTCTGCATCAATGGATTGCAGGGCTTCGAGCAATAGCACTGCGCTGCTTTTTTCGGAGATGTTGAAAGCCTCGTACAAGTAGGATTGTTCTTTTGTCGCAGCTTCTAAATCGCATTTTACGGCTATGGCGTCTTCGTAGAGGAGAAAGAAATTGTCGAGCAGCGCCTGACGGGAGCCTGGTTCCTCTAAGGTAGATTTTATAAAATCAATGAGTTGAATAGCCTGCTGATAGACCTGATCGGCCTGCTTCAGACTGGCTATGTCTTTTGTCTCTGTGAAAAAGCGGTGGAGTAGGACGCCCTTTATTTGCAGGACTTCCAACAGCGCTAAGGGCGAAGTCACTTCCGCAAAATTCGGCTCTGGCTCAGCCTGAAAATGGACGGCGGCGAAGGCGGAGTCGCAATACTCCATCACGCAGGCCTCATCGGGGAAACAGGCTTCGGCGATTAGAGCGTAAGCGCGGGAAACCTCCGGATGCTTTGAGCCGAAAACATGGCGATGGATATCCAAAGCTTTTTGAAAAAAAATAAGGGCTGTGTCGGGCTGAGCTTTTTCGAGCTGGGCTTTCCCGATGCGGATATAAAGATTGGCGATGTCGGGATTGTACTCGTTTTGTCTTTTGCCTAAGGCTTTCAGCGCATCGTTGTAGTGTTTTAGCGCCTCTTTGGGATTGCCCATTTTTTCAAAATACAAACCCATGTTGCTCAGGCTTTCCGAAAGGTCGGCGGGGTCGCTGGCCTGTAATGAACGGAGTATCTCATAAGCCTTTGAAAACCAGTCGAATGCCGTCTGGAGATTTTTCTTTTGGAGGTGGCAGGCGCCGAGATAGTTGCAGATTCGGGCTACCTGCGGATGATTGGAGCCGAAATAGGTCAAGCGAATATTGTAAGCCTGTTGAAAGTACAGCAGCGCCTTGTCGAGGTTTCCTCTGTCCATGGACAGCAGGCCGATGTTGGCGTAGATGTTGGCAATTTCGGGAGAGTCCTGATTGGCCTGATTGCAAGTGATGGCCTTGTCAAAATAGTGGATGGCCTCGCGGTAATCGCCCTTGATATTGTAAACTGCGCCTATGTTGTTATAGACGCTTGCAAAGTTGGGATGCCTGGCAGGCAGGAGGCTGTCCAGCACCAACAAGGAGGTATCTAAATAGGCCAGGGCCTGATCGTAGTCGCCCAACTGAGAGCTGACCGCTCCGAGATTAATGAAATTATCTACGATTTTTAAGTTCCACAAACCGCTGCCGGCCAGGCTGATTTCTTTGGCCTGGACGTAGTAGTCGAGGGCTTTTTCATATTCGCCCATATTGCCGTAGAGGACGCCGAGGTTGTTGAGGTTGTCGGCCATATCCGCGGGATTCCATTTTTGGTTGATAGCTAAACTTTTATTCAGATAGTCCAGAGCCTGCTCAAACTTTCCCAGAGTGAGAAAATAAATGCCGTAACTGTTGAAGGCTCTGGCCAGTTCGGGATGCTTAGAGTTTAGATGCTGTTCTGCAAGTTCTACGGCTCTTCGCTGGTGGTATTCGCTGTCCTGAAGCTTGCCCAGACGGCGGTAGTAAACTCCCAGGCTTCGGTATTCCATGACGACAAAGTCGAAGGGAACGGGCTTTGAGTTTTGGTAAATGTTGAGGGCTTTTTTGCGCGAAAGGATGGCTTCTTTGTAATTGGACAAATTGCTGAGACTGTCTGCTTGCCGGTTGTATTTTGCGGCCAATGCCAATTCCTCCTGCTGTGCGGTCGCCGTTTCGACGCAGATAAAAAGGAGCGCAATAAATAAGGAAAGCCATCTCATGTTGGGAAAATAAGCTATTTTCAGAAGTCAAAATTATCAATCACCTTTGCATTCCCGCAAAAAAAATGAGAACAGAGCTTTAAACAACGAATTT
>CAZXQI010000141.1:0-8488 GCA_964643005.1 uncultured Saprospiraceae bacterium | reverse complement strand
ATGGCCAAAGGCAGGTTATCTGCCGTTGTCGGATTTTTTAAATCAATTCCGTCTCTGCCGCCATAAAGATGATGATTAAAGGCAGGCCAATCCGCCATCTTGCCCGCCCTTATTTCTTTATTTTTTTCAAAAAAAAAACAGGCAAACTGAGCCTGCCTGTTTTTTAAATTTTCTTTGAATTAAATTTTCTTTTGCCCTTCGGGCAATGGCCAAAGGCAGGTTATCTGCCGTTGTCGGATTTTTTAAATCAATTCCGTCTCCACCATATAGCGCTCGGCGTCTAAGGCGGCCATGCAGCCCGTGCCGGCGGCGGTTACGGCCTGGCGATAGACATTGTCGGCGGCGTCCCCGCTGGCAAAGACGCCGGGGATATTAGTCTTAGTCGTGCCGGGTTTTACTTTGAGGTATCCCGTTTCATCCATCTCCAAAAAGCCTTTGAAGATATCCGTGTTGGGCTGGTGGCCGATGGCGACAAAAAAGCCCTCGACTGGTAGCTCGGTCTTTACGCCCGTCCTGTTATTGAAAACCCGGAGACCCGTCACTTTGTCGTCGCCCAACACTTCTTCGACTTCGGTATTCCAATGCACTTCGATATTGGCCGTTTTGTAAACCCGGTTCTGCATCATACTACAGGCGCGAAACTCATCCCTGCGCACGAGCAGGTGAACTTTCGGGCTGAGTTGAGCCAGATAGGTAGCTTCCTCTGCGGCAGTATCGCCGCCGCCCACTACCGCCACTTCTTTTCCTCGGAAAAAGAACCCGTCGCAGACGGCGCAGGCGCTCACGCCTTTATTCAACAATCTTTCTTCGGAGGGGAGGCCTAAGTATTTGGCGCTGGCGCCGGTGGAGATGATAATAGTATAAGCGCGATGTTCCTCGCCGCTTTCCGTCCAGATGCTGTGATACTTTTCGCCGGTTTTAAAATCAACCTTTGCGATGATTTCATAGCGGATTTCCGTACCCAGACGTTCAGCCTGCTTTTGGAACTCCTCCATCATTTTGATACCGTCAATGCCGTTGGGAAAGCCGGGAAAGTTCTCCACTTCGGTGGTGGTCGTCAACTGACCCCCCGGCTGTGGACCGGTGAAGAGGATGGGATTCATGTTGGCTCTGGCGGCGTAGATAGCTGCCGTGTAGCCCGCCGGGCCGGAGCCGATGATGATGCTCTTGTGGATGTTGGTGGACATAAATGAGTCAATTTGATTGTTGTCCTGCGCTTTTAGCTTTTGTCAAAGCGCAGATTTTTTTTCAAAAGAGGTGCAAAAGTAATGAACCAATCCATAAACAACGGAGCTTTGCAAAAGATTAGCTCCTATTGTAACCATAGTCACATTGGAGGCTCTTTGACCGGAGCGGGGGCTTTTTGCCGTTTTCCCATCAAAGTAAATTGACGGGGGTAATCCGTTGCTTTTCCTACCTTTGCGCACTGCAACCATCACATCGGGCTGTTTGATTCTGCCGGGGCTTTTTCGGGAAAAACAAACCTGCACCAACTTCTTTTAGCATGGCAAAAGTCATTGAGTACAGCTTACTTACGGATTTCGACATCCATCTCATACGATCGGGAAAACACTACCAGCTTTATAAAAAAATGGGCAGCCATCCCCTCCGGATCAATGGAGAATGGGGAACGCTTTTTTCCGTCTGGGCGCCCAATGCTCAGGAAGTGTCGGTCATCGGAAATTTTAATTTTTGGGACAAAGAAGCCCACCCGCTCATCCTTCGCACGGATGGCTCCGGCATTTGGGAAGGCTGGATCGCCGGAGTTGGTAAGGGCACACTATATAAATATAGTATCCTCGCCAAAGATGGCCGCCGGCTGGCCAAAGGCGACCCCTTCGCCCGCTACTGGGAGATTCCGCCGAATACCGCTTCCATCGTCTGGGATCCTTTTTATGAATGGAAAGATGAAAAATGGCTGGACAAACGCCAAAAGCAAAAAGGAGAAGCCCGACCTTATTCCGTGTATGAGGTTCACTTAGGTTCATGGAAAAAGGAGAAGGAAGGCTTTCAGTCCCTCAGCTATCGGGAACTGGCCGAACAGCTCGTTCCCTACGTCGGCGATATGGGCTTCACGCACGTGGAGCTAATGCCCGTGATGGAACACCCGTATTTCCCCTCCTGGGGCTACCAGATTACGGGCTACTTTGCCCCGAGCAGCCGCTTCGGCTTTCCGGAAGATTTTATGGCCTTAGTTGACGCCTTTCATCAGGCGGACATCGGCGTCATCCTCGACTGGGTTCCTTCGCATTTCCCTTACGACGCTCACGGCCTGGCCGATTTCGACGGAACCCATCTCTACGACCACGCCGACCACCGCAAAGGTTTTCACCCCGACTGGAAGAGCGCCGTCTTCAACTACGGACGCTGGGAGGTGAACAGCTTTCTGATTTCCAACGCCCTGTTCTGGTTGGAAGAATTCCACGCCGACGGCCTGCGCGTGGATGCGGTAGCCTCCATGCTCTACCTCGACTATTCCCGAAAAGAAGGGGAGTGGCTGCCCAACCAATTTGGCGGCAGGGAAAATTTAGAGGCCATCGCCTTTTTGAAAGAATTTAATAAAATGGTGCATGAGAAGCACCCCGATGTCGTCACCATTGCGGAAGAGTCCACGGCCTGGCCGGGAGTTTCGCATCCGGTAGAAGATGGAGGACTTGGCTTTGACCAGAAGTGGATGATGGGTTGGATGCACGACACCCTGCGCTACCTGATGCAGGATCCTCTTTTTAGAAAAGGTCATCACCACGAACTGACCTTCAGCATCATCTACGCCTTTTCGGAAAAATTCATGCTGCCCCTTTCGCACGACGAAGTGGTACACGGCAAAGGCCCCCTGATTGACAGAATGCCCGGCGACGAGTGGACGCGATTTGCGGGCCTTCGCATTCTATTCGGGTACATGTGGACGCACCCAGGCAGCCAGTTGCTGTTCATGGGCGGGGAGTATGGCCAGACCAGCGAGTGGAGCATCGAGCGGGGTCTGGAATGGTGGCTGCTCAAATTCCCCTATCATCGGGGCGTACAGGCGTGGGTCAAAGACCTGAACCATTTTTACAATCAAACGAAGGCCCTCTACGAGCGGCAATTTAATTCCGATGGCTTCGAATGGATTGAACATGCCGACTGGGAAAACAGCGTCATCACTTATATCCGCAAGGGCAAATTGGAGCAGGACCTCGTCGCCGTCGCCTGTAACTTCACTCCGGTAGTCAGGGAGCAGTACGCTTTTGGCGTGCCCTTCAAAGGCCAATGGAAGGAAGTGCTGAACAGCGACGATAAAAAATACGGCGGCAGAGGTTTCCTGAATCCCAAGCCCCTCCCAACTGCCGATAAGGAAATGCACGGGCGACCCTTTTCCATCGAGCTGACCCTGCCTCCCCTGGCCGCCATCGTTCTGGTATGGGAAAAAGAAGAGAAGAAATCAAAGGCCGTGAAAAGCAAAAAATCTACATAAAACCTTTTAATTCAACGAAATGCACCGATCCGGCTTCGTAAATATCGTAGGTCGCCCCAACGTAGGCAAGAGCACCCTGATGAATGCGCTGGTCGGCGAGCGCATGTCGGTCATTACCGCCAAGCCGCAGACGACCCGGCACCGCATCATCGGCATTGTGAGCGGAGAGGATTTCCAGATCGTCTTTTCTGATACGCCGGGCATCATCCGACAGCCTGCCTACAAGATGCAGGAGAAAATGAACCAGTTCGTCCAGACGGCCTTCGAAGACGCCGACCTCATGCTCCTGGTAGTCGGCATGGATGAAAAATACGACGAGGAAGACCCCGTCATCGCCCAGCTCAAAACGGTGGAGGCGCCGCTGTTTCTGGTGCTCAACAAGACCGACCTGGCTGAACCGGAGCAGGTATTGGAACAAATAAAATGGTGGAACGAACGGCTTAGCTTTGCGGAGTCCGTCCCCATCTCGGCTCTGCAAAAACAAAACACCGACAAACTGCTGGAACTCATACAGGAAAACCTGCCGGAAGGGCCGGAGTATTTCCCCAAAGACCAGTTGACCGACCGCACTGAGCGCTTTTTCGTCAGCGAAATTGTCCGAGGAAAAATATTGGAACTGTACCATCAGGAAATCCCCTACTCATCGGAAGTGACCGTGGAATGGTTTAAGGAAAAGCAAACTACCAAAGGCGCAGCGCTCATTGAAATTCTGGCGATTATCTATGTGACTAAGGAGTCTCAAAAGAAAATCCTTTTGGGAAAAGGCGGCAGCGCTATCAAGAAATTGGGAACGGAATCCCGCCTGGCACTCGAAACCTGGCTTGAAAGCAAGGTCTATCTCGAGCTTCAGGTCAAAGTCCGCGACAAATGGCGGGATGATGAAAAAATGCTTCGCCACTTCGGATATGACTCCGGAAGTTGAATCAAAACACAAGAGAAGGAATTTGCCTACAGCGAAATTCCCGCAGGGTTTTTTCTATTGAAAAAAAATCCGCTGAATTTTCCCCAGTCCTCCATTTTGAAAAAAAATAAAAAGAAATGACAAACATAGTAGCAATAGTAGGCAGACCGAATGTCGGCAAATCCACCATCTTCAACCGGCTGATAGGAGGCAGGCAGGCCATCGTGGACGACGAGAGCGGAGTGACCCGGGATCGGCAGTATGGAACCTGTGACTGGAATGGCAAAACCTTCACAGTGGTGGACACGGGCGGTTTTGTGGAAAGCTCGGACGACATATTCGAGGTAGCCATCCGCTCGCAGGTGAAGATTGCCATAGAGGAAGCCACTGTCATCATTTTTCTGGTGGACGTCACCACGGGCATCACCGACCTGGACGAGGACATGGCAAAACTGCTGCGGCGCTCCGACAAACCCGTCCTCCTCGTCGTCAACAAGGTGGACAATCAGGAGCGGTTCATGGAGGCCAACGAGTTTTACAGCCTCGGCTTCGACGAGGTCTTTTCCATCTCTTCCCTGACGGGCAGCGGCACCGGCGAAATGCTCGACGCAGTGACAGAGTACATGTCAGATGAAGAACCCCTCGTCTCTGAGCTACCCAAATTTGCCATCGTAGGCCAGCCGAATGTCGGAAAATCTTCCTTAGTGAACGCTCTGCTCGGAGAGGATCGGCATATCGTAACCGACATCGCCGGCACGACGCGGGACAGCATTCACTCCAAATATTCCAAGTTTGGCAAGGAATTTTTAATCATTGATACCGCCGGCATCCGCAAGAAGGCAAAAGTGCACGAGAACCTCGAATTCTATTCCGTGATGCGGGCCATCAAAGCCATCGAAGATGCCGACGTCTGCATCCTGATGATTGATGCGCAGATGGGAATCGAACAACAGGATTTGAGCATTTTCCGCTTAGCTCAAAAGCGAAACAAGGGCGTCATGCTCTTAGTGAACAAATGGGATTTGATTGAAAAGGAAACCAATACGGCCAGAGATTTTGAGCGGGAAATCAGGAACCGCATCGCCCCATTTTCCGACGTGCCCATCCTTTTCATTTCCGTCCTCGACAAACAGCGGATTTTCAAGGCGGTAGAAATGGCGCTCGAAGTCTATGAAAACCGAAGTCGCAAAATAAAAACCTCGCAACTGAACGAGGCCATGCAACCCGAAATTGACAGATATCCTCCCCCTACGCATCGCGGTCGCTCCATTAGCATGAAGTACATGACCCAGTTGCCGACGCCGTATCCGGCTTTTGTCTTTTACTGTAATCACCCCCGCCACGTTAAGGACAGCTATAAGAACTATTTGGAAAACCGGCTGAGAGAACATTTCAAATTTTCCGGCGTACCAATCACTATTTTCTTTAGGGAAAAATAGGCGGGCAGGAATATGAACTCTTTCAAACCTTCGGAGAAAAGGGCTTCAACGCCGCCCGGCCAGAATCCGAAAGCTAAACCCATTAGAATATACACCATGCCATTTACCAAGACAACCATCCCCGGGCTGCTAATCTTCGACCCCCTGGTTTTTGGGGACGAGCGGGGATATTTTTTTGAGAGCTACAACGAAAACACCTTTCGGGAGGAAGCGGGAATAGACCTGAAATTTGTCCAGGACAATCAGGCCTTTTCCACCTACGGCGTCCTGCGGGGGCTGCACTACCAGATGGGCGAATTTGCCCAGGCCAAATTAGTCCGGGCGCTACAGGGAGAAGTGTTAGACGTCGCCGTTGACCTTCGCAGGGATTCGCCCACCTACGGCCAGTCCTACTCCTGCGTGCTGAGCGCCGAAAACAAACGCCAGCTCCTGATCCCCAAAGGCTTTGCCCACGGCTACGTCGTGCTGAGTCGGACGGCAGAGTTTTTTTACAAGTGCGACAATTTCTATTCAAAAGCCCACGAAGCCGGCATCCGCCCCGATTGCCCCCTGCTCGGCATAGACTGGCAAATAGATATGAACGAGGCAATCATCGCCGACCGGGACAGGAATTTCCCTTCCTTTGGAGCGCATAAAGGCTAAACCGCTTTCCACATTGCTTCTGCCAACAACCGCACAAATTTCTACCCCGAAAGAAATTTCCGGTCAAAACGACTTTGATCCATGCCTAAGCTCGTAGATTTGAGAAAATTGAAAGAATAACTCCTGAAATTCGGCAGCAATCAAAAACCTGCCGGGAAATCCGAAATACATTCGGGCTGATTTTTTTCCTTCGTCAAAAATCATCTGCGGGAAATACCAGGCTGCAGGGTGTTTCTGCAAATACGCCTTAACCTAAAAAGAACAAACTCGTATGACTGAAAATAGAATTGCAAAACCGTTTTTGAAATGGGCAGGCGGCAAGACCCAGCTCATCGCCGACATAGAACGCGCCTTGCCGGGGGAGCTGGTGCAAAGAGACTTTGTTTACCTGGAGCCGTTTGTAGGTAGCGGCGCTATTTTATTTTGGATCCTGGCTAATTTTCCCAACTTAAAGAAGGCTGTGATTAATGATGTCAACGGAGATCTGATTAACACATACAAGGCAATAGCAGGTCAGCCAAAAGAGCTGATCTCCATCCTTGAAATCCTACAGAGGGAATACTACGAGCTGGAAAAGAATCCAGAGCAAAAGAAATTGTACTATTATCAGAAAAGAGAATTGTATAATTCACGGAGAGAAGGTCGGATCGGACAGTCTGCATTATTTATTTTCCTGAATCGAACCTGTTTTAATGGCCTGTATCGGGTTAACCGCAATAATGAATTTAACGTACCGATTGGCAGTTACAAGCGGCCAACAATTTGCGATAAAGCCAATCTTTTAGCGGTAAGTGAAGCATTACAAAAAGTAGAAATTTTTTGTGGAGACTTTGAGGAAGTCCTGCCATTTGCCGAATCAAATTCTCTTTTTTACCTCGATCCTCCATACAAACCATTGAGCGAAACATCAAGCTTTAATTCTTATGCAAAAGATGAGTTTAACGACAACGAACAAGTTCGCCTAAAAGAGTTCTGCAACAAACTTGACCTTTTAAATCACACTTGGATTTTAAGTAATTCGGACGTGAAAGGAAAAGATGAAAATGATAGTTTCTTTGACGAATTGTATTCTGAGTTTAACATCCAAAGAGTTGAAGCGAAAAGGAGTATCAATGCGAATCCCGAAAAATTTTATTTGGGCGTTCCCCTATCGGGTCGGGCTTTCCGTTCCAATCTTTTTGCTCGTTCCTCACAAAAAGGATTTCCACTGCAATCCCTAACGCAATTAGCCGCATAATTATGAATTTGGCGTTTAATACAAATTTAGCACACGGCTATACAAGTAATTCTCAAATTGCAAGATTATTGACGGAAAATTGGGTTTTAAACAATTCATATTGCCCAAGTTGCGGAGATTTACCATTAAACGAATTTGAAAATAATCGTCCAGTTGCAGATTTTTATTGCAAGAAATGTAGCGAAGAATTTGAACTAAAAAGTAAAGTGGAAAACTTTTAAATACAATTACTGATGGTGCATATTCCACAATGATTGAACGGATAAATTCAGAAAACAATCCAAATTTTTTCTTTCTGACTTATACAAAAGATTGGACCGTAAATGATTTCTTAATCATTCCAAAACAATTTTTCACAACTGATATTATTATTAAAAGGCCACCGTTAGCAAAAACTGCAAGACGGACAGGTTGGATTGGTTGTAATATTGATATTTCAAAAGTTGTAGAAGCAGGAAAAGTATTTTTGGTTAAAAATGCTCAAACAATCAATCAAGAAATCGTAACGGAAACATTCAATAAAACAATGTTTCTAAGAACAAAAAGTAAAGATGCAAAAGGTTGGATTTTAGACATTATGGCTTGTGTTGATTTAATCAAAAAAGAAACTTTTACACTTGATGAGATTTACAAATTTGAACAAAAACTAAAATTAAAATATCCAAATAACAATTTCATCAAAGATAAAATCAGACAACAATTACAGCTTCTACGAGATAAAGGCATAATTGAATTTGTTGGTCGTGGTCAATACAGGAAAAATTAAGATGAAAAAATATATCTATAAATTAGTTAATGTGTACAATTTTGATCGG
>CAZXQI010000140.1:0-8624 GCA_964643005.1 uncultured Saprospiraceae bacterium | reverse complement strand
GATTTGATTTCCCGAAATTAGAAGCTCCGACAGACGCTAAGTCTGATGTGCCCTTACGCCTGACCTATCCGGTTCAGGAGCAAACACTCAATGCCTCCAACTATACGAGTGCTGCCAGCGCTATTGGTGGAGACGTTGTCGAAACAAAACTCTTCTGGGATAAATTCTAATAGACTTATCTGGAATTGTTTTTTAAAAAAGAGGAGCCTGGTTCCATAAGGAGTCAGGCTCCTTTCTTTTTGGGGAGTCCCTAAGTCCTTTGGGGGATGAGGAGGGTTGCTCCTGGTATTGAAGAGGATATCGAAGTTAGTAAGTTGCAATGCTCTAAACATCAACTACTTGCGTTCCTATAAAGAACCTCAAAACCCCTCTGGAGGAGGAAGTTTGCGCATGGGGATTTCAAAGCCTCTTCAGAAGAAGTATTTCCACTGATGTCGAATTGGTTGTTCCGAACCTTAAAGCAATCTCAAAGCCCCCTTGTCAAAGCCAAGCCGTCCCCCTCTCCCCTTTTATTTTTTTGAAAAAATTTAAAAACCAGATTAGTCCACCAATCGCCATGAAATACCCATGCGCATACCGCCATTGCTCAGGCCGTAGGGCAGGGGGTAGTCTGCGACCTGATAATAGTAGGTGCGGGTAATTCCGGGGAGGAAGTTTTCGATTTTGAAAAAGAAGCGGAATGTTTTCACCTTGAAGCTTAGGTGAGCGTCCAACAGCGGAGTGAATGGCAGGGTCTGTTCTTCCTGTAGGTAAAACTGGCCGATGACAGGCTGATAGGCGGGAGGAGAATAGCCGGAGGAGAGCCTGGCGTCAATCCCTATTTTGGCGAGCATGACTTTTTTGAAAATTTTCTTTTCAAAATACAGACTGTGCTTTGAATAAAACTGAGGCAGGGAGAGCACATTAGAAGTAGCCTGCTGCAAGCCTAGCCAGTTGTCGGAATGAAAGGGGCCGAACTGAAAGTCCTTGCCTGCGGTCAGTTGGAAGATACTGAAAGCGCCGCTTTGTTGGGGCAGCGCCTCCTCGTCAAAATAGATCAGGTTGTTCAGTAGGCGATAGGCGCCGCTGACGAAGAAATGGAAAGACGGTAGGCTGTAAGTTCCGGACAGACTGGTTTCCAGCGTCTTGCCGAAGTTGTTTTTCCAAATTTCGGACTGGGTGATAAAAAAGCGATGAGGCGCCAGAGAAGGCGAGTACAACTGGTTGACGATTTCTAAGCGCAGGCTGCCGATTTTTTTCAGACTCAAAAACAGTTCTCCGTTCAATCGGAAGTCGCCGGTATTGGCGCCGATACCGAGATGCCCGTAGCTCTGGATGCGGAGGCGCTCGTTAGGAGAGAATTTCAAATGACCGGTCAGAAAAAGATTTTGGATGAGGCCGGTGTCAACAGGTTCCTGAGCGACGAAGAGGAGAGAATGTACCAAGCCTAGTTCTAAAAGATCGCTTTCTCTCGGCAAAGCCTTTCCCGTCGCATTGCTCTTGATTCCCTGTTTGAGTTTAAAGGTTTGGAGTTTGAAGGTATTTTCTAATTTTTTGGTTTCCACGAAATAGCGAAGCCCCCGGCTGTCCACTAAGAAATTGCCATAAAATGCCGAATCGGGTTGCGTATCTGAAAACTTGTAGCTATCCGCTCGCCAGGCGATTTGATGATAAAGCGTGTAAGTCCGCTGTCCTATCGGCGCCGATGGGAGCGCGGCGATTCGCTTTTTGCCGGGCTGGACAGAGGTGGAATCCTGGGCGTCCTTAGCTTGATTCAGCCCCTGGCCGGTCGGTTCCTGGCCTTCCGGATGGTTGAAGTATTTATCAAAAGGCGAGACAGGTTTCGGCAAATCGCCCTGGGCGGCAGAGTCTCCTTTGACAGCATTTCTTTCTTCTATACGAGCCAGCCTTTGTTCCTCTCTTTTTTTAAGTCTGGACACTTTCCTCTCCGCTCTGCGCTTCTTTCCCTCCTCGCTCAGGATGTTGTTGAGATAAAAATATTGCGTGTAGGCCAGTTCCTTGTTGGCGTGGCGGGTCGTCGAGGTATTGAGCCGCATTTCCACCTGATAGGCCGGCAACAGATTGCCTCTCAGCAGCGTATCTGCAGACCCGCCGCTGTTTTGTTGCTCCATCCCATTGGAAACGAAGCTGAAATAGCCGTCGTAGGCGCCGTTTTCATCGTGGTACCAAAGTCCTGCGGTACTCGCTGAGTTTTGAACTTTTTGATAATTGAAGGCCCCGGCATTGTTGATCCGCCGGGTTTCTAATGAGAGATTTAAGCCCTTAGCAAAATTGCGACTGAACAGGAGGTTGAAATATCCATCGTTTTGCGTAGAGCCTTGCGAGTATCCGGCTTGCGTGAAAGCCTGTGTGATTTTATAATAGCGCACATCGGCGCTTGAAAGCTGATAGATGTCAAATTGGTGAAACCCCATATCGAACCCCCGGCGCCAATTCGGTTGGAAAAACAAGGGTCGGGCGGGGGAACCTAAATTGCCGAGGTTGGCGTAGTCCATCTCTTGCAACCGGATGGGGTCGTATTGCTGAAAAGATCCCAGCAGGCTATCAGAAAAAGGAAAAACCATATTGGGTTCCTCTGCGAAGAAGAAGTAGATATCAGAAGTGTCTAAGGTCAGTTTTTGAACGCCGCCGCCAACGCCGCCTCCGCCGCCGAGAAAATTGCCAAAGCCGCCTCCGCCGCCGCCAAACTGAGCGAAAAGCGGAGTTGAGAGGATGAGCAATCCTAATGGCAGTAATATTTTAAAACAGTAGCGCTGCATTTTTCAAAAAGAAACAAAATTGGAACGCCGGCAAAAGTAGGGATTCGGCAGGGTTTGCCCTTGTTAACTTTTGCGTCGGCAATTTGCTCGATGGCGATAGGTCGAAGAGCTTAAGTCATGGGATGAGTTTCTTCGTTCTGGCGCTTTTCACTTTCACAAAATGCAGGACGGGTTTGAGGTCGTTCCCTGATTTAATTTTTCGGGGAAGAGCCAAAAACCTAATGCCGTCCATCTTTTATCGTCCATCAGTTCCGGCGCTCTTTTGGCGTCCGTTCTATGTTTGATATGAAATATAAGCCAGGCAATTTAAGATATTAGACGGCGTTGAACGATGCTTGCTGTAGGAAAGAAATCAAAAATCTGATGTTGTCTGGCCATGAGCGGGGAGAATGTGCCGTCTCTACGAGGCGGAAGGTATGGGGCGCACGAATTTCTTCCGACATGTAATCCCTACGGGATAAGAGAGACGCCGATGCTTTGTTTCCAATGTCTCCTTTTTGTTTTTAATTTTTTTCAAAAAAAATAAATGGATACGGGAAAAAGGTGAGAGGGGCGGATGCTTTGTTTCCCATGCCGTCATTTTCGTTTTTAATTTTTTTCAAAAAATAAATGGATGCGGGAAAAGGGGAGGGGGCGGATGCTTTGTTTCCCATGCCGTATTTTTTGTTTTTAATTTTTTTTCAAAAAAATAAAGAAATAAGGGAAAAAGGAAGAAGAAGCGAAAGCCCTGTTTCAGAGGCGGTCTGTGAGAATTAGGTCTTCTATGGAAATTCTTTTTTTCAATCCTCCTGATAAAATTTTATGGGCTGCTGTGTAATCGGCTGGCGTCGGCGCATCTGGGGACTTTCTTCTCATCATAAAGCAGATTCGACATTCAATAGCCGAAAAGCCGGTTCGTTAAACCACTTTCACCACAAATCTAAATGGCATGAAAAACACAATGACCTGGATGGCCGTTTTGGGCATCCTCTTTTTGCAGCAGCAAGTCCTTCCCGCACAAGTTCTCGATCTGACCGAGGCCATTACCAAAGGTTATCTCAGCGTCACGGCGACGGGGCTGGGCGGCCATAGCGGAAATTGCCTGAAGCTCAAATTAGAGAGCAGGTTCCGAAAGAAGTTTGAACTGCGCATCCCTGCCGGCCAGATTTTCGAGGCTGAAGATTCCCTGCTTCAGGATCTGATGATCAGCAAGGAAGAAATCTATGCGCTGGAGCCGGGGAAGAACCGCATCGCCCACCTGTACGGACTTTGTATAGAAGCCCACAATATTTCACCAGATGAAGGGAGCTTTTTTTCGATGGGGAAAATGGCGGAAGGGAACCTGCTCAAAGTGGCTAACTACCTGAACAGCAATAATCTATACGACCATCCCTCTGCACAGTATGCAGTTTGGTCTGTGTCCGATGACGACCGCCTGGAGAATATTGGCGATCAGGGACTGGCAAAGTTTATCGCCGAGCTGCTCGGCAAGCCGATGCCGGAATACCATATCCAATACCAGGAAATACAGCAGGATCGGTGGATACCGGGTCAGCCGGCCAACTGGAGGGAAGCTTTTGCCCTGAACGGCCTGTTTTACTACTCGCTGAACTACGACCAAAAAGTGAATTTGGGCTTGTACAATGAACAAGGCGAGTTGGTTCATTACCTGTTTAAAAACAGGGTACAACGCAAAGGCTATCACAAATTCAGATTCAATTTTGAGATAAAAGGCCTTTCAAAAGGAAAATATTTTGTGCGCATGACTTCGGGTGACAGGATATTGAAAGAACTGGCCGTAGAATTCTAATCTGAAAGGAGTTGGTTTTTTGAAGAAGTTGATTCCCAACTTTAAGGAGTTAGTTTCAATGCAAAAGGCCCGGTATCGCAGATACCGGGCCTTTTTGCCTTTTTGAATTTTATACTATTTAAAATTCAGTCGTTTTTGGAAAACTATTCGATGATGACCTTCTTCGCAATAGTTTCCTTTCCAGTACTGATTTTGGCAAAGTAGAGCCCACCCGGCAGGCTGCTGACGTTCAGCGCGACCTGCTGGTTTCCGTAGATATTCTTAGCTCTGCTCATCACTTCCCTGCCGTCTGTCGTAAACAGACTGATAGTGATATCCTGTTGCTTTTCGCTGGTAAATGCAAAGTTGAGCATGTTCTTAGCCGGATTCGGGAAGAGGATGACGCTCAAATCCTGAAGCCGTTCTACGGTTCCGCTAACTATCTGAGATTCGACGATGGCGCCTTCTTCCGGAGCAAACGCACAGATATTGTCGCCCTGATCAGATACGGCGCAGGCCTGCCCGTTATAGCTTACGAGATCCAAGTATTCGACGTCGTCTATAATCCAGCCGAGCAATCCGGCGCCGGTGTTGTCGTCAGTTCCATAGCGGAAGCGCACGACGACTTCTTTGCCCGACCATTCGCTCAGGTCAATATAAGTAGCTTTAAAGTCATTGCCGCTATTTCCGGAAAATCCATCGAGCGGGAATGCGAAAGTCGTGTATTGTAAGGCGCCCGAATAACCATTGCGGAGCATTTTAGCTCCTACCTGGGACCAGGAAATTTCATTCTTGTCTTTTACTTCCACCACCCCGCCGTCGGCGCCGGCTTCTGTTTCATATCTGTGGAAAAAGCGCAGAGTAGGACGATTGCCTATTGCCTTCCATGGGACAATCAACTCTAAGGTCTGGATAGCTTCCAGGTCGGTGCTTTCAGAGTTCCAGGCAAATTCGGGACTGTGGGCGATGGCATCCTGAATGCTCCATATATTGTTGGCGTTTACATCGCCTGATTTATCAAATTCCCAGTTGGAGTCGTCGAGATCGGAGGGAATATCGTCGAGGAAGTAGCGGATAGAGAAGTTGTCTGATGCTGTAGTCAGCGTGTAAGTGATTGTTTGCTCACTTCCGTAAGGCATATCTCCAAGGTTGAAAGTCAGAGAGTTGCCCTGTGCAGTTGCCGGGATATTGGAAGAGCCTGCTTTGAAAGTAGTTCCACCCGGTATTTCATCAAAGACTTTGATATTGGAAACGGGATCTACCTTACAATTGCTGACGTCAATTCTGACTTCAATCTCTTCGCCGGCATTGATAAAGTCGGTGACAGATTTTGAAATGGAAAGCGAGTTGCGGCATTCGCAGGGGATGTCGAAAGC
Organism: uncultured Saprospiraceae bacterium; assembly: GCA_964643005.1. Lineage (GTDB taxonomy): Bacteria > Bacteroidota > Bacteroidia > Chitinophagales > Saprospiraceae > UBA6168. The sequence goes on along the minus strand of CAZXQI010000140.1, from coordinate 2,721 downwards.
TTCCACCTGGTCGCCGGCATTGTTGGAGGAGCCCTGGCTGGCGCTCAGTCCTACGCCCCGCCGTCCGAATACTTTCCAGATGAGGCATTGATTTGCTCCGCCGTAGAGAATGGAGTCGGCTTTTAGAATGGCGTCTCTTCCATCGACAAATCCAGGCTGGCAGGGCTGGTTTTTCATCCCTTCAAACACCAAGCGTATAGCCAGATTATTACCTCCGGTTCCGTAATACAGGTCTTCGTCCCAACCGTACTCATTGGTCAGTTTCCAATATAAATCCCAAAGCATGGTGGCCCAAATCTCGCCGACGTCGTGTACTTCCTGATTGGCTGCTACGCCTGCGTAAGTCCAGGGATTGACGCTCATGTCGGTGGTATAGGGATAGTTTCTGATTCCGCCGCCGTCCGTATCCTGACCGAATGCGTAAGTTCCCACGCCTCTTTTGGTAGTTTCCGTATCGCCCGGTCTCACCGTCGTTACGAGGGAAAAGAAATCGCTCCATCCTTCTCCCATTTGCTCGGCGTTGCCGAGGCAGTTGGAAGCGCTTGGGCCGCCCGTCATGCGATTTGAGATGCCATGACCGTATTCATGCGCGATAATGCCATTGTCTAAGTCGCCGTCCAATTGAAGGGGACCGCCGATTTGAGGCGCCTGAAGTGTGGCAATCAGACCGCTGCCGGCGAACTGGCGAATCGTCTGGCAATTTTCAAACGGAATGAGAACCGAGGGAATGTGCACCTGGGGGCCATAGGTACCTCCGCCCATTCCCGATGTGGCGGAACCGCCAATTATGTCGCAAATGATGACGCCAATGGCGCCATTGTTTTGTGCATTTAAAGCCTTGAATGCAAAATCGCAACCGCCTCTGTCTATGAGTGCAATTTTGCCATTGATCTCATCGCCATTGAGAATATCTTCACAGCCGTCGGAAGTATATTGATTGGGAACGCCGTCGTCCACGATGATAACTTCTGCCGTAACGGGAATATCGCCTGGAATAGAGCCGGCTCCCCAGGCCGAGTCTCCTAAGCGCGTAGGAACATTGCCGGCTACGGAAGAAGGCTCGTTCACCACTAAATAGCTCTCTGAAGAACTATTCCACAGGTACATCTGCATTCTGGGACTCGAACCGTCGCCGGGGGTAGAGAAGTTGGCGTTGTTGGTGCCGCTGCCATCCTGCGCTTCCGCACGGACGTAGTCGTTGCCGGCTCCGCCGTTGCTGTAATTATTTTGCTGGAAATTTCCTGCGGCTTCTGTAAAGCCATAAGAATAGGAAAAGTCGTGCATGACGTTGTTCCAGAAAAACAGATTGACGGTTGCCGCCTCCCGATATTGGAGGGGTTCCCAGCTCTCGTCAAAATCAAAATCAAAAATCAAATCGTCTCCTCCATCAGGCTCGTTGTTGGCGGAGCCATTTTGGTTGCCCGAATCTTCATAGGCGTGGGCGTTATTTCCTCTGGTGATGGTGTATTCGGGGCCTTCCTCGCCATTGGTATCATGCCAGCCATAAGGAGAGGCGTTGAGGTCGTGAGGATCTGTGACTAAAGTACGAGGTCCGTGTTTTGGACTTTCTGAGGGCGATGGCCAAACATTGTACGTAGCCGATCCGGCGCTGAATGCATAGCTCAAATCCTGGTGTATCTGCTCCGATTGTGCGGCGCAATCATCGTCAATGCGACTGAAAGCTGAGCCATTGACTTTGCAGTAAACCGTCCAGTTGGCCTTATCTAAGATACTGCCTGTGACGGCGTCTATCCGTACGCTCCACATGTCGGAAGATTTCACCGGTTCCAATGAGACGTCCCATGCAAGCAGCAGGAGGTCGCGATAATATTGGTAGCTGAGTTTGACTTTGATATCTTCCTGAGAGAGATTGCCTTTTTCAAAAATGAATTCCGTGTCGCTGATTTTCCGGGCGATACGGAGAGGCTCTGCAGAAATGCCGAGCTCTTCGAGCAGCTTGTGAACGGCTTGGTCAGCGCTCAGCACCGGTACCACTGTATTTACCTTATCGGCAATATTTGAGATAAAGCGCTTGCCAACGTGGAACACTCTGCCATCCGGTGCGATGCTCAGGTTTTGAATGGCGTTGTGAACGGGAATGCCGCGATAGCGTTGGAGAAAGTAAACCCGCGTGATACCTGTTGAGGGGTCGGTGTACATGTCGTTGACAGTCATGCCGTCAATATCCTGAGCAGTGAGACCCCACTCTTCAAAGTGTGTGCGAACGTGTTCGGTGGCAATATCAAGTTGGTTTTGCTGCTGTGCAAATCCTACCGTGCCTGCCAGCAAACACCCCAGTATCAGCCAAAGCTGATTGGTAAACTTCAATTTCATATTGGGAATGTTTTGTTTAAGAAAAATAATTGAAATCGTGCGCAAGGCGGGTAAATGTAGCGCTTTGACTGAAAGCTCCTGTAAAAATTATCGAAAATAATAACGAGCCGACAAAATTGACTCTTGGTTGCGGTATAGAAACCTATAGAAGAGTATAGAGGGAACTTTCCTGTTGAAAAACACAGTAGGCGGGCAGAAGCGGATGGCCAGAATCTCCCCACCAACCCCATATTGACGGAGGGCGAATTGCGCTATAGATTTGCCCGAAAACAAGTCAATGGATAATCAGGAAAAAATGCTCGCCCTGGTGGACGAGTATCGGCAGAGTGGGAAGACGGCCAAAACCTTTTGCATAGAAAAAGGGATAGGTATGCCAAAATTCAATTA
>CAZXQI010000139.1:0-8690 GCA_964643005.1 uncultured Saprospiraceae bacterium | reverse complement strand
TGAATGAAATTATCGCGAAATTATTCGCACCGCACTAAAAGGGACAAGTCAGGACGAAGGAGAAAATCAATCCGATGATTTAATTTCACTAATGCTCTATGCGCCCTCTTGCCGCTTGTCGTTTTTTTGCTGCGAATAAAATTCTTCCTATCTTGCTTAAACTTTGTTGCCGGATAGTAGCAGCAAAAACCTACCCCCTCACGTTTCAAACCTGTAAATCAGGCGATTGTAGCTGGGGCAACCACAAACCTTATCAGCATTTGCATGGACATCGCATTATCATTTAGCAGTCAGGAAAGCGATCTCATTGCCGCCTGCATCCGCAAGGAGAGCTGGGCGCAGAAGACGCTTTATGAAGAGCATTACCCCAGAATGATGGGGGTGTGCCTACGCTATGCCGGCAACCAGGACGAGGCATTAGACATCCTTCATGAAGGATTCATCAAAGTATTCAAAAATCTTCACCGCTACGAACCGGGCACTTCCCTCAACTCGTGGATTCGGCGCATCATGGTGAACACGGCGATTGACTACTATCGCAAGATGGTGAGGCGCCGCACGGAGGACATTGAAACTGCGTACAGTCTGAGCGCCCCCGATGCTGATGCGTTGAGCCAGCTTTCCGAAAAGGAAATCCTCCAGGCCATTCAAGATTTATCGCCGGCTTACAGAGCGGTATTTAATTTGTACGTTATCGAAGGATATTCGCACAAGGAAATTTCTGAGCTGCTGAATATCACGGAAAGTACCTCCCGTTCAAATCTGGTTAAAGCAAGAAATAAATTGCAAGAGATGCTGCTTCGCAAGTACGAAGTGAGCAGAGAGCAGTTGACGACGTATGAAAACTGAAAAGCATTTCGACGAAAATATCAGGAAAGCATTGGAGAGCCTGGAGAGACCCTTCGATGCTGACGCATGGAAGGCGTTCGAGGAGCGCTTAGAAAGTGAGACGCTGAGCGAAGAGCCAATCTTAGATAAGATAGTTTTTGGCAAACTCGAAGAATTGGAAGCGCCGCTGAGCGCCGGTTCCTGGGCGCTCATGCAGCAAATGATAGAAGCGGATGAAGCCGCCGAAGTGATTGAAAGCGAAGCCGCCATTGACAATACCGTTCAGGAGAAGATTGGTAACATTCGGGCGCCTTACCGCCAACAACACTGGCAATTGATGGCTCATCGCCTCGAGCAGGAACTTCAACTGAGGTATTCCCTTTACAGTTACAAGATCGCCGAAGTTGCGCTCATGACTTTATTGCTGCTGGCCATTGCCCGATTCGTGCCGGAAATAGAGAAAACACATTCTGGGCCGGTGGTAAGTAATGCTGCCTATCCTACCCGGCGCGAGCCGGTGATTTCTGAAAATAAAAATCAGGTATCCGATTTAATAATCTCTGCCGACGACCAGAGCAATAAGGCTCTGCGACCCGCTTCAAATACTTCGGATCTTGCGCTGAAAGGCGGGGGACAGGTTCCTGGCGGCGATAATGGAGGCTTCGGTACAGCGTCGGCAGATAGCCGTAATTTGAGTTTATTACCTGCCGGAAATTTGAAAAATATAGAATACGAAGACAATGCAGAGATTGGAAAGAGTAGGAAGTTGAGTACCGCCCTGCAAATGCCAGAGTCCGAATTCGGTCTGACTTCGCTGGCCACAAAGATCGGCCAGGTAAAGCCTGATTACACCTGGGAGACGCCCCGCATTGCTCTGCCATTGCCAAGCCAGAAAAAGGAACTTCGTTTCAGCATATTATCCACGACGGATATTAACTACGTCTTTACCCCTTCGGCCAAGCTGAGCGTGTTCGATACCCTGATTGCCACTTCCTCTGATACGACAGCGGCAGGCGGGTATGGCGCCGGCATTTTGGTAAGTTGGAAAAAAGAAAAATGGGAAGTTCAAACCGGTGGGATTTATTCTTTCAAACGCTACATCCCCAACACGCCGGTCTTTCTTTTTAAAACGGTCAATTACTATATCAGGGAGGACTTCCACGGTATTCAACTGGATTTGTTGCAGGTACCTCTCAACGTTCAGTACCATTTTGTGGACAATGGCAACTGGCGTTTTTATGGCTTAGGAGGAATTTCCAATCACTTTGTCGCCTCTTCTGTTTACGAAATTGAGCGCACGCGCCTTCCCAATTTTGCGTACATGTCGCCCATTCCTTCTATGCCCGAAGATGACAGGTCTATTCGTCAGGAAAAAGAGTTTCCCGATGGATTGGTGGATGGCGGCAGCCTAAAGAATAACTACTTCCTGACCGCCAATATAGGCCTGGGCGTAGAGCGCTACATCACTCCCCGGTGGAGTGTTTTTGCGCAGCCCAACTATCAGCACTACCTTTTGTCGGAAGGAATTGGAGCTAATAAGGACAAGTTTTACACCTTCTCGATTTACTTGGGCACTAAGTTTGGCCTGCGGTAAAAAGTCTTCTTTGCTATTTCTCTCAGGAAGATTTACCCGGAGGGATTCCAATTATTTACCGAAAGCTTCTTTTGCTTTATCCCAAAGCGCATCCATTTCGGCGAGCGTCATATCGCTGAGGTCTTTCTCTGCCTCAGATTCGATGTACTGGAAGCGCTGCTTAAACTTCCGGTTAGTCCGCTCTAAGGCGGTTTCGGGTTCAATGTTTAGGAAGCGGGCGTAGTTGACGAGGGCGAACAGGACGTCCCCAAATTCTTCTTCCTTTCTTTCCTGCGATTGGTCGTCGGCGACCGTCTCCTGAAACTCGGCTAATTCTTCCTCCACTTTTGCCCAAACCTGCTTCGAGTTTTCCCAATCAAATCCGACCTGTGCTGTTTTCTCCTGCATACGCCATGCCTTGACAAGGGCGGGCAGGGAATTGGGAACGCCCTGTAACAGGGATTTCTTACCGGACTGGAGCTTCAGCTTTTCCCAATTTTTCTTCACGTCTTCCTCGCTATTGACTCTTACGTCGCCGTAGATATGTGGATGGCGCTGCACTAATTTGTTGCAGACGGCCTGAAGCGCATCGCTGATATCCCATGCCTTTTTTTCCTCGGCGATTTTGGCATAAAAAACCATGTGAAGCAGGATGTCGCCCATCTCTTCCTGAATGCCGTCGAGGTCTTCATCGAGGATAGCGTCGGCAAGTTCATAGGTTTCTTCAATGGTTAGATTGCGCAGAGAGAGGAGCGTTTGTTTCCTGTCCCAGGGGCATTTTTCCCGAAGATCGTCCATTATGTGTAGTAGGCGGGCAAATGCGTCGAGTTTGGCGGTAAGATTCTGAACTCTATTATCAGCAGGATTGGGTTTTACCATCATTTTAAGATAATTTTGTGGGCGCAGGACAAGCGCCGTATTTTGCCGACAAAAGTAAACTAATATACGGAGCGCCTGTTTTCATAGTAAACGTAAAATTGAAGCCAGAGCGAATATCTTTAAAGTATTTGTCCTCGCTTCCCAACATCTTCAAACATGAACTTTCTCAATATTTTTCTGACTATTTTTGGTTTCATGGTGCTGGCAGTCGTCATGATTAACGTGGGTTATATTTTCAAAAAACGAGAATTCCGCGGCAGTTGTGCTTCCAGCAATCCAATGATCGCCGACGAGTTCGGCAGTTGCACCGTTTGCGGCAGAATGCCCAATGAAGATTGCGGCATGCCAGAAGTTGAACCGGTCAAAGGGACGCAGAAATAAGCGATTGCTTTTTAAAAGAGAATAATAAAGCGGAAAGCCGCCTGTTTGACACGGGCGGCTTTCTTTTTATAATTACTTAAAGGAAAAAAGGCTGCGGAGAAATCCTGATAAACCTTTGCGGTCTTTGCATGAAATTCCCCGCCGGCAATTTTTTTATTGTTTCACAAATTTCAAAACGAGCTGCTTATCGGCATACCGGAGGTTTACAAAGTATTGCCCCGAAGAGAGGCTCTCTACAGAAAAGCGCTGCCGGTTTTCACCTTGAGAAACGAGTATTTGAGCGGATAATACAGCGCGCCCCATCAGATCAAAAACTTCCAATTGCCCATCTCCCGCTGTGGCGGCTGAAAAAGTCAGAGTGAGTTCGCTCCCTGTCGGATTAGGATAAAGATTCCATTGTTCCGAAAGAATAGTCTGCTCTTCAGTATTGGTCAGAACCCGTTCGCCGTTGGCAAACCACACACCCCAGCGGCCATAGGCGATGTAAATACTGGGATCCCCTGCGGGTGAAATCTTATCGTTCCCAATGGGGATGATTCCCAAAACCTGATCGCCGGAAGAGGAGCTGGCGTTAAACACCATTTTTTTATCATTGACAGAGTAGCTGGGCCAGCTCAGTTGGTCATTTGGAAAAATGGTGCCCACATCGCCCGTCTCAATATTGGCAGCCAGCAAATAATACTCGTCTTCGTACTCGTCAATATAGTCGAAGGCGATGATATAGTCGGAGTTTTTAGAAAAGGTGGGATTGCCTACGCTGACATTCTCCGGCAGACCATTGAACAACTTGGTGATAAATCCATCGCCAAAATTATTGCCCGTCGTATTCCAGACCCGCACGAATCCGATGTCCCAATAATCAATGCTCCCGAAGATAGTTTTGATTTTATTAGAGGCATCGTACATCACCCAGCCGCCGGTAAAGTCCCATTCGATTTCGTCGGCAAAACTGACGTCGTTGGTCGTGTTGCTACCCTGGCCTGTGGTGGGGTTGGAAAGAGTGAATGCCTGCCAGGGAACTCCTTTGTCAAAATCATAGATCCAGATTCTGTTGTCGTGGTCGGTAGTGAGAGCTGCCAGGCGATTTCCGTCTCTGGAGATGGCCACATTATACCAAATAGGATCAGACTGAATAATCTGCTCGTTGGCCGTGAGAGTATTCCAGTTAATGGTGATGGCTCTCATGCGATTGTCGGTAGAGATGTAAACCAAGGCGTTGCCGTCGTCCGTAATGCTGGGTCGTTTTAAGGGGGCTATTGTGCTGAGCGGATTGAACACGGCGGTGGCGGAGGGAGTGAAGATATACAACTGGGCATAGTCGTCGTCCGACATCAGGATGTACTCGGCGCCCGGATTGGGATCTACGTCCGTCTGTGTATTAGTACCGCTTCCTGCACCGATGCCGACGGCGTCGAAAGCAGCTTTAGCGGCGTTGGTAGTTGCTGAGTTGGCGCCGTACAGATCTGTTGCCGCCTGTATGACGGCGATGCGGCAATCCACAAACTGCGATGACTTCACTAAGTATTTTACTAATGCCCGATAATAGACCTGCTCGGCTTTTTCTCTGCCTACAGCGGTGTTGTTCGCAATCAGATAAAAGGCTTTGTTTACAATGCCGCTATTGATATGCACTCCGCCGTTGTCCTGGGTTCCGGTATAGCGCTCCGAATAATGAGCGGGTTGCCAGCCCGGCTGCCCCAGACTGTTGCCGCCATTGTGCGGATTGCTGAGGTCGCGCAGAGCGCCGGATGGGAATACATTCGGATTGACCACGTCTTCTCCCATTTTCCAGTTTTGGCGCTCTATCATGGCGCCGAAGATGTCGGCAAAGCTTTCATTCAAGGCTCCGCTCTCTCCCATATAGATAAGGTCGGCGGTGGTTTGAATGACGCCGTGAGACATTTCGTGGCCTGCTACATCGAGCGCCCTGGCCAATGGATACGAGAAGGAGGAATTGCCGTTGCCGTAAAACATGGCTGCGCCGTTCCAAAAAGCATTGTCCATCTGGCTGCCGTCGTCTTCCACCACGTTGATCAGCGAAATGATATTTCCGCCTTGTCCGTTGATGCTCTCCCGATTGAAGGTGTTTTTAAAATAGTAGTAAGCTCTTTCTGCATGGTGGTGAGCGCTCACGGCATTGGGGTTGCTCCAGCTATTGTTACTGGAAGTATTGTGATATGCCTGAAAGTTGTTGTTGTAAGGTGAAGTGTTATTGGCGTTGAGCGTCCAGATGACGCCCACGGCATTGTCGGGGAAGCTGGACTGAGTATTGTTGAACATGGCCTTTGCGGCGTCCATCAGGTAATAGGTGTTGTTCTTTGAATAGGTATTTATAAGGCGACTCTGTCCCAGCAGGTCGGTGGCATTGGCGGTATAAGGCCCGTCGGGAGGAAGTGCGGAGTATCTGAGATTCTCTTCAGGCTCTTTTTCATTTTCTGTTGTGCAGATAGTACGGTCGCCTTTTCCGGGGTGGTCGTGGGGTAGAATTTTGCAGAGTTCAGAATAGAAATCCAGCACCTCCCCTGTTTTTGCGTCAATGAAATAGTTGTAACGGGCGGCGACATTGGGGACGACCGCCACCTGCCAGGCTAAATATTCATCTAAGTGATTTTCAAGGGGATGGTAAATCACGAGGGTTGGAGGCGCGCCAGCCCGCGTCAATTTTTGCTCTTCAGGCGTCAGGTTTTTCACTTTTTCAAAACTGCCCAGGTGCGAGCGGGCAATGTCTGCTGCGGCCTGGGCGCTCAGCGTGGGATGGGTATCGGTTATTTTTGGCGACGGGAAAAAGCGCCCGTTGAACAAATAGAAAGCACCCTGATTTTTGTGCAAAATGGCTTCTGCTCCAAATACGGGAATCCCCTGCCAAACCTGATTTAGGCGAATATGCGAGATGCCTAACTCGTCCGTTTCCTCAGCGGAAATACTGAACTCTTCGGCGGCAGATTTTAGTCCGGAAACGGACTGGATGGCGCGGAGGTAGTCCTGCACCTGTTGTTCCGTACTCTTCTCCTCTCCTACTTTTACCTCGCCCTCAATACAGTAGGGCGTCCCTGTAGCCGGCGCAGTAAGCACTTTTAAAAGGGGAATATTTTTCCCCGGCTTTGTCAGGTTGTTCATGGGATTGAACATGCGTTCCTGTTGTGGGAATACGGATGGCGCCTCCGGGACGGCAGGAGTGAATCTTGCCGGCGGAGCTACATTTTCCGGATTTAAAGGGTTGGGGGAAGGGGTATGCATCGTCTTCATTTGTCCAAATGAAGGGACGGTCAGAGCGAAACTTAAAACAAACAAGATGAACTGTTTCATAACAACAGATTTTTGAAAAATGGGTGAAGATGAGCGCCTGAATTGGCTGTCCGAAAAAAGATTGGGATAAAGATGGATTGGCTTCGTTTTGAATAAGACGCAGTTGTTGGGGAATAGAGAGCGTCTGTCGATTAAAAATAAATTCAGGTATTGAACCGGCCTACCATTGGATGACTTCTTTGCCGTCGTTTTTTCTCTTCTCATCGCTTTTTTGCTCCTCTTTTTTCTGCTCTACTGGAGTTTTGTCGGCGGCAGATTCCCGATTGTTTGCCAGGGTGTGAAGCTCCTTGTATAGAGACATGAGCGCCTGAGGAGGCAGATAATCCCCGGAGCCCCAGGTTACCCTGCTGTCAAGACTGCTGGTGATTTCCTGTAAGAAGTAGTACAGATTGCCGGGCTTCTCAATATCTAATTTGTAGAGTTGCAGACTGCTGAGTTTGGAAAAGAACGCCTTAGCCTCCTTTTTCCGAATGGGTTTCAATTCTTCATAAGAACCTTCGGTACCCACCTGACGGAAGATTTGCCCATTCTCCAGCAGGATAAACGAGGTCTCTACGCCGGCGAAGCCGCCTCCTTTGCCAAAAATTAATTGATGATCCGGAAACTTATCGGAAGTGTATTTCGTCATTTTACAGCCAGATAAAAAAAAGAGAAAAAGGGCGGTAATGGAAAGTAAAACCTTCTTCATTGGCTAAATGGATTTAAGAATTTGTAAATACCCGTATAAATTCCGGGGCGCCTGCCCAAAGGTAAAAAGGGTTTTGAAATTTTAAATATTATCAAAAGGGTTCTTCAAAACGGACAGGCTATCGCAGTGCGCAAAATCTTAAAAAAGGGAGAATATGAAGCGTTAAAAAAGGGAATAAAAAAAGCGAATAGAGACCAAAAGCTATGTACGCAATTGACTTCTATTCGCTCGGAAATTTAGATGAGAAAAAGCGCCTTTTTCGAGACGCCTTTCCATCTCGCTACGATAGGCTGTTGTTGAACTGCCTGCTCCTATGCAATCTCAATCATTTTAGGCGTTACCGGGCGAGCTTCCGGTTTTTTCTCTAAAGCGATGCTCAGCACGCCATTTTCATAGGAGGCCTTGATTGCATTGGCGTCCACGGTTTTAGGGAGATTAAAGTTCCGTTTGAATTCTACGTAGCTGAACTCTCTGCGGGTGAAGGTTTCTTCTTTTGTTTCTTCTTTCGTCTCTTTTTTGGCGGAGATGCTCAGCAGTTCATTTTCTACTTTGATTTCAAAATCCTCTTTGTTGAGACCGGGCGCCGCTACCTCTATACGGTATCCACTATCGGATTCGACAATGTTTACGGCAGGGCTTTTTTGAATGGAACCATCCCGAAAAGAAACAGGGAAATCCTGGTCAAGGAAATTGTTGAACATGCTGTCAATTGCATGGGCAATGTTTGCAGGTCTCCTGGTGGTGGCTGGAAAAAGGCTGATCAGATTCATAATAACAATTTATAAGGTTAAAATTCTGGTGATTCATTCCGACTAATCATTTTTCTGAATTGCTGGAATTAACCCTCCTTAATCAAGCTACATTCCAACCGCATTTTTTACTGATAATGGCGGATTTATAAAAAAAATAAGTGACAATCTGTCAAAAATAATAAAAACACAATGACATTTTGTCTGTATTAGTGGATTGTTGGCGAGAAGAATCCTTCCAACTTCTACTCTGCCACCACCTCGGAAGTTGAAAAGATATGATTGC
>CAZXQI010000138.1:0-8692 GCA_964643005.1 uncultured Saprospiraceae bacterium | reverse complement strand
GCCCCCATAAAAAAGGCCATGTCCACCACGCGAAGAAGTCTGTCTTCCAGGCGGTTAGAGAGTTCCTTCAGGGATAATTTTTCACTCGCCAAATTGACGGGAGGGTGCGCTTCCTGGTAGCTGAGAAAATCGAATGGCTCCATTTTCTGATTGCGTTGATAGTCCTTATCCTGGATAGTTTCTAAGGCGGTACTTCTGGCGAGGTTCAGCGACCGGGAAAAAAGTCCGCCCTTTGATTCGTCGAAACTACCGGCAGAGCGCCATATTTTCAGAAAAGTTTCCTGCATGACTTCATCCGCCAACACCTCCGACTGAACGATGCGGAGGATGACGCCATAGAGGACGGATCCGTATTGGTCGTAGAGCGTTTCCAGTGCGCTCTGGTCGCCCTGTTTTAAAGCTGTGAGTATTTCTTTTTCCGTCATCATAATTTCTTTTGGGTAAAGTTAAAAAAGTAAATCTGCCCTGAGGCGATGGGAAGTCTTCTCGCATTAGCGCCTCCCTCCGGGCAATTAATTTTTTATAGCTCCGGCAAATTTTTGACTTTTAGCCGGCGTAAAAACTGCCCTTCAAAAATCCTGTCGGCGGCCAATATCCACACATACTTTTACAAAAACGATTAATAATTGATGAAAAAACTCAATACGCTCTGTTTTTTATGGCTCTTTCTGGCTAACATTTCCCTCGCCCACAATGGAACGATTAAAGGCGTGGTTTATGACGCCTTCACCAGAACCGGCCTCCCCGGCGCCAACGTGACAATTCCCGGCAGCCGACTGGCTACCTTCACGGACGAATTAGGCAGCTTCACTTTCTCCGGTTTAGAGGAAGGGAATTACAGGCTGGCCGTTTCCTTTATCGGCTATGCCGCCGACACCCTGGAGGTGACGGTTAAAGACGATGAAACCAGCTCTCTGAGAATTGCGCTCCATCCTAAGGAAATCAATCTGCCCGATATACAAATAACAGCTGAATCCGGCGATAATCTGAACGTTATCAGCGCCATAGACATTCAGACCCGCCCCATCAACAATTCGCAGGATATCCTGAGGGTTGTGCCCGGTCTGGTCATTGCCCAGCATGCAGGCGGCGGCAAGGCGGAGCAGATTTTCCTGCGGGGCTTCGACAACGACCACGGCACAGACATCCGCATCAGCGTGGATGGCATTCCGGTCAACATGGTCAGCCATGCGCACGGTCAGGGCTACGCCGACCTCCACTGGCTCATCCCCGAAATGGTCAGGGAAGTGGATTTTGCGAAGGGAACTTACGAGGCAAGAGTAGGCGATCTGGCTACGGCAGGCTATGTCAATTTCCTCACCCCGACCGCCCTGAATGAGAGCATGATAAAATTGGAGGCGGGTCAATTCGACACCCGGCGGTCAGTCGTGGCGCTCGACCTGCTCGGCGAACAGGGCAGAGCCAAAAATCAAAATGCCTGGTTAGCTTCCGAGGGTTTTTTCTCGAACAGCTATTTCGACAGCCCCCAAAATTTCACCCGCTTTAATCTGATGGGAAAATACAGTGGCCTGATCGGCGAAAATCAAAGCGTCACGGCCTTTTTTTCGACTTTCAAAAGCAGTTGGAATCAGTCGGGGCAAATCCCGCTGCGGGCAGTGAAGGAGGGGCTGATTTCCCGCTACGGCGCCATTGACGACACGGAAGGTGGGAATACCTCCCGCACCAATCTCAGTTTAGTTTTTATGAAAAATACGGGTAAACAGTCGTTTTTTAAAAACCAGATTTATTTGGTAAAATACGATTTCGAGCTGTATTCCAATTTTACCTTTTTCCTCAACGACCCCGTGGACGGCGACCAGATTCGCCAGAAGGAAAGCCGCAGTATGGCCGGCTACAATGGCAGTTGGAACAAGAGATCGGAGCCTGGCGGCCTGCGGCTCAACTCCGAAATCGGACTGCAACTGCGCTACGACGATATCGCCGACGACGAATTGAGCCACACCAAAAACCGGCGGGAAACGCTCGAACGCATACAGCTCGGCGACGTGCAGGAAATCAACGCCGGATTTTATGTTGACGAAATGCTGGAGCTTTCCCCCCGATGGAAACTCAATGCAGCGCTCCGCTACGACCAGTTTTACTTCTCCTATGCCGATGCGCTGACCCCTGCCTTTAGTCAGCGCACCCGTACAGAGGGAACGCTTTCTCCCAAGCTGAATCTATTTTTCGACGCCGCCAAAACGCTCCAGTTCTATCTGAACAGCGGCGTCGGCTTCCACTCCAACGACGCCAGGGTCGTCGTGTTGGAGAATCGCCAGACCCTGCCTAAGGCTTACAGCGCCGAGGCGGGTCTGTTCGTCAAGCCCTTCCCCAGTCTGCTCCTCAACTTAGCCGCCTGGCGATTAGACCTACAGCAGGAGTTCATCTACGTCGGCGACGAGGGCGTAGTGGAACCCGGCGGCAAAACTAAACGGCAGGGAATTGACTTCAGCCTCCGCTGGCAACTCGCCAGATGGCTCTATGCTGACGCCGACCTGAACTTAGCTCAACCCCGACTGAAAGGCGAACCCACAGGCGAAAACTTCATCCCCTTAGCGCCCACGGCCACGAGCATCGGCGGGTTCAGGGTGCAGGCGCCGACGGGCTGGTTTGGCAGTCTGCGCTACCGCTACATCGCCGCCCGTCCCGCCAACGAGGACAACAGCATCGTGGCAGAAGGCCAGTTCATCATAGACGCTATGGCCGGTTTGAAAAAGCGGAAATACGAACTGAGTCTCTCCGTCCAAAATCTGCTGAATACGGAATTCAACGACGCCCAGTTTGCCACCGAAACCCGACTGAGAAACGAGCCTTTTCCCGTGGAGGAATTGCATTTCACGCCGGGGTCGTCCTTTTTCCTAAAGGGGAGCGTGAGTTATTTTTTTTGAAAATAGAGGAAGAGGCGCCCTCATCCCGCCGGCATCCCACCTCCCTCGTCTTCAAAAAACAGGTTGACCTGGGAGACGGAATCTAAGGCCCTAAGGCTGCGGATAAATTCTTCCTGTCTGGAAGCGTTGCGGATGGAGAGATGGTAAAAGGCTTCGATGTCTTCCCGGCCGGAGATCTGGCGGATGTTCATCAACTGTATGCGACGACAATATTTTTTCAAAATACTGCGGACGGCGGCTTCCGATTCGGGCGTACCGTCGTGGGAGACCTGGAGCAGGTGCTTGAGGCTGGCGGGCCGACCGAAGCCGATGGCGTCTAAAAGGATGATGATCAGGCAGATAAATACCGTCCCGATGATGGCGACGGAGTTGAGGCCCACGCCTGCGGCCATGCCGATGGTGAGGGAGAAAAAGATAAAAACGATGTCCATGACATCCCTGACGGCGGTGCGGAAGCGGATGATGGACATGGCGCCGACTAAGCCGAAGGCTCGCGCCAGATTGTTGCCGATGACGAGGATGACGACGGTGGTGATCAGGCTGAGCAGCACTAAGGAGTTGACGAAAGAAGATGAATAGCTGCCGCCGCGATAGGTCAGGCGATACACTAAGGCGATGAGGATACCGCAGCCTAAGGACACGAACAGGTTGGCCGCAAAATCAAAAATTGAGGGCCGGAATATGTCTATCTGTTGAAATTCTTCAAACATGTCGCTCCTCCGTTTCCGGATTTAGCCGTTGGCTGATACAATAGTTATAAGAAGGCGTCGAAGCGCTTTCCCGCATTGCCCCCGCCCTGCCCGAATATCACCTGCCGACTGAACTGCTTCCACTGCCTGATTTCGGGACAGGCTTCGATGCAAAAGGCGTATTTTGAAGCGGCGCTTCTGTGCAGTCCCGCAGAGTTGATAATCGCTCTCGTCCAGGCGGGCAGGAATCTGTTGAATTTGACCTCCATGATAAAGCTTCCCTCAATGGCCGGATAAGAAACGCTTTCGTCAAAAAGATTTTCCAGCCGGGGATGAGGCACGGCTCTCAGGTTTTTGTCAAAGGTAATGCGCAGGTCGTTCCGGCGGTCTTTCAGTATGGCCTGATAGGGTTCCCGCTGGTAAATCACCGTTACCACCGGCGTCATTTGCCTGGCGTGGACGTGATAGAGGAAGCGGCGGGCGTCATTCAGAAAGGGGGCGTTTTCCGGCGCATTCGCAAAAAAGTCTTCCGGCGGGCGGCCTGCCAGTACTTCTTTCGCCTCCTCGAAAGTCAGAGCCGCCCGATTTTTAAATAGCGGTTCGTCCACCTTTTTCTTTATTTCAAAAAAAACCAGATTGCCGTCTTCCCGGCTGTTGTAGCCCCGCAGCCGGACTTTGTTTCTCCGCTTTACACCCGCCAGTTTTTGGTAGTAACATTCCAAATCGGGCGTGTCGAAATAGATACTGCGGACGGTGTATTCTCCCCCGCTCTCCGCCGCATGCCTGTCCAATTCCATGAATGGCAGGATGAGCGACCGCAGCCGGTCAATCTGGCCGGCGGGGAATATGTATTTGTATTCGTAGCGTAAGGGCTTCATTCCAGAATCTTCTCGTTTTCACTTTAACCCGACAAGGCGCCGGCGGCTCACCATTGCACGGAGCGCCTTAGAAATTCCAGCACCCGGACATTGCCGCAGTTGATCCGGCAGCGAATGGGCAGGCCAGAGGCCAGGTTTTTTTCATAAGTCAGCGCTTTGACGGTGATGACCAGCTGGTCTAAGTTGACTAATTCCACCTGGTTGCTCACCTCCAGCACTTTGGATTCAAAAGTGCGGGACTGGTCAATCCAGGTCAGGGTAATATTCTGCCCGGGTTCGATGAATTGGACGTCTTTTAGTTTGACGGGGATGAACAGTATGGAGGCCGTCGTATCTTCTAAGAAGAGGCGGTCGCCCTCTAAGATGCTCTGTTCGAATCGCACCCGCCCGTCAAAGGGCGCCGGGATAGCGTACTGGGTTTCCTTTTTTTCCAAAAAATTAATTTGCTCTCTGAGGGAGGCGATGCGGGAGGCGGCCATTTCCCGGGCTTCCGATTTTTCGCCGGTGTCCGCTACTTTCAGGGCTTCCTCTGCCACCCGTATCCGCACTTCGGCCTGGTCGAAGGCATTTTCCGCAATTTCCAGTTCCTGTTCGGAGATGAGGCCTTCTGCGTAGGTCTGGCGGGCGCGATTGAGTTGTTTTTGGTACAGGTCTAATTCCGACTTCGCCAGATTGACTTCCTGCCTTAACTGGCGAATGAGTTCCTGCTTTTCGCCGGTGGCAATCACTTTGAGATTGGCCGTCTCCACCTCTAATTCGGTTCGCAGGGCCACGAGTTGTTCGCTGAGGCGATTGGAGGAGATGGAGACCACCGGCTCGCCGGTTTTGACGGAGCCATTCAGGAAGTGCATATTCACCAAATCGCCCCTGTCAAATTCGTAAGACTCGGCCTGGGAAATGGCGCCCGTCAGGTGGTTGTTCAGAGCCGCCGTGAGAGAGCCGTCTATATTTTTTACCATTATCCACTGCCGGACGGGCAGCGCCTTGGCCATACTCTCAATGGTAAAAGGCACGTGGATAGGCGCAAAAACAAGCCCTACCAGTAAAATCAATAATATTAAACCTGAGTATTGCTTCAATTCTTTGTCCGTTGTGGCGTCAATCAATTTCGGTCTTTGAGGGTTTCTCTCTCGACTCTTCCGGCAACTGTTCAGGGTTCTTTGAAGCCTGGAGGAGATTAAAATCCTAAGTACATTCGCATTGATTTTCTCCTTTGGTCTAAATCGTCTGCTGGAAACCTCTGCGCAAAAAATGGATTAACCCAATCGTTGCACCTTCTCAATCTTCGGGCAAAAATATCAGGAGGTACAGGGTTTGGAAATAGAGGTATGATTTTTACCTCCATTTATTTTAAAAAAAAACAGAGCGAGACGGGGCTATCCTTAAAGGGCAGCCAAAATAGAAAAATTGCAGCGTAAGCGCCGACTCCCCTGCCGGTTTTGCAAGTTTCTGACGGATTTGCATAAATCGCCGGCAGGTTTCAGGTTTTCAGGATATTTGTTTTTCAAACCAAACCACCATCAGGATGCGTTTTTTGATACTCCTTTTCCCGCTTTGTTTTACCTGCCTGAACCTCGGGGCGCAGGCTGGTTGCACGGATCCTCAGGCTGTTAATTTTGACGAACAGGCTACTGAAAACGACGGTTCCTGCCTCTACCCTCCCACGAGCTACGTCCCCGGACAAATTGCGCAACTCCCCGCCAATCTGGACGAATGTTCGGGGCTGGCCTTTTTTGCCGACCGCCTCTGGACGCTCATGGACGGCGGGAATACCAACCACCTCTATGTCATAGACACGCTCAGCGGCGCCCTGCTCCAGACCATCACCATCGCCAACACGGAAAACATAGACTGGGAAGACCTGGCTCAGGACGAGGAGTATCTCTACATCGGCGACTTCGGCAATAACTTCGGCAGCCGCACCGACCTGCGCGTTTTAAAAGTAAAAAAATCGAGCCTGCTCACCGGGCAGGCTTTGCCGGAAATTATCAATTTTTCATTCAGCGACCAGACGGATTTTACGCCGGCAGCCAATGAGAACGACTACGACTGCGAGGCTTTTTTCTTCTGGGGCGATTCTCTCCATTTGTTTTCAAAAAACTGGGTGAATTTCAACACCCGCCACTACGTCCTTCCCACCACGCCAGGCGCGCACATTGCACAGTTGCGGGACAGCTTAGATGTGGAGGGGCAAATCACCGGCGCCGATATTTCCGCAGACGGGAAAGCTGTATTGATCGGCTACAACAGCGTCACAGCCGGAGTCTTTATCTGGCTATTGTTCGACTTCCCCGGCAACCGCTTCTTCGACGGCAACAAGCGGAAGATTTCCCTGGGCAGCGCCTTAGCGACCAGCCAGACGGAAGGCATCGCTTTCAGGAATGAACATTACGGCTATATCTGCTCCGAGAATTACTCCACCCTGCCACAAAAACTCCTCAATTTCGACATCGGGCAGTGGACGAGCAATCCCGACTTCGCTGCTGAGGACTTCTCCATCGGCGGAATTTCCGTCAATCCCAATCCTTTCTCCAATTTCCTGAGCATTGATTTTCAACAGTTTATACCTGGCATGCAGACCCTCCAACTCGTGGACATGAACGGGAAAACGCTGTTGAGCAGGAATTTGAAAGCTCTGTCGCCGCCCGCTAAAGTCAGCTTAGAAACGGGAAGACTGATCAGCGGGGTCTATTATTTAGTCATCCAGGCGGAGGGACGGGTTTTTATAAAAAAGGTTTTGAAGGGGTGAGTTGGGGGGATAGCTTTGAGCTTAGAGAAGGACTGGCAACTCAGCTCTCTCAAAACGTGGCTTTCCCGCCGATAAACGCAGACGATTTACGGCGAAGGAGGAAATCATTCCGAATTTACTTCAGACCTGACCGCAGACTCCCAGAGGGCATTTATCAGGCGCTTTTGACAACCAAAAACTAAGCGCAGCGGTTTAGAAGCATAAAAAAATGGACGCTGCCGACAAACACATCATTTACACCATTGGGCACTCCACGCATAGTTTGGAGGAATTTGTTTCCATGCTCCGGTCTTTTGGAATAGAGACCCTGGCCGATATCAGGGGGCTGCCCGGCTCCCGAAAGTTCCCGCAATTTGACAAGGAAAATTTAGAGATTTCGCTTCCGGCAAATGGCATTCAATATATCCACCTGAAAGAATTGGGAGGAAGGAGGAAGGTGCATAAGGACTCAAAGAATACCCGTTGGCGCAACGACTCATTCCGGGGATATGCCGATTACATGGAAACGGAGGAGTTCCGCTTAGCCGTTGCAGAATTAGAAAAGATTGCCGCCCAATCGCCCACGGCATATATGTGCGCAGAGGCGGTATGTTGGCGCTGCCATCGCTCGATGGTCTCCGACTATTTAAAGGCCAAAGGCTGGACGGTCTGGCATATCATGGGAGTGAACAAGAAGGAAGAACATTCCTTCACCTCGCCGGCGAGAGTAGTGGGCGACCAGGTGTATTACTGCGACTAAGACCCGACCCATTCATAGAGGCGCTGATAAGAGCAGTTTGCGGCAGGATTCGTAAACTGTAATTTTGAAACCTTAGCGAAGGAAACCTGCGGTCACGTCTGAAATAAATTCAGGGTGATTTACTCCATCGTCGCAAATCAACTTCTCCCCCGCCCAATGCGAAATCAGGAGCGATAAGACCACCAATATTGCAGGCCACAGGAATCCTGTTCTCACGAAGATATAGTCGCTGTTTCTCTTTTGTAAAAAAAAAAATGATGGCCGGATCCCCTACAGTTATCCGGCCATCAATTCGGCTCTTTATGGGCGTCGTACCGGGATGGTGCTCAGCAATTTCAATTTGGAAGGATTGTCAAAATTGTACTGGTAGAAACCGTCTTCGCCAATCACGAGCAGGAGTTTGGCGGCGCCGGGCAGGGCGATGGCGTCAAAGGCGTGCAGGTTTTTCAGCTCTTCGAGCAGGTGTTTGTCCAATTCCTGAGGGATTTTAATATCAAAGGACTTCAATCCATAATTGCCCTCGCACAGGAAGAGGTTATCGCCCTGGATGGAAAGCCCGTGCGGGTTTTTCATCGGAAATGATTTGACCAGTTTCGGGTTTGTAATAGTGGAGATATCAATGAGGTCCAGTTGATTGGTAAAGCCCTGGCAGGCCGTGCCGCTGCGCAGGGTGACATAGGCGTAATTGTCTTTCACTACAACGGGGTCTCAGGAAGTGACGTGGCCAAAGCGGGCTAATTGGACAGGCG
>CAZXQI010000137.1:2891-8858 GCA_964643005.1 uncultured Saprospiraceae bacterium | reverse complement strand
AAGACCTGCCCTCTTTTTTACAAACTTCGGGCGGGTGAAATTTTACAGAAAGAAAGTTAAAGCAGAATCAGGCTGGAGGAGGATCTGCAATTTCCTTCTTGTCGGTAGTGCGCGATTTGGGTGATGAGCCAGTCAAGTTTGAGAAGGTGTTGACCGCCTGTCCCCCAATCGTCATTTGCTGCCCTGCCTTGCTGTTAAAAGCGGTAATGAACAGAGCTGCCAGTACGATAAACAGGCAAAGAACTAACATTTTCTCACGTTTTTGTAAGTGATGGTTTAAAAGAATCTGTAAGTGGAGGGGAACTTATAGCGGGGGGATAAATAACGTCTGCAAAAATACTAAATTTTTCAATTGGAAACAAATAAAATTTGAAATCTTATTGTTAGCTGGGAGAGTTGGCGTTAAGATTTCTAAATTTGCTCCATGAGTTCTCATCAAATATTTTTGCAGCGCTGCTACGAGTTAGCGGAGATCGCCCGAAACGAAGGCGAAAGCCCCGTGGGCAGCGTCATCGTCAAAGACGGCGTCATCGTGGGCGAGGGTATCGAGAAAAGCAGACAGTTAAAAGACATCACCCGACATGCAGAAGTGGTGGCCATATTAGACGCTCTA
Source organism: uncultured Saprospiraceae bacterium (assembly GCA_964643005.1). GTDB lineage: Bacteria > Bacteroidota > Bacteroidia > Chitinophagales > Saprospiraceae > UBA6168. The sequence continues at coordinate 8,245 of CAZXQI010000137.1, read as the reverse complement.
AAAAAAACAAACGAGCTATCAGACGCCACGCTCTACACCAATATGGAGCCTTGTGTGATTTGCTCTTACGCCATCCGTCATTATAAAATTCGCCAGGTCGTCTTTTCCAACTACTCCGGCGAACTTGGCGGAACGAATACGCTCTTCAACGTCCTCATTAACGCCGACGTCAAATCCTGGGGCGCACCGCCCGATGTTGAATACCTGCCTTACGAAGAAGATTAATTCCTTTCTAAGGCTCCCCGCTTCCATAGACCTGCGTTCGCTTTCCACCTTATTATAAAACTTCCGGGCGATTGAAAAACAGAGCCTGGCAGTCGGCGGACTCTTCCATAGATTTGATAACGGAAGGCAGCGGCGCCGTGAAAACATCCGGGTAATCCACCTCGCCTAACTCCGTACGAATTGGATAAGCTAACTTTTCTTCTTCGATGGAAAATTGGGAATCAATGCCCGGTTTATTTCCGCGGGGATCCACTCTGAACCATCCAAAGTCTTCCAGGTACACAGCGTTGAGTCCGTGCAGGGCATACCCCGACCCTGGGGTTCCTTTGCGCAAAACCCGCTGGTAGCAAAATCCGGCGGGGATGTCCATTCCGCGGAGCAGACTGGCAAGCAGGTGAGCTTTCGCAAAGCAAATGCCCTCGCCTTTTTCCAGGGCATCTTCAGCGGTAACTGCGACGACTTCACTCTTTGTGTCAAAGGAATGTTTGATTTTGTCCCTGACGAGTTCAAAGGCAATTTTTGCTCTTTCCCTTTTTGTAGGAGCCTGAGATTTTATGCGTTGGATCTCTTTTTGGAGAGCCTGCGTCGAATACTGAATCACCGGCGGTATTTCGCCGAGATAGTCTTCTACCCTGTTTGATTCTAAATGCAGCTTCATGATTTTTAATAATTGAGTTTACACATTCCAGGAATTAGTTAGGAAAAACTTAAAGTATGACAACAGGTCGCAAGGCGTCTAAGTTGTTAAAATTTCCTCCCATCGGCTATAACACGACAAATACCTTTGGCGCTCCTATCCTGGCCAAAGCATCGGCAGGTTTTATATCCACCCACCCAATTTCCAATAAACACCAACAGAGTATTGGAGAAGGTTTTTTTAAAAGGATAGCGTTATGCGACACAACTATTATCCACTGTAAGATGTCATTATCAGGTCAACAGTGCGCTGAAACACATTTATAAAAATAACCAGCCATGCAAAGAAACTCCAATTCAAAAGAAAAGAACCGGTACAAGGTACTGCTGACAGGCGCCTCCGGCACGATTGGCAGCGAAGTATTGTCCGCTTTGGCTCCAAGAGAGGACATTCAACTTACGGTCTTCGACTTAAAGACCAGGCATTCAGAAAAAGCTTTTCTACCCTACTCATCGAAGGTCAGATTTATTTTTGGAGATATCGCCAACCAGTCCGACATCACAGAAGCTGCTAAGGATCAGGATCTCGTCATACATTTAGCCGCCATCATTCCTCCGATGGCGGATGAAAAGCCTGAACTGTCCTACAGGGTAAATGTGAAAGGAACTGAAAATCTCATCGCCGCTCTCGAGGAACATTCGCCGGATGCCTTTTTAATGTTTAGCTCCTCAGTTTCGGTCTATGGCGATCGGGTCGCCAGTCCCGAAATCAGAGTTGGAGACCCTTTGCGACCCAGCCTGGGCGACGGGTATGCAAGAACTAAAGTGGCCGCTGAGGAATTGATACAGCAATCAGATTTGAATTGGACTATCTTCCGGCTGAACGCCATCATGAAAAACCACAAAATTTCCAAACTGATGTTTCACATGCCCTTAAACACCACGCTGGAAATCTGCACGCCGGAAGATACCGCAAGAGCTTTCGTGAATGGAATTTCAAAAAGGGAGGAGCTGAACAAAAGAATCTTCAACTTAGGAGGCGGAGAGGCATGCACCACTACGTACCAGTCCTTTTTGCAGCGGTCTTTTCAACTCTTCGGATTAGGCAGGTTAAACTTTGCGCCCAATAGTTTTGCCACTCATAATTTCCATTGCGGTTCTTTCGCAGACGGGGATGAATTAGAAGAAATCCTCCATTTCCGGCGGGATAATCTGGAGAGCTATTTTGAAAGGGTTCAGAAGGAAGTTAAAAAAGAGGTAAAAGCTCTGGCTACTATTTTCCGATTCTCCATAAAGAAGTACCTGCAAAGCCAATCGGAGCCATTAAAGGCAGTCAGGAAAAAGGACGCAAATCTGATGGAGCGGTTTTTCGGAAAGAAAGGCGCAGCTTTGTCCAATTGAATATAGTTGCGTCCACAGGTTTCTACCGCTTCTCTTTAGCCTTCCGGCTATTGCTGGGGAAGTCAGGGCTTCCCGCTCTGCTTTGTCCTTATATTATTGGTAATGGAGTCCATCGTTTCGTGGTGATAGACGTAGGTAGGCAATTCCGTCTTCAAAATTTTGGCGCCGGCTTTTTCTGCCCGCTCCAGGAGACTGGCGTCGCTCTCCATCGCTGTGCCCACAAAACCCTCTAAGGAGCGCGCCAAATCCCTCCTTATAATAAAGGTACCGCTGATGGCGCATTCCGACAATGGGATTTGCACTGCGTGGTCGAAGCGGTCGGGAACGTATTGCTCTCCGATTATTTCAACCCCTCCGTGCAAAAAGCCGACGTCTTCATTTTTCATTAAAATGGCTTTTCGCGTTTCTAAATGAGAGGGCAGGTATTCATCATCGGAGTCTAAAAAGGTGATAAACTTTCCATTCGAAGAAAAAATGCCGAGATTCTTTGCGGACACCACTCCCCTGTTTTTCTGAAAGAGGTAGCTCAAATTGGGGTGGGTTTCAAGGTATCCCTTTACCATCAAAGCGGTATCGTCTGAGCTGCCGTCGTCCACGATGACTGCCTCCCAGTCCTTTTCGGTTTGGGCAATCAGAGAATCCAGGGCGCGCTTTAGTAAAGCAGCCCTGTTGAAAGTGGTCATCACCACCGAAAAGAAAGGCTCATTCCTCCGGTCTGTTGTAGTTGCGTTTTCCAACTTTTTTTCTTTCAAAATTACTTTAGCCTCCCCGGCTGACTGTGCGGTTTGTCCATCCTTTGGCTTTAAAATTCTAAGGTCTATTCTCGAACACCGTCCAACCCAATCAGTTTTCAGGTCTCCGGAACTGGCTGAAAAAACCCCTCCAAAAAGACCGCTTGGATGGGGCATTCTAATTTTAATGCAATCCGGTAAAAATTATCTCGTTAAAGCAGCGTAAACTACTATTAAACAGTTTGAAGGACAACTGATTTGCAGGAACGTTTAAAAGAGCATTTCTTAATCTGTTGAAAATCAGGCAAAGCAAACCGGTTCAGTCCCACACCTTAGATTTTTAGCTGTCGCAGGAAACGATTTTTTAAAAAAAATTACAGCGTTTCCCTCGCTTTTTAACCAATTGTTAAGTCTCATCTTGTCGCCTTTCAGGTCTTAAAAATTTTCTGGCATTAAATTGTGCATTTGCTCCGCCAATATCATCTCTTGCTTGTCCAGGTCAAAACCACGTTCTGGATTTATAGAAAACAAGCGGTCGGGCAGGCATTTTTTAAAAAAATAACCGGCGGAGAAAAAGACCGGTGGAAATTACCAGGCCACAAAAGACAGCTTTCAATCAACTACCTCCTAAAAAAAACACCAATTCCTGGGTCTGACATTCAGGAAAGAATTCCTCAGAGAGTCGAACCAAATAAAAAAAAAGGCGTAAACCTTTGTTGGTGAAATGTTTCCATGAAAAAAGTTGCAAAATCAGGCTTTGGTACTGCTGTGAATAGCTGTTTATTAAATCATTTTTAAAATAGAATAATCCTTTTACTTCTTTCTAAAATCACAATGACATGAGAAAAATGGTAAAAACCTTCCTCACCCTTTTGTTCTTCTCAATTATTGGAGTAAACGTTTCCAATGCCCAGCAGTACATCGTTCGGTCGCTCACCACCGTTCCGGATGAGGACGACACCGTCGATCAGGAGGATCTCAAAAACAAGACGCTGCTAAAAATGAATGAGTGGACTAACCTCATCAAAATCATCGGCGACAAACGGAGGTCTGAAAAAGAAAGAAACAGAGCCATCGAAGCGGCTGTCAAGCTTTTCATCCCCGATGCAACTATTGACGTTTCGTCAAAAAACAATTCTACTAAATCTTACGACGTAGCTTCCTACCTTCAGCATTTAAAGAACTTAAACTATCGGGAAGTCACCATTGACTTCTATGAAATGGTCAGCATCGGGAATTTTGAAAAAGGAGAAGACGGCAACTACTATTCAAACGCCAGATACTACCAGAATTTTGTCGGGAAGGACGCTTCCGGAAGGGTCTATAGCGATAAGACGGTTAAGGAAACCAATATCATCGCCGACGTCCTCGAAAAATACAAGAACCTTTTCTCCGATGGAGAACCGAGCGTCATATTGCTGGGAGATATCACAGTCGTCGAGACCAATTAATCTATGTTTAAAAACTGGAAAGTAATCATATTGATTCCATTCCTCTCCTGGATATATGAGACTTCTGACGCCCAACAGATACAGGCCGTGCATTCAGAATCATACGAAGCCCTTTTAACCCATCTAACTGAGGTCGCCAATATTGCGATCAAAAACCCGGAGCTGTACAGCGATTCTACGTTCATTGAAAATGCGGTCAGGCAATTATTTGACAATCAGCCTATTAGCTTTCAATCTTTGTCGGGCGATACGACCTATTCATCTCCCGGCCAATGGTTGCAGTCTCTAAGGTCTATCGGTGAAGGCGGGTATTATATTTACTTAGACACCACGGGAGTCGGCTATGATTCAACAAAAAAGGAACTCAGTACCAGGCTTATTATCGGGCCAAAATTTGGAAGCATTTATAAGGCCTCCAATAGAAGGGTTCACATGAGAGTGGCCGTCAACGACAAAGCTGAAATCAACGTCCTCAGTGGATCCATTCGGATTAAGGCGCTATACTTTGAACCCCTGTGGAGCAATATCGGCTGGGGGGAATGCAACGAAATACTGAAGTTCGTTTCCTCCAGATTAGACCTGCTGGGAAATCTGACAGACAATTCAGGCGCGCTGATGAAAGGGGTTGAAATCGCTTTCTCCGATTCAATCAGTTCAGGCCAGGCAGAAGGCGCTATCAAAGAAGAAAACCAGGAGCATATTTCCATTGACCTCTTAGTGCGGTACCCTTTGGAGAAGATGTTCGCCGGCGAATGGGTTCGGAAGAGGGTTTACATCGTGGATTTTAGGTCTGTTTTAACGGAGGAAGAATTTGAAGAAAGAACTTCGGTTAAAAAGGATATGGCGAGCACAGACGATGAAGATTCAGGCGTCATCAAGGTGATCATTCAAAAAATTACAAAGTTTTAGT
>CAZXQI010000137.1:0-2881 GCA_964643005.1 uncultured Saprospiraceae bacterium | reverse complement strand
TGCATAAAAATGTATCTGGCTGTCGCCGCCGTTTTTGTCAACCTAAGTTGCGGCATTTTTGCTCATAGCTGTGAGAAAGACGCCTATAATTCTTTAAGGAGCCTCGCAAAGGAAATGTCCACCAACGGGTTTTCTGTAGATTCAGTCGTCGAGACCTTTTTCCTCAGCGATTCCGCGATGGTCATAGACTTCAGTTCCGATGTGCAGCAGAAACTGCCTATCAACTCTCTCCTGTCCTCCCTCCAACAAAAACCTGGTTTCCAATTTTCCTTCAATAATTTTAAAACATTGAATTCAAAAAAAGGGATAGGTTGCGAAGAACTAAGCGTAAGAGGAGTTTTGCAGGTAGCCGGTCTGGCTGGAGGCAGCGCCCTGGCAAAATCGGAATTGCCCCTGAAAATTGAGCTTGCGCAGACTTTGGACGCCGGAGGAAGCAAAACGCATAAAATCAGTTCCATCCAGCTATTGGAGGAGCCCAATAAGGTCAAGACCCACGATTCGTCCAAAAACCTAAGAGCTAAGCTCCAGGAAATCATCCTTTCAAAAGACCAGGAAGCTTTGTTGAAATACAAAAGGGAACTGAACGAATACTGCGAACCGCATACACAGGTCGTTATCAAAGACGGTCAGAAAACACTGCAAATGAACGTCAATGAACTGGCGAGCTATCTAAAGATTGTCAGGCCCAAAAGTCTGACGCTCAATAGTTCAAAGCTTTTACACTATACCGGAAGCGCCGACAATCCCGAATTGCATGTTTACGAGGAAGTGACAGCTTTCAGGAAGGGTCTTCCCCACCCCAATAAATTTAGGAATATACCAACTTCCAATAAGGTGAATTTAATTGCCCATCAGCCAGGTTGGTTTTTTGAAGAATTTTCAATAACTCTTAATTACTGACATTATGTCTTTTTAGAAATTTGAAAATAAAATTCGCATAAGTATCAAAGAACTTATTCCAGCAAATTTTTAAAGTGCGTAATGTCAGTTAACCATTAATTCCAAGTATCATGAGAAAGTCTGTTCTAATTCTTCTCGCTTTCATCTTCGTTTCAGAATTGTTCGCTCAGAGCATGGGTTTGAAAATCGATAAAGACGATTTTGCCAAAATACCCGACCGTTCGACATCCAGTAAATTCCGCGGAATGCTGCCGTCATCCATTGACCTGACCAAATACATTCCCGAAATCGGCAACCAAGGCGAAACCGGCACCTGCGTGGCATGGTCAACCGGTTATTACAGCCGAACGATGTTGCATGCCATTGTCAATAATGTTACGGACAAAAGCGCTATCACTAAAAACGCTTTTTCCCCTACCTATCTGTATGAAAAGATCAAGGATCCGGCAGATATCAATTGCCAGAATGGCTCCAATTTCGGAAAGGCCTTTTTGACGCTGATGCAACACGGCATATCCAAACTATCCGATACGCCATTCCCGGCCTGTAATACGGACGTAGGCAGATTTGACAGCGACGCCGCTCTGTATAAAATTAAAGACTTTCAAAGGCTGGACGACGTAGAAACCACCAGCGAGTTGATAGGCAACATGAAGGAAGCCCTTGCCTTAGGATTTCCCGTCCAGATTGGCGTCATGATGGTTCAGTCATTTTGCACGGTGGGCAAAGACGGCATTTGGAAGCCGCTTCCCAATGAGACCTGCGATGGTTGCGGTCATGCTATGGCTGTCGTCGGCTATGACGACAACGTCAACGGAGGTTCCTTCCGCATCGTCAATAGCTGGGGAACAGGATGGGGCGACGAGGGTCTCGCATGGGCGAAATACGAGGATCTGATGTCCATTATAGCTGTTGCAGTTCAGGCCATTCCTTTTACCGATAAACCGAAACCAAAAGAAGATTATCAAACCGCTAAGGTTGTTCTTTTAGACGGACAAAACAACCAGTCCGAGGTGAGCTTCAGCTCAAAGAAATCCAAATATCGCAACATCGTGACTATCTCAGATTTAGCTGATAATGAACCAGACGGCGAAAGCGCGATCAAAAGATTCATCTCCAACAAAGCCTACAAATCCGGCGATAAGTTCAAATTGCGCCTGTCGCTGAATAACTCGGCTTACGTCTATGCCTTAGCTTCCGACAACAGCAACAGCAGCGTCAATCTCCTGTTCCCTTCGGGCGTGAAAGGCTCCAGCACGAGCGCTCTGATTCCGGGAGGAATGGACGTCATCCTGCCCGGAAACAAGGCTTCTTTCCGTATGGATGAAACAACCGGAAAGGATTATTTCGTCCTGCTTATTTGTGAAACACAATTAAATGTGGACAACTTATTAAAAGCTATTGAAAGCCGGGAAGGAGATTTTTATACTAAGGTTTTAAACACTATTGGAGATCTTATCGTGCCGGTGAACGAAATAAACTGGAAAGACAATACTCCTTCATTTTCTTTGACGAATAAATATGAAAATGGCATTGTCCCCATTTTAGTCGAATTGAACCACAACGCCAGATAAGTTATTTCCTGGCTATAATGCCATTGAGTAGTTGTTAATCATGTATTTATTTCAATTTTTAAAGGTTCATGAATAATCGTCTCTTATCGGGGTTATTGCTTCTTTTTCTCCTGTCTTCCATTAATAGCTTTGGGCAGGTGGTCACCGCTAAGGATGTGGATTACTTTCTCAGTCGCTTAGTTAATCCATTCTTTGAGCGATTGGAAAATATATCTCATCTGCCGCAGGATCACGACGATTTCGACGTCCTTTCCAGAGATATTTTAAAAAATTATTTTTCAAAAGACGGCCTCATTTTCAATGACTTAACTGGATTCAAAGGGGACTCCGAAAACATCCCCATTGAAAGCTATATTGACAATGTCAATTTCTATTATCGAAATGAAAATGAGCAATATCGCTTCGAT
>CAZXQI010000136.1:0-9064 GCA_964643005.1 uncultured Saprospiraceae bacterium | reverse complement strand
TGCTGATTATCAATAAGTTATGACCGCACTAAATTTAATAGGGACAAGTCAGGAAGGACTAAGAGCGACTGGTTACAGGGCAGGCGCTATTGAAAAGGTGCTCCTGCTGCGCAGATTCATAGCCCTTCAATGGAGGCGGGTCGCGACAGGGGCTTTGGATTAGCCAATTTTTTTTGGCCTGTTAGTTCTGTCTGGTCAGCTCCGTTTTTGCGGGGGCGCCCGCTCTAAATCATCCCTAACTTTTGGTTACTTTTGTTGTTAGTTTAGAAAAGCAGCGTCATGAATGTGAGAAATGAAGAAGCCATCATAGAGAAAGTCAAGAGCATCTTTTCCAGCCATCTCGAACAAAATGCTTTCCGCAAGACGCCGGAACGGTTCGCCATTTTAGAAGAAATATATCGGCGCAACGACCACTTCGACGCTGAGGCGCTGTATATCCACATGAAAAATCAGAGCTACAGGGTCAGTAGGGCGACGGTTTACAATACCTTAGAACTATTGGTCAACTGCGGCTTAGTGAAGCGCCACCAGTTTGGAAAAAACCTGGCGCAGTATGAAAAAGCGTACGCCTACAAGCAGCACGACCATCTGATTTGCAACCAATGCGGAAAGGTGTTTGAATTTTGCGATCCCCGCATCCAGCAGATCAAAGATACGATGGGAGAAATTTTAAAATTTAACGTCACACACCACTCGCTCAATCTCTTTGGCGACTGCAATGGCGCCTGCGAAAGAACCGGCGGAAAGGACTCTAAAGATAGCGATTCGAAAGACGAGAGCTGAATCATTCAATGTAAAAATCAAGGCAGCAATAAAAAGCGAAAAACATGGCAATAGACGTCATTCTCGGTCTCCAATGGGGCGATGAAGGAAAAGGAAAAATCGTGGACTATTTGGCCGACCGCTACGACATTGTCGCGCGATTTCAGGGCGGCCCCAATGCCGGCCATACCCTGAAATTCGACGGTAAGAAGTTCATTCTTCACACGGTCCCATCGGGCATCTTCCGCGAGAAAATCGTCAACCTCATCGGCAATGGCGTCGTCATAGATCCCATCACTCTAAACCGGGAACTCGAAAACATTGACCACACCGGCGTCTCCTATCGCAAGCGCCTGTTCATCGCTAAAAAGGCTCACCTCATTCTCCCCACTCATCGCTATTTGGACGCCGCCAGCGAAACGGCCAAAGGAAAAGAAAAGATAGGTTCCACGCTAAAGGGAATCGGCCCCACCTACATGGACAAAACCGGTCGAAACGGCCTCCGCGTCGGCGACATTCTATTGGATGATTTTCAAAAGCGCTATAACAATCTGAAGCTAAAGCACCTCGGATTGCTCAAGGCCATGCCTAAGATCAACTTCGATCTGGAAAAAGAAGAGCGGCTCTGGTTTGAGGCCATTGAATTGCTTCGCTCTCTCAATTTAGTAGAAGGGGAATATTTTATCAACCATCAATTGGCGCAGGGCAAGAAAATTCTCGCCGAAGGGGCGCAGGGTTCCATGCTCGACATTGACTTCGGCACCTATCCCTTTGTCACTTCCTCCAACACCATCAGCGCCGGCGTATGCAGTGGGCTCGGCGTAGCGCCCCGCCACATCGGCGAGGTCATCGGCATCACCAAGGCTTATTGCACCCGGGTCGGCAGCGGCCCATTCCCGACGGAACTCCACGACGACATGGGAGACCTGCTGCGCAAAGAAGGTGCGGAGTTCGGCGCCACCACCGGACGTCCCCGTCGCTGCGGCTGGATTGACCTGCTCCAGCTCCGCTATACGATTATGCTCAACGGCGTTACCCAGCTGGCTCTCACCAAAATTGACGTGCTCAATATTTTCAAAGAAATTAAAGTCGCTACCCAGTACTACTACGAGGGTCAACAACACGCTGAACTGCCCTTCGACCTCAATGGAACAAGCCTTGAACCGGTATATGAATCCTTCAGCGGCTGGCAACAATCCTTAATAAAAAGCGGCTCCTATCAGGATATGCCCCCCAACACCCGCCACTACATCCAGTCGTTGGAAACATACCTCGGCGTACCCATCACCATGATTTCCACAGGTCCCGAGCGGAATAGCCTTATTTTAAAAAATCAGTAGGAAAAAAAACGCTTTCAAGCCCGAAGTGAGTTCGGGCTGATTTTCTCTTTTGTCAAAAATCAGCTACAGGAAATCCTGCGCCATGGGCTATCTCCAAAAATATCGCTCACGCAGACAGCTATGACTTAAGATATCCCACAGACGATATTAGATTTATCGGATCAAGGTAGTATAACCCCTATAATCAAACAGCTCGCCTCTCGGCCCCGTAAAACTCACAACGCAGACATAAACCCCCGATTTGGCTGGTCGTCTGTTGTTGTTGACCCTGCCATTCCAGGCGTCAGTCGGATCGGTGGTATTGAAGACTAGTTGCCCGTGCCTGTCCCATATCTCCATTTTAAAATCAGAAATCCCCCTCGTGACGCCGATTCCTTTGAAAAAGTCGTTAGTAGCGTCCTCGTTCGGGGTAAAGGCATTCGGCAGAAAAAAGGTCACTTTAGGCTCCACGTCAATGAACTGAACGAGCGTGTCCTGGCATTTTTCGGGATGGGTAATGATCAGCGTAACTTCCTGAATTCCCGTATCGGGGAAGGTGTATATAAAATCCGGTTTCTGGGAAATCAGTTGGCCGTTGACATACCAGTCCCAATGCGCCGCATAAGCGGATTGATCCACTATGTGCACGTCCGGTTCTAAGTTGCTGGGGTCTTCGGGGTCAAAGTAGAAATCGGCTACCGGGGGTGGCAGTATCTTCACCAATTCTTTAAAAACCGTATCCGAATAGCAACCGATGGGGGAAGTAATCTCTAATCGAACGTCGAAGGTTCCCGTGTCTAAATAGACGTGCGTGGGGCTGATATCCGTCGCCTCTCCGCCGTCGCCAAATTCCCAGAGCAGCTCATAAGTATTGTCTATGGTATTGGACAAGTTATTGAACAGCACCTTTGCCGGCGCGCAGCTAACGGTGTCGTTGGGCTTGACGATGATGAGCGCAGGCACGGGCTGATATACTACCGTTTTGAGGATTTCATCTTTGCAGCCGTGCTCATCCCAAATTTCCAGTTCCACCGGCAGCACCTGCGCCTGTTCGTAGATATGCAGCGGATCCCAACGGGTGGTGTCTATTGTACCATTTCCGAGATTCCATCGCCATTTATCTATTATTCCCGAACCGTCAATATAGGATTTGTTGAAAAAGCTGACAGGCCCAGCCACGCAGGTATCGTAGTCAAAACCAAAATCGGCAATCACTTCGGGGTAAATATCTATGAGGACATTGGCAGTGTCGCTGCATTGCGAACCAGGATTCAACAGTAGTCTTCCCACGTAGCTCCCGGCTCCTGGAAAGTCAATCGTCACATCCCAGGAGTTGAATATCCAAACGCTGTCATCTACGAAAAACTCCCAGCGCATCGAGTCCAAATCAATGTTATCGGAATTGCTCGAATTGGTAAAGGGGATGCTCAGTTCGTGGCAGGTCTCTAAGTAATAGTTGCCGCCGATCGTCACCAATCCATCCGACTCTATCGTGGCGTCCACCAGCGCCGTGCATTGCAGGACGTTGAACTGGAAGTCGCGCCTGGTGACGGACAGCAGCTCCCCATTTCTATACTCGCTGATACAAATGGCCACGACGAATTGCCCCAGCACGTTGGGGATTCCCGTGAGAAGGCCCGTTACCGGGTCGATAGTCACCGCCGGGCTGCCCCCCATCGGATTCAGAGGGCTATATGGCGGATTGACGAAATTGGCTTGTTGGTATGGAGGCGGACAGGCTGGATCCGGCGCTACGGAGTTGCAGCCAAACACCCCCATTCCTCCTCCCAGGAGGGGGGAACACAGCTCGTAAACCAACTGGTCTCCATCCTCATCAAAGGCGCTGTGATCATAGGCCAGCGGCTCATTGACGCAAATAGCGATGGGCGGGAAGGTATTGTAAACGGGGCTGTTGTTGCAGACTGCCTGCGACGCCGGCGTCAATTCAATCGTAAACGTAGCGCCCACATCGCCGGGCGTTTTGATATTCGTAATGGTGGCGTTCCGGCAGCAGCGCTGGTAAGAAATATGATAACTGGCCGAAGAAGGCCAGTCCGTAAACTTATATTGAAATACGTAAATCCCTTCTTGCACGCAGACGCTGGGCGGAACTTCGACGCAGGGATTGTCCTCTGCGGTGATATCCGTGATTGTGCTCGGATTGATATGCAAAGTGGCGAGCGGGGTCTGGCTGTCGCCCTTGTAAATGGTAAAAGGCGCATTGTAGTCGAATCCGGCGCCCGTCGGGTCAAAGCAATCCCGATACATTTTCATGGTAAAGCGGTACAGCCCGTCGCCTAAACATTCATAGCTGATTACTCCTCCAATAATGTGTTTCGCAAAAGTGGGCGCCGGCAGGAAGGCCAGCAGGACAAATAGGTATAGGTTCTTCATTATTTGTTGGTCAGACGTCTTTCAATGGAAATTCGATAAAAATTCAATTGAAGGCCTCTTTAAGATATTCTATTAGTGAAGTTAGTTATTCAAAGACCGATGTAAACTCCAGCCAGTTTATTGATTATCAATGATATTTTTATTAAAAATTATTTTTTAAAAAAAATACGCTAAAAGAGCTCTCATTTCAATAAAGTAGCAAACCCTTTTAGCTCGACCAGTTCTCCTCTCGGCCCCCGGAAACTGACGGTGACCACATAAACCCCCTGGGGCAATACCTGCCCCGTATTGTTTTTCTTTCCGTTCCAGGCCTCTTTGGGGTTGTCCGTTTCAAAAATCATTTCTCCGTATCGGTTCCAAATTTTCAGGACAAAATCAGTGGCGCCATCCAATTGCCCGGCGCCTCTAAACCCGTCGTTGAGGCCGTCGCCATTCGGGCTGAAGGCATTCGGCAGAAAATAGCGCACTTCGGGTATCACGTCGAGCACCTGCATGGCGGTATCGGTGCAGCCGCTCTCATGAAATACGACAAGGCTCACCACCTGCAAGCCGGTATCGGGAAACGTAAAGACGGGGTTTTGTTCAATGGAGGCGCCCAAACTGCCAAAGGTCCATTTCCATTTTACGGCGTCCAGCGATTCATCCGTAAAATAAGCCGTCGGCAGAAGATTGCTCAACTGATGCGGCTCATAGGAAAAGCCGGCGACAGGGCTGCCCAACACGGTAATCAAATCCTGCCAGGTCGTATCCGTATGGCAGCCCAACGGAGAAGTGATGCTGAGTGAAACGGTAAAAATGCCGAGATCGTCGTAAATATGGTAGGGGCTGATTTCCGGACTGGTTTGTCCGTCGCCAAATTCCCAAAGCGTAGTATATTCCTCGTTGACCGGATAGGAAAGGTTGTCGAAGAATATATTTGCCGGCTGGCATCCCACATACTCGCTCGGCGCCACGACCAGCAACTCCGGCACGGGGAAATAGCGAACAGTTTTAGTTTTCACTCCCGTACAGTTATTGGTGTCCCGAACGAGAAGCCGGACGGGTATATCTCCCGGCGACTGATAAACATGGACGGGGTTCTGCACCTCTCCTTTTAGGCCGTCGCCGAAATCCCAGCCCCAGGAGACGATGCTCCCGGGACCCGCCCCCGAGGAAGACAAGTCAAAGAACTCCACCGGTCCGGCAACGCAGGTATCGTAGCTAAACCCAAAATCTGCGTTAATGCCTGGAAAGACATTGACCTGAATAAAGGCCGTATCGCCGCAGGTCGTCCCGGGGTTCAGCTTCAACTGGCCGAAATAGGTACCCGTGCCGGGGAAATTCACCGTAGGATCCCATAAGTTAAAAGTCTGGGTACTCCCTCCGATATCGAATTCCCAACTGAAATTATTGATATAGGGTTTCTGAAAACTTTGATTGGTGAATAAGACAGAATTGGCGCCGCAGACATTGACTACATAAAACTGTTTGTCCTGAAGAGTGACGATGGTATCTTCATGAATATCCGCCACGACTGTAGGATCGCACTTGGCCACGTTGAACTGGAAGTCCCGCCTTATTTCGCTCAGCAATTCGCCATTTCGAAACTCCTGCACGCTGACGCATACGACGAACTGTCCGATGATATTCGGGGTTCCTGTCAGGAAGCCCGTCGAGCTATTGATGTTCAGGGGCGGATTGGAAGCCAGAGGGTTATTGGCTGAATAAATCGGCGCCACAAAGTTCACCGGCTGATAGGGCGGCGGCAGGTCGGGGTCGGGCGCTACGCCAAAGGGCGCCGTTGGATTATTCTGGTCGTTGCCCCCGCCGTCAAAGGGCGTGCAAAGTTGATAGACTAACTGGTCGCCGTCGGCATCCGTCGCTGAGTGACTGAAATCTATCGGCTCATTGGCGCAAATGACGATGGGAGGGAAGTCGTCAAAGACGGGGCTGCTGTTGCAGACCTGCTGCGACTTAGCGGTCAATTCGACGTAATAAGTAGCGCCGGTAGCGCCCGGATTGATGATATTCGTGATGGTATTATTGCGGCAGCAGCGTTGATATACGACATAGTAGCTCTCGTTGACAATCGGAAGGTCGAGCGTAAAAACATAAACTCCCTCTTCAACGCAGACATTGGGCGGTGCAATGAGGCATGGGTTGCTGAGACTGGGCATTATATTCGTGACCTGAGGTTTGGCCAGTTCAAAAGTTCCATAAGGGATGTTAGAATTTCCCTTGTAAACCGTCATGGTTCCGGCAAACGAGGCGCCGACGCCGGAATCAAAGGCAGCGCCCCCGCCGTAGCAATCCCGGTAAATTTTCATCGTAAACCTATATTTATTATTCCCCAGACATTCATACGTGATTACTCCACCGATGATATGCGCAGCCTGCATGGCGATACTTCCAGTCAAAAGAAAAAAGCAGAAAAGCAGAATTTTAGAAAACCTGTCAGGTTCGTGCATATTCTCAGTTTTTAGAGGAGTGTTTCTCACATGGAGCGCTTTCTTTGGAGCTTAGAGGCGAAGCCGGCTAATAAAATTGCGCATCAACAAGTGGCAGTTTGTCAGCACAACCGGCTCTCTTGAATCGTTTTAAACTTTAAATTAGACAAAACATTTTATAGGCTCAATATTCGGACGATACATTCTTTTAAAATGCAAGATAGGAAACATTTTTTGAGTTGTTCCTTTTAAGCGCATAGCGCAAAGCGGCTCGTTGGCGGTCATTTTGACAAAAGGAACGGGCAAAAAAATGTTTCAAAAAGCAGAGCGTTGTAAAGGGGCTTTTGAATGTTCTGTACACCTAAACACCCGAATTGATGCTAACTTTTACAAATCGAAACGCCGGCATGATTCAAACCTACACCTTAGAACCCGTCATTTCTACACTGGAGCAGGGAGGGCTTATCCTCTTCCCCACCGACACTCTCTGGAGCATTGGCTGCGACGCTACCAATGCCGAAGCGGTAGAGCGGGTTCGCAAGCTCACGCAATTGGGAAGCCAGGATCCTTTTATCCTCTTCGCCGCTTCCATCGAAATGTTGAAGAACTACGTGGACTTCATCCATCCGCGCATTGAAACGCTGCTCTCCTTCAATTTCAGACCGCTCACCATCATCTACGAAAAGGGAATCAATCTACCCGAAAACGCCCTGGGCGGCGATGGCAGCGTCGCCATACATATCCCGCAGGACGAATTTTGTCGGTTGCTCGTACAGACTTTTGGGAAACCCATCGCAGCTGCGCTGGCGCATACCGCCAACACTCCCTTCCCCTCCCATTTCGGAGAAATCAGTTCCGCCGTCATCGAGGGCATTGACTACGTGGTGAAATATCGCCAGATGGAAAAGGAGATGGGCGCCCCTTCCGTCATCGCCCGATTAAACGAAGACGAAGAACTGGTCTTTATCAGAGAATAGAAATGCAGGTGTTCGGAGGTTCTACCCCTCTGACCTTCCAGCCGCCACCCTTCCTTTTTATTTTTTTTAAAAAAATAAAAATCAAGGAACTTGCAGGCTCCGTTCCAATAGAAATAGGGGAATTTGAGAAAGGCCGTCCCCCCTTATTGAAAGGCATTCTGTAGCGGCGGCTTTAGCTGGCGGGTAACGACTATTCGGCTCAATGCAATATTACTGGGAAGCTCTTGCGACTTATTGTTTCTTGCGGATAGTTTTTAACAAAGGAGAAAATCAGCCCGAATTCACTTCGGGCTTTTTCCGCAGATTTATTTTACTGTCTTTAAACTCTTTTAAATCGGCGCTGATTTTTGAAGAAATCCTGATAGTCAAAAAGAATAAAAAAAGTTCGGGTCTCAGTCCAGCTTCCCGACAGGGTTTTGCTGAAAGTTCAGACCCGAACTTTTTTGTTTTTGCGAGCTGCCTTCTCGTCGGCAGAATTATCTGACCACGCTCACCGGCATACCTTCGTCGTATTCGCCCTGAATCATTGGGGACTGGCGGTTCTGGGTGTAAGTCCTCACATTCTCGTCCACGAATTCAAACAATTCCTGAACGGTGACGATTTTGTTGCTATTCTTATCGGCCTCTCCTTTCAGCCCTCGAATGAGGAAATGGGTAAATACTCCCTGCCGCAAGCCGCTGCTCTCGAGCGAAGTTTCTTCAGATTTGGAAGACATGATGAGCGCCGTTCCTGGTTCAGCCTGGGCGAGCGCTTTGTAATAACTCGCCAGCACATTGCTGACTGTCCCGCTCTTTTCAGCTAAGGCCAGGAGGCTGCCGGAGTGACAGGCGTCGGCTATGCAGAGTTTATATTTAGCGGAGCTGCTCTCCATGAGTTTGTTGATGTCCTTGTGGAGAAGCTTGTTGTTAAATCCATCAAAGTCAATTGGGAGGAAGGCGCCCGGCAGCCCATGTCCGGAGAAATAGATCATTACTAAGTCGTTTTCTCCGGCTCTACCCAGGACATCCTGCATGGCTCCAAGTATCTTATCGTGAGTGGCGTCCTCATCAATCAGGATGCGGATCTGCTCGTCGGCCAGCGCCCCGCCTTCCGGGCTTTTTAGAAAGGCATACATGCGGTAGGCGTCGTCGTCGGTGTAGCGGAGGGTAGGCATGTGGTTGTAAGCCGCAATGCCGATAATGACAG
>CAZXQI010000135.1:0-9243 GCA_964643005.1 uncultured Saprospiraceae bacterium | reverse complement strand
GCCAAAGCTTGGAAACGAAAATTCATAAACCCAATTAGTTAGTCAAAGAACTATAAAAAGGTGGATTGAGTTTTAGGGAGTCTTTGGATTCTCCAATTGTGCAGGCCTAACGAAGAAAATTATGTTTATTGGGAAGTTAGCATCCATTATAAAAAGAAAAAAACCAAAAACAAACCGTTCAGACCAAAACTCAAATAGGCGGACAAAATCAATAGAGACGCTTAGAGGATGCATCCTGAGAGGATAAGAACTGTTTGCGATTAGGTGTTTTGCTTTTTTTGTTGGTATAAATGGGAATATTTCCCGAACGATCTTCGAGACTGGTCATCACAAATTTTTCCTGACATGAAAGTAAAATTGAATTTAGCTCTGCTGTTGATGTTGTTGCTCCAGACATCATACGGCCAAATGAAATAGAATTAAGGGAAAATCCTGAATATCTCCCCGGTTGATGTTGTTGCTCCAGACATCATACGGCCAAATGGAAGGCACTTACCAGCCTGCATCGGAGTGCAGCAATTACAATGCCTTCCTGACAGGCACTTCGTTCGAGAGCCTCAAATACTATACAGATACCATTTATCCAAGCGGTATCATGAGGTTTGACCTCGCTAAATCAAACGAATACGGTGGGGTCGTGGATTTGCATCCGCTACTTGGAGTTGAACAGGGAAACAGCTTTGAGTTAATCAATACTATCAACAGTCGTTTCAACAACGACAGGTACTACCAGAGGTATCAACAGTACTACGGAGGCATAAAGGTGGATGGCGGGAGCTATACCGTATCTGCCTTGCATACTGGTGGAGGCCCTGTAGACCCATGCGACCAAGCCTATATGCTTTCTCCTCATATACTTTCGGGAATAAATGTCAACAAAGTACCAGGCATAGCTTCAAGGGACTTGGACAATATCCTCAACGGCACGGTCATGCCACGGGGTGGGCAATTGACAGATGCGGACGTGGAGTCTGAACTTGTCATCACTCACAACCTTCTGAACTATTGTGAATATTACCTTGCTTGGAAGGCCAGGTATATCAATGATGGAGCAAAAACCAGTTGGATTGATGCACATACGGGCAATGTCTTGAAAACCATTGAATCAGAAATGAACCTCGCCGCCCCGATGGCTACGGCTGCCTACGGAACGCCTAATTTGAATGACCAACTTAACGGTAACACGACATCGCTTATTTCGTTGGATGGCCGAGTTCGCACCCATAATTTTAATGCAACTTGTCCTGCCAGTCCTGCAAACACAGCCCAATGGACAGTTGGATTGATACCAACTACTACTGCTGCAACGTGGACAAATGAAGCCGCCCCTATGGTTTATCAAGCACACCATGTCATATCATCAGTACTTCCGGTTTTTGATGGTGTAGGTATCAATTTCGGTACAGTCAACGTTGCCTCATGTACAGGTTTTGGCGCAACTTCATTGGGCGGGTCAACAACAGCAAACGCATTTATCGAATTTGCCTTAATACTTGGAAGGCCAACTGCCCTTTTCGATGTGGCTGCGCATGAACTTGGTCACACTTTTCTCAATGATTTTTTGAACTATACCAATCCCGGAAATCAATCATTACATGAAGGCATAGCCGATATAATTGGCACATATGCTGAATCAATCATTCAAACTGGTGGCGTTGACTGGATTATAGCAGACGATGAAACGGTTGTTGCAAATGAGATTGACAGGGACTTGCAGAATCCAGGCAATAACTTTGACTGTTTTACTGATGTCTCGGCTCTTGGCACACCCGACCGCCATGCCCGCTCAAAACCATTGGGGCATTGGTCTTACATCATTTCTCAGGGGAAGGGCAACATCACTGGACTGGGCATTAATAAGGCAATCAATATTGTGTTAGAATCATTGAACCTGATGGGGGTCAATGACGATTATGGAAACATGAGGGCTGCCACGCTTGCTTTTGTTGATGATGAATTTGGCCCATGCTCGCTTGAAGGGTACACTGTGCGCCGGGCGTGGAACGAAATCTGTGTTGGGCCTTCCGATTACACAGATTGTTTTCATATATCTGGCAATCCTTGGGTATGTGAAGAAGATGACGGTTTGCACTTGTGGATTGAAAACCCTGCACCGGGTGCAGTATATTGGTGGACTTTCCCAATTGAATGGACTGTCCAAGGCTCTCTAGGGAATCCTTCGGGAAATTTATATGTTGGAAACCATTTTGTTGTTACCAACTTCCCAAAGTACAACTGGTATCCCAAATACTTCAACATAAAAGTTTATAGTCCTACTCTTGGTTTTCAGTTCAACCAGTTCAGAATTGTCAAGCTGACAGACTGTAATGGCGATGACCCGACTTGTGGAGAATATTATGACGGCCTGATAGGAGGGGGCGGAAACTCCGACGACTTATTGAAAGATATGGGCAGTTATTCTGCCACTATGAACGGTCAAGAAATGGAGTTTTTGAAAGTATTTGATACAATGGGCCGAATGCTGTATTCAGGAATTATAGGTGAATTTGACAGAAATTCAATCCAATATTCCGGAATTGCAATCTTTTCCTATTTCGACAAGGATGGTAAATTTTTAAAGTCTGAAAAGAGTGTCTTGCTAAGATGACTTTTTTAACCGGGGAGGTGCGATTTATTACGCACCTCTCCTAAAAATAAAATTGACATGAAAAAAATATTCTCGTTCAGCACATATTTTTTAATCTCCTTTACGACATTCCAAGTTAATGCACAAACATACATTGGGCCAACAGTTGGGCTTGATTTTTCGAGCATAAAAGAAAAACCTAATGACATCCTGTTTGAGGTGTTTGATAATGGCTATTCAAATAAAACCTTTTTTTACGGCTTAAGAATTGAGCAGCAACTTAACAATAGGATAAGCCTTGCTTTGAAAGGAAACTATACAAAAAAGGAGGTCAATGCCTTAATCAATAATTTCATTCCAATGAAAGGGTTTGAATTTGAGTACTACAGAAGTTCGCTGACCGCAAACTGGTCAGTCTTCAATAATTGGGCTATTGGAATTGGGCCCACATATCATTGGATTAAGGACATTCAACAAGTGACCATAAATGCAGGAATAAAAGCACCATATATGGGTGACAAGAGGGAGTATGGCGGCACTTTTACAATCGGTTTTAAACATTGGAACTTCTTGTTTGAACTGAATTACAACAAAGGATTCAAACTTATAGAACAAAAAGATGATTCGGGTTTATTAAAGCCTATAAATTCTTTTGGCGTTTCGATAAACTACATGATAAGGGTTCTTAATTGGGGAAAAGGAAAAAAAGTGTATTGTCCAAAATTATAGAAGAATTAAATAGGATAAGGTAAAACTGTTGCTAACAACGCAAATGCGTCCATTTACCCTAAACGGGCAAACGGCGTATTTGCAAACCGGTTATTTTTCTTTTCGAGCCTGGGAATATTCGGTTTTTCATCTAAAACTTTTAGAATTTTGGTAGCTGTGACAGCCTTCCCCTCGCTTTCAACAGTTACTTCATATTCCCTGATTATGGGATGCAGTGAATGCCCGGCATTAGGGCTTATGTCTTCATTCCCCTACTCAAAAAGTCTTCTTTCTACTGAGATTGTCAGGAGGTTTGTTCTGCCGTCTCTTTGCCTGATACCCGGCGGGCAGAATCTCCGCAGGTTTTGAGCGCTTACACCACTGCCGGATTTTCTTTCAAAATTTCTTCTGCCCTGGCGATAGCCTCGTCTATGTTTCCGAGGATGTTATACTTGCCGAGGAGAGAGTAAAAATCCGATTTAAACAGCTCTTCCCTCACCTGGCGATTGGCGCCTGAAATGACGATAGTCGTCCCTTCGGATTGCAGCATCCGATGGAATTCCTTCAGTCTGTTAATGGCGGTGGAGTCTATAAAGGGGACATTCCTCATTCTGATAATCAGCACTTTAGGAATCTGATTCAGGTTGGTCAGCAGTTCCTGGAATTTCTGGGAAGCTCCAAAAAACAGTGGGCCTTTTATTTCATAGAGCATGGCGCCCTTTGGAATGTAGGGCAATTCCTCTTCAAATATTTTTTCACCAATCATTTCCGAACCGGTAAAAATATTTTCAGCCTCGCTGATAGTCGTGGCTTCGCTCATGCGCTTCATAAAAATAAAACTCGACAGTATCATCCCCACTTCAATCGCGAGTATCAGGTCGAAAAAAACGGTGAGGAAGAAGGTAGTCAGCAGCACGACGACGTCCATGCGGTTGCTCTTCAGCAGGTCTCTGAATTGTCGCCATCCGCTCATGTTGTAGGACACAATGACTAAGATACCGGCCAGGCAGGCTAAGGGGATGAGTTTCGCAATGGGAGCAAACAGGAGCATGACGAGCAGCAGGAAAATGGCGTGGACGATGCCGGCGATGGGTGTTCTGCCGCCATTTTTCACATTGGTGGCCGTTCTGGCAATGGCGCCCGTGGCCGGAATCCCGCCAAAGAGGCTTGAAAAGACATTGGCCACACCCTGCCCCACCAGTTCAATGTTGGAGCGATGCCTGCCGCCTATCATCCCGTCCGAGACGACGGCTGAGAGCAGTGACTCTATGGCGCCCAGCAATGCGATGGCAATGGCCGGCTCGATGAGATCCTGAATGACTTTAAAATTGATGGTAGGCATTTGGGGCAGTGCAATTTTATTGGGTATCTCACCGAATTTGGTTTCGATGGTTTCTAAGGGGAGTTCAAAAAAGTAAACCAAGGCTGTAAAAAGCATAATGGCGATTAAAGAGCCTGGGATTTTGGAGCTGATCCGATGGAAGTTCAGGGATATCGCGACCGTACCTACTGAAACGGCGAGCGCTAACCAGCTAAGGCTTCCCAGATGTTGAAAATAAACGACCCATTTGTCGATAAAATCCGCAGGTATGTCTGCCTCCATCTCCAAGCCAAAAAAATCTTTGATCTGGGTGGAAAAGATGACGACTGCGATGCCGCTCGTGAATCCTACAATCAGGGGATAGGGAATAAATTTCAGGTAATTGCCGAGCCGCATGACGCCGAGGCCGATGATGAGAAAGCCCCCCATGAAGGTGGCGATGGTCAGCCCCTCTACGCCGTGTTGCTGGACAATGCCAAACACGATGATGATAAAGGCGCCAGTAGGCCCACCGATTTGGACGCGACTGCCGCCGAGAGCGGAAATCAACAGTCCTGCGACGATGGCAGTGATCAGCCCCTTTTCCGGAGATACGCCCGATGCAATGGCAAAGGCTATCGCCAGGGGCAGGGCTACTATCCCCACGATAATGCCTGCCAGCAGGTCTTTCGTCAATTGCTTCCTCCCAATGCCTTCTTTCAGCAGAGAGAATAGCTTGGGAGTAAATTCTCTTTTTATCATTTTGTCTCAAACTTCAAATTCTCCTTCGGAGGAGGTTCGGTGGAAATTCAGTTACCTGTTTTTTGGAAAATCTATCTTGGTTTGTGGAAATTGTCCGGCTTATTTTAAATGCAGGCCGTTCAAAAAGCTGAGGACATCTAAGCGCCTCCGACCCTGGAGCTGTAGTTCGAGGATTTGGATAAATCCATCCTGCGCCGCAATTTTCAGGGTTTTTTTACCGTCAGAAAGGAAGGTTCCGGGGCGGAGCTTATGGGGGTTGATTTCTTTTTTTGTCCTAAAGATCTTCAACTCCTGCTCGTCCGGTTCTTCCCGAAGTTCGAGGCTCTCTGGCTGCCTCCAAAGCGTCCAGGCGCCGGGATAGGGGCTGAGGCCCCGGATGAAATTATGCACCCGTTCGGTGGACTGGTCAAAGTTGATTTCACAGGTTTCGTGAAAAATTTTAGGCGCCTTTCCGGCTTTCGACTCGTCCTGTTTGTGCAGGACGTAATCTCCCTTTTCGATGGCTTTTACCGTTTTCAAAACTACCTGGGCGCTGAGCAGCATCATCCGGTCGTGCAGCTCCCCTGCTGTTTCATCTTCGCCGATGGGCATTTTTTCCTGAAAAATCACGTCCCCCGTATCAATTTCGTGTCGGATAAAAAAGCTGGTGACGCCGGTTTCCCGTTCACCTTCGATGACCGCCCAGTTGATGGGCGCCGCTCCGCGATACCGGGGCAGCAGCGAGCCATGCAGGTTGAAAGTCCCCAATCCGGGCATGTCCCAGACGATTTCCGGCAACATTCGAAAGGCCACTACGACCTGTAGGTCTGCTTTAAAACTGCGCAACTGTTTGACAAATTCGGGGGATTTTAGTTTTTCGGGTTGCAGGACGGGGATGCCCTTTGCCACTGCATATTTTTTGACGGGGGACTGGAGGATCTGCTTTCCGCCTCTGCCACCTGGCTTGTCCGTCGCTGTGACGACAGCTACCACATTGTAATTATTTTCAACCAAAATTTCGAGGGCAGGAACGGCAAACCCGGGTGTTCCCATGAAAATGATGCGCATATTTTAGCTATGGATAATGATGAAGGAGCTACTGAGGGCTTTGTTATTTTTTCCTGGCAAGGATCAAATTCTCCCGCACGCCGGAGCGGTTCATTTCAATTTCTAAGGTGTCGGAATCTAAACGAAGGATTTTCACCATTTTTTGCATCTGGCCGTCGGCGGTGGTGTAAAGTTTTCTGCCGTCAATTTTGAAGGCGCCCTGTTCGTTCTGGTCGCCATAGACGGCGCTGTAGGTCTTGTCTCTTTCAAATCGGAATTGAACAGCCGAGGCGTCAAAGCTGGCGCTCTTTCCGTCTGCTTTCCAACTGACTCCCCCCCAGGCGCCGTAAATTTCATCCGGAGCGCCCAGAGGATTGCTACAGGCAACCGACATCAACAGGGTCGAAAAAAGAAAGATAAAAGTTCGCATGTTTTTTTGACTTTGTGATTTAAAAAATTTTGTTGTCAGGCAAAGGGAAGTCAGGCCTCCCTTTTGTTTAAGGCTGTCATCTTCAATATTTTACGGCCAGCACGTGCAGTGGATAGCGCTCCGGATTCAGTTCGACATAATTCCAGTCGTTGAACCAATGATACACTTCGCCGGTCAGCAGGTCTGTCAATTCCAGATTCATCCACCGGTCTTTGAGTCCCAGCACTCCTTTTGGCACTTCTACATAGCCCGACTGGATATTGTGGGGGTCTAAACTGATGACGCACCAGATCGCATTTTTTAGATCAGGGGTTATTTTTATAAAACTGATCAGGCTTTCGTTGTCCGTGTTGGAAAAGTGAATATTAAAGGTGTGCTGTAGCGCCGGGTTCTCTTTGCGTATGCGATTCATTCGGGTAATAAAATCTATGATTCGGTTCTGCTCTTCCCATTTATGCGCGCCGATCTGGTATTTCTCAGAATGGAGGTAGCGCTCTTTGCTGTCGGGGTGGCGCTGGTTGTACATGAGTTCAAAGGCCGGTCCATATATTCCGCAGTTGGACGACAGGGTCGAAGCCAACGCATATTGGAGGAGGAATCGCTCCTGGGCAGCGTCCACTAAATTATTCGGTAGAATATCCGGCGTATTAGTAAAGAAATTGGGGTGCAGGAACTCCCGAGTATCTCCTTTTGTCAATTCCAAAACAAAATCCTGGAGTTCCTTTTTATTGGTGTTTTTCCAAAGGAAATTGGTAAACAACTGGTTGAAGCCAGCCTTCGCCAGCTCTTCCCTCACGCTGTTGCGGGTGAAAGCGCCGGACAAAAAGATGATGTCGGGGTATTCCATTTGCACTTCTTTGATAAGCCAGTTCCAAAACAGGAAAGGCTTGAAATGAGCCGTACCGGCGTAGAAAATCCTGACGTTCTTTTCCGCCCAGAAAAGCACAATGCTCTTGATTTCTAACCATAATCTTTCCCAGTCGTCGCATTCAAAATCGAAGTCGACGATATCCTGATATCTCAGAGGAGGCTTCTCTTCGACGATCAATTGGCCGTCGGGGGTGCGCAAAAACCAATTGGGGTGCTCCTCAATATAGGGGTGCTCGACCGAACAGCGCAGGCTCATATCCATCGCTATTTCAATGCCCTTTTGGCCGGCAGCTTTTACTAAGCGTTCAAAATCGCGCATGGTTCCCAAAAGAGGGTTGACGGATTTATGCCCGCCTTCTTTACTACCCGTTGACCAGGGCGAACCAACGTCGTCTTGCCCGGCGGCGATGGCGTTATTTTTCCCTTTTCTATTAATAGTTCCAATAGGGAAAATGGGCGGCAAGAACAACACGTCAAAGCCCATTTCGGCAATGCGGGGCAGCTGTCGCTCGCAATCTTTGAAAGTTCCGTGCTTCCCATCTTTGCCCGCCGAACGAGGGAACATAAGGTACCAGGTGCTAAATAATTCTTTAGGCCGCCCCACCCTCACTTTTAAGCTTTGATCAAAAACTGTTGAAAACTGCCGAAGTTTAGAGTTCTCCATCAGGCGTCCAAATTCCTCGCTGAAGACGGCTGCCACATTTTCATGGTATTGGGAGGCCTCGGCAAACGCCGTCGCCCATTTCCTAAGCTCAGCCGCCAGATTTTTTTCCGCCTGGCCGGCGGCTTTTTGCAGCAGAACGGCGCCAATCGCGAGATCGGTTTTAAAGTCCGCCTCTCCCTGTTTCTTTGCTAAGAATCGGTAATACCAGGTGGCAAGATGATCTACCCACGCTTCTATTTTATACTCATAAAAGCCCTCCGGCCCCACGACAAACTGACTCTCCCATCTGTCGCCTTCTTTCGGTTCCATAGGGATTTCCCGCCATTTTTTTTCATCTTCTTTTTTAAAAAAAACAGCCGCCTTTATTAAGTCGTCGCCATCGCAGAATATGTCTGCCGAAACCTTGACAATTCCTCCTGGCGTTCTTTTTATCAGGTACTTGCCCTGATTCAGCACAGGGCTTACTTTGTGGATAACGGTACGATTCCTCATTAGCGTAGGATTGGTTTGATTATGGAATTGCTCCAAAGGTAGAAAGTTTGCTTTTACGCTGACATATTTATGTAAAAATGCCTGATAGCCAGATGGCAACAACTTCAACTTTCCCCTCAAATCTAAAAGCTACTCGTCCCCTCTCCCCCGGAGGAGCCAGAGGAGGCCGGCGCGCTGGGTGGATATTCGAAAGCTGGCGCCGGTTTAAGGTTTAGGATTTTTGGGGTTGATTCCTTTTGGCTTTGGGAAGGGAGAAGAGCTTTTCCTTTTTTGATTGACGATAGACGATAGACAATTCGTGATTTGTGATTTTGATTCCCTTTGGCTTTGGGAGTGGAAAGGCTCCTGCTTTTGTATTACGCCCTTTCAGGGCTGCTTATATATGTTATCTCTCTCCACGATGG
>CAZXQI010000134.1:0-9247 GCA_964643005.1 uncultured Saprospiraceae bacterium | reverse complement strand
TCCTATTGCAGACGTTAAATCAATTGTAGCATTTGGATTTACTGTAATATTTATATTGGAAAGATTAACTGTACACCCTGTCATTTCATCCGTAATGGTAATATCTGACAGAGTTACATCGCCTGTGAAGTCAGTCCCTTCCGTATAGGTAATGGAATTGCCATCGCTCACTCCGGAAGCCTGGAGAGAGCCGGTGTTACCATCTCCATCTTCAAAATTGGCGGAAAGGCTAAAGGTATGACCCGCTCCGCTATTATTATCTTCAAATACCAACACAACCTCTGCACCTGGACAAATTTCCGGCGTGGCAGAAACGGCTACATCAGGCGCTGGGCTGTTAGCCACTGAAATATCAGGATGATTAAATGTACAGCCTGAGGCATCGTCTGTAATGACGATGTTAGAAAGGCTTAAGCTGCCTAAGAAATCCAAACCTTCCGTGAAAGTTATGGGGTCTCCAGCCACCACGCCTGTCAAAATATATGGGTCGCCATTTTTTTCAGCATTAATTGTAAATGAATGGCCTGTCCCATTATTGTCCGCCAGGGAAAGGGTGACAACTCCGCCTGTGCATACTTCGGGAAAAGACGAAGCGATGGCTAAGTCGGGAAGCGCATATACATGATAAGTAATAGTGAACGGCGCGCCTATGCAATCAACCGAAAGGGTATATTTATTATCGCCATTTACATCTGTATAAGGGGTGAACTGTTGCTCATAAGTTCCATAACTCCCCGATATAACTTCATAGTTGAGATAGGTCGTTCCAAAAAAACCAATAGCGCCTGTAGGAGTAATGTCGCTCGAAGAGCCTGATACGACAATGGGAACCCCATTTACTTTTACATTCCCGTCAGTACTTATAATTTCTTCTAAAAAACCAATATTTCCCGAAGGAACAAAATTGCTCAATTCGAGGCTTCCACCAGCGCAAAAGTACAGTTCAATTGCAGTCGAGCCATTGTCTATATTGACGGGAGAATGCCCTGTGGACTGCGCCGTAAATGAAAATACCGGCTGCGGACTCACCGACCAGTTGGCAAGCGTCGTCCAGTTGGCTCCCGCTCCATTGCATCCGAGGCCACTGCAATCGCGACGTCCCTGGATTTTAATGTTTTCCGTACCCGCTGTGATTGGGGCGCCTGGATTGTATCCTGCCCAGGTTGCGCCATTATTTATAGAATAACGAAATGTATCCCTGCATACCCCTGCGCCGCCGCTTCCGGGGTTGAATTGAGCTGAAACTTCTTCACCCTCGCAAACAGTAGAGTTGTTAGGTGGCGCCGCAGGCCCCAGGCTTGGTCCGGCTGGATCTGCAACGACATTGAATGAATAAAGCGCAGTCACCTGGTCGCACCCGCTCTGGGAAACCGTCACTCCAACAGATTTTGCCCCTGTGCCGGATGTCCAGTTTCGCATTGGATTCCAAACGGTAGAATTTGGGGAAAAACTATCATAGCAGGTTCCCGAACCGTCTCCGCTATTATATGCGCACCATTTATAGGTCTGAGTGCCATCGCCGTCGGTATCTGCTTCGTATTGCACCTCCATAGCTCCTATGCACACATCGCCTGGAGGAATTACATTAATAGTAACAGCCGTCGGGCATTGCGCCTGTAGTTCAGAAACTCCGGCGAGGCCGCTCACAAAAGCAGTCGTCATAGAGAAAAGGCAAAAGACCCCGAACCAGCTCTTTGGCTGAAGATGAGTACCATTTTTAAACTCAAAATAATTTGTTTTTGGAAAAAAGGTTTTACCCCTGTTTAGTGAAAACCGGGTTGAGTAGAAGATCATAATTTGAAAATTTTGATGAAGAAAAATGATACGGAAAGCATGCAGGCTAAGGCGCCTAACCAGACCGCCAATCTTTGCTTCAGCAAGTGAAAAAATGAAGGGCTTTCGTACAAATAATGCCATAGGATGATGCCGGCGAGCCGGCGCTTGTTTTCTTAAAGTAAATGCCGTAAAAACCAACCGCAAAAGCTCCTGGTCTCTGCGCCGGAAAATAGATTTGAGACAAATCATTTCCCGATCCGGAGCGATTCAGGTCTCTTCGGTCAGTTTTCTTTTTACCAATAACTTGTGGAGGAAATAGAGGTAGGTAGTTTACTTTTTCAGGTAGTAGTAGTCTTCCGGTTCATTCAATCCGTAAAAAATCAGTTTCTGTTTTTTCTCTTCTCAATCCTGGCCGTTCCATTCATTCATCTGCTCTAAGGCGGCAGAACTCTGCTTCAGAATCCGGGAATAAATCTCCGGTAATTCGCAGAACTCTGGCGTGCGCAGCTACATCAGGAAGGGCAGATAATCAGAGATTCGGTCACAGTCGTTCTGTGAGGTTCTCGCGTTACAATTTTCAGTCGAAGCCTGGAGCTTCTCCCGAAGTGTTCTAATTTTTCAATCAGTGTCCAATGTGGTGAAGTGCCTGAATGGTCGGGCGCGTTAAAGTCGCGTCTGCACTTCCTGCAACCGGTTTGTGGAATACTCTCATAACGAGAGCTAAAAAAATAGGTTACAAACATATCTAAAAAAAATAATGTTTAACTTACTTACTTTCTAAAAGGAAGGCGGCTACAAACCAAAGGCAGGAAATTATTTAGGTTTCTTCTATCTCCACACAAAAGGCGGGTTGGGCAGAGGTTTGGTCGAAGTTCTCTTTCTGGGTAAACCTTGCGGCTTTCTCACTTCAAATTCCTCGCTTTCCGCACCGCATCCGCTCCGAAGCGCTCGCGTATGCGATCTAATTGCTCCAGCAGGCGCAGTTCTTTGCCGGTATTCTCAAAGAGATTGAGTTGATTATGTCCCTGCACGAGTCCACTAAATTTTACTCCGATGAGGCGCACGAGCTGGCGGCGCTGAAAGAGCCGGCTGAACAGTTCTTTGGCGGTAGCGAGGAGGGGGCGGTCGTTGGCGGTGTATTCGATAGTTCGTTGTTGGGTATAGGTATTGAAATCGGAATAGCGGATTTTCACCGTCACGCAGGAAGCGAGTTTCTGTTGTTGCCGCAGGTCAAAGGCGAGGCGGTCAATCATATCTGCCAGACAGTCCTGGAGCAGGCTCAGGTCAATGGTATCAGTCTGAAAGGTGTGCTCCGTGCTGATGCTTTTGGACTCCCGATAAGGCACGACGGGAGAGTTGTCAATGGCGTTGGCTTTTTTCCAGAGAGAAATGCCGTTTTTGCCAAACTCCCGTTCGAGCAATCTCGGCGGGATCTGGGCCAGCGTGCTTATGGTCTTCACGCCCATGAGCGCCAGTCTCTGCTGGGTTTCCTTCCCGACCGAGGGCAGTTTGCCGACGTGCAGCGGGGCGAGGAAAGCTTTCTCTGTGCCGGTTTCGATGAGTTTGGCGCCATTGGGTTTGGCTTCTCCTACGCCGACTTTACTGACGAGCTTGTTGATCGAAAGCGCCAGAGATACGGGCAGACCAGATTCATTAATGATCTTTTGGCGCAGCTCATTCGACCACTTCCAGCAGCCGAAATGCTTGTCCATGCCCGTGAGGTCTAAGTAAAACTCGTCAATGGAGGCTTTCTCAAACAGCGGCGCCTCGGAGTCAATAATCTCGGTGATAAGTTTCGAGCGGCGGCTGTACTCGTCGTGGTCGCCCTGCACGACGACGGCGTCGGGGCAGAGGCGCAGAGCCATGCTCACCGGCATCGCCGAATGAACGCCAAAGCGCCGGGCTTCATAGCTGCACGAAGCGACCACTCCCCTCCCCTCCGTACCGCCGACGATGACGGGCCTGCCCTTCAGTGCGCTGTTCCGATGGATTTCCACCGAGGCGAAGAAGGCGTCGAGGTCGAGATGGAGAATGGCCTTTTGAAACATTTTTCAGAATTTGCCCAAATATACGCGTATTTAAAATTTTTTGTTTTAAAAAAATATTCTTATTTTCTGCCACTTCTCCACAGCCGTTCACCAATGGCAACAAGGTGCAGAAAGCAAAAATCTGACAAGCGTCACCCTGCCTTCCTGATATTCATCACCTAAAAGCCGCCATGCAGAGAATACCTTTGAACCTCAGGCTCAGGGTCGTTAAAATCCGCAGCAGTCTGATTTGCATTGGTAAAAAGGCTCATCGCTCCATTCCGGGGCGGAATTTTAAAAAACAAAATCTATCGTCATGTTAATCAAAGACAGCAAACAATTGAAAGACCTCCAGGGGGAATTCAACGAAAAATATCCCTACCTGAAAATTGAGTTCTATTCCGGCGCCTACGAAACGGGGCAGCCCACTTCCGCTGACCGCCAGCTGAATCCGGAGAAGATCGTGGGCGAGGTGCGAAGCGTCCATGCCGAGGGCGAATTCGGTCTGGACGGCCATCTAAAGGTCGCCACGGTGGAAGATAATTTTTGGAAACAGTTTGGACTGAATGTTCAGGTCTTCCGCCTGTCGGGCAACCTCTGGCTACAAACTTCCACCACCGACCAATGGACGCTGGCTGAGCAAAACCGCAAAGGCAAGCATTCCCGGGAGTCGTTCGAGGAGATGCACGGACAGGATTGATTTTAAAAAATTTAGGCCGTCGGAACTTTATTCGGGGTCAATTTGTAATATTGCAAAACACTGCGGGCTACTTCATCGCCCTGTCTTTTTTTTCTTTGGAAAAAAAATCAGGGAGGAAAGTCCGGACAACGTAGAGCGCCACACCACCTAACGGGTGGGCCCTGCGAAGGCAGGGACAGAGAGTGTCACAGAAAATAACCGCCTTGAGCAATTGAGGTAAGGGTGAAAACGTGCGGTAAGAGCGCACGGCGTCCCGGTGCAAGTCGGGGGGCGGATAAACCTTGTGGGTTGAAATGCCATGTACACCGGCGATGCTCAGGCTCGGTTTTCCACGGAAAGCCGACAGCCGGCAGCGAAAGGTAGCTCGCCTGAGCCGGGGGGTAGGCAGATAGAGGCTGACTGCGAAGTCAGTCCCAGATAAATGATGAAGCCCGACTCCATGTCGGAGTACAGAATCCGGCTTATTGGTTCGCAGTGTTTTTTTTCCTGAACTCTTTCTGATTTTAAAGACTAATCTGCCGTGGTTCTTCCGGCGAGCGCAACCTTCCCCGACTCCTTCGAGGGAGAGGGGCGGTTTGAACCAGGAAAGGGAAAAGTTTCTCCTTAAGAGGGGTTGGGAGGCCGGTATGCCAGGCCTGACCTACCGCTGCCAATTCCCTTCTACCACTCTTCCCGCTAAAGTCAGCGCACTTTACCTACACAGCACACAACTACTAGCTGAGAACCGTTCGGATGATGGCTGCTGCCACGCGATAGGGGTCGGCTGCGGAGTTGGGTCGGCGGTCTTCGAGGTAGCCGTTCCAGCCATTTTCCGGAACTCCGATGGGGATGCGGATAGAGGCTCTTCTGTCGGAAACACCGTAAGAAAACTTATGGATGGACTGGGTTTCGTGTCGGCCGGTAAGGCGCATGTGGTTGTCAGCGCCGTAGTTGGCTATGCAGTCCTGGATGGCTTCAGGCGTACTGAACTTGTTACAGATTTCGTCGAATTTTTCTTTGCAGCCTGCTGTTCGCAGTAAGGAGTTGGAAAAATTGGCGTGCATACCGGAGCCGTTCCAGTCGGCGTTGCCCAATGGTTTACAGTGCCAGTTCACGGCGATGCCGTATTCTTCGGCGGTTCTTTCCATGAGGAAGCGAGCCACCCAGATTTGGTCGCCGGCAGACTTGGCGCCTTTTGCGAAGATTTGAAATTCCCACTGTCCTGCCGCCACTTCCGCATTGATACCTTCCACATTCAGGCCGGCGTCGAGGCAGAGGTTGAGGTGTTCCTCCACGATATTGCGACCGTAGGCATTTCTGGCGCCGACGCCGCAGTAGTAGGGACCCTGCGGCCGGGGATAGCCGTTCACCGGGAAGCCGAGGGGTCGGTCGGTTTCGAGATTCCAGAGGAAATATTCCTGTTCAAAGCCAAACCAGAAATCATCGTCTTCATCTTCTATCGTGGCGCGGGCATTCGAGGCGTGAGCTTCGCCATTTGCCGCCAGCACTTCGCACATGACTAAGTAGCCGTTCCTGCGGGCAGGGTCGGGGCAGATAAAAACGGGTTTCAGCAGACAGTCTGAGGAATTGATAAACGCCTGTTCGGTGGACGATCCGTCAAAAGACCACAGGGGACATTCCTCCAATTTGCCGCTGAATTTAGTTTCGTCCAAAATTTTCGTTTTGCTGCGCAAAGTCTGGGTAGGCTGATAGCCATCCAACCATATATACTCCAGCTTAAACTTAGTCATAGAATGAGTTCTTAGTTTCGTTAGAAAGGGCGTTGCGACAATTTTTTGAAAAAAATAAAACAGCTTTTCAAAAATGAAGGCGCAAAAATATAAAATTGCCCGCCTTATTAAGCAGGGCTGCCAATTTCTTAGAAAAGAAATGTGAATAATGAGTCGAATTGCTCTTCTTTTTTTTCTGCTACCTTTGGGAAACTAATTTTTCTGCGATGCGAAAACCGGCTTTGCTCTTCTTTATCCTCCTCGGCAATCTGCTGACCGCTCAGACTGACACGCTTCTGCAAAACCTCGCACAGGAAGATCTAATCGAGTCTTTCGTCCAGGATCAGGACGACGAGATTTCTTTCGACTACGACGAACTCACCGACAGGTTGGAATACCTCAACCGCCGTCCCCTCGACTTGAACAAAGCCACTCTGAGCGAGCTCGACGACTTTCTCTTTCTGACGCCTATCCAAAAGCAGGCGTTGCTCGAATACCGACGCTTCGCCGGCGACCTGATTTCGATTTATGAATTACAGGCTGTTCCGGGCTTTGACCTGGCTACTATTCGCCAACTACTCCCCTTTGTCAGGGTCAGGCCGCCAGGATTTTTTGACGACCCTTTAGCCATTTTTCAAAAAGAAAATAAACACCAGTTTGCGCTGCGCTGGTCGAGGGTACTGGAGCAGAAAAGGGGATTTGCCGGAGGGGAAAACGCCTACAGGGGCGACCCCAACCGACTGTATTTTCGCTATCGGTTCAGCCAGTCCGACCGCCTGTCTATAGGAGTGACGGCAGAGAAAGACCCGGGTGAGGAATTTTTTCGGGGGAGCAACAAGCAGGGATTTGACTTCTATTCCGCCCATTTATTTTTAAAAAATCCTACTGTAAAAATAAAGGCGCTGGCATTGGGCGATTACTCCATTTCATTGGGGCAGGGTCTGTTGCTCTATCAGGGCTTTGCCTCCGGCAAGAGCGCACTGACGACGGTGGTGAATCGCGGGGGGCAGCAGTTGAGGCCTTATCGCTCGGTCAACGAAACGGATTTCTTCAGGGGCGTAGCGGGCAGTTTTTCTCTGAGTAAAAATTTGGAACTACTGGCCTTCGCCTCCACCCGCCGACGGGACGCCAACCTGAGCGAGCCAGAGCCAGATTTAGACAGCGACGAGGCGGCATTGGCTTTTGTCACCTCGCTACAGGCGACGGGGCTTCACCGCACACCCAACGAAATTGCCAATGAAAACGCCATCCGGCAATCGTCATTCGGCGGTTCGCTTCGGCTACAGAAAAGGCGCTGGCACGTAGCTTTGAACGGCCTGTTTGAGCATCTCGACAAGCCTTTGGAGCGCAGAGCGCAGTTGTACAACCGCTATTATTTTGGAGGAACTCAACTGCTCGACATGAGTTTGGACTATACCCTGTCGCTCAAGAATCTCTATTTCTTTGGCGAGACGGCCATGAGCGACAACGGCGCCGTCGCCACGATCAACGGCATGCTGATGCCGATTGACCGCCGGGCTTCGGTAACGCTGTTGCACCGACATTTTCCAAAAGAATATCAGTCTTTGAATCCGAAGCCTTTTGCCGAGACCGCCGGTGCAACTAACGAGGACGGGATTTACTTAGGCGTACAGGTTCAGCCCCACAAGCAGTGGCGCTTCAACGCCTACTACGACCTCTGGCAGCACGCCTGGCCGAGGTTCAGGGTGGATGGGCCGAGCTCCGGTAGCGAATGGTTGGGGCGGATCACCTACACGATTCGGCGCAGGATGGAGGCGTACATTCAGGTAAGGAATGAGACAAAAGAGGAAAACGCCGCAGCCGAAACTTCCAAGACCAACGATCTCGTGTCGAGGCAGAACTTTCAGGCGCGCCTTTATTTTTCTTATAAATTGGGTGGCGGGCTGGAATGGCGCAGCAGACTGGACGTCGGCTTCTCCAAAGTCCCGGGTCAACAACTAAACGGGGTGGCCGCCTATCAGGATTTGATTTACCGTCCGGTGAGTTCGCCCTGGTCTTTCAGTACACGCTTTGCACTTTTCGATACGGATGGATTCGCCATCCGCTTCTACAGCTACGAACGGGACATTTCGGGCGATTTTTCAATACCGGCTTTTTACAATCAGGGCACGAGGTTTTACCTGAATACGACCTATCGGGTCAATCGCCAATTGAGGGTGGAGGCTCGCTTCGCCAGAACTTCGTATCCCAATATGGAAAAAATCGGCAGCGGATTAGAGGAAATCACAGGCTCTCGCCGCTCGGATATTAAGTTCCAGCTCAGATGGGAATTTTGATGGGTTTCTCCCCTTCTTATTTTTTTGAGACAATAGAAAAATCTGCGAAATGATTCCCCTCTTCGGGGTAAATCGCCTGCCGTAAAAATCGTTGGGAAAAACGGCTGGCAGCCCCGTTCAAGAGGTAGGAATTTTTTTTAAAAAAAAGAAAAAGTCGCGAGGGAATTGCCTGTGAGTCTCTGCTGGCGCCGCCTAAATCATTTTTACGGCAAAAAGGACTACAATTTGTGACAAAACATAAAGGGAAGCGTCTGAACCCACATAAAAACACTATCTTTCCGGCGTAAATTTTTAACCTAAAAATATTTTTTATGAGCAAATTTGATGACCTGTTGGTCAGGTACGATGCTGAATTAAAAAGCAAAAGCAAGGATGCCGTGGATGGCGATCTGCTGAAAAACATTGCCAAGTCACTCGGCCCGTCCATTTACCTGAAAGATGCCTCACTCGTCTCTTGTAGCGACCAGGCAGAATTGGATCGCGTAAAAAACAACTTCCTCATCAAAAAGCTGGGGATGGCTGACGGCCCTGCACTCGATGCTGCCATTAAATCCGTTTGCGAGGAGTACAATGCCAACCACAAGCTAAGGGTAGTTTTCTACTACATGCTGGCTAAAAAGCTGGGGAAAACTCTTTAATATCTTTGGTTTTTGTAAAATAGGAAGAAGGCTCGTTGACTTAGGTTTTCGAGCCTGTTTTTTTTTGAAGACAATAAGACTACGGGTATTTTCCCGCCAC
>CAZXQI010000133.1:0-9481 GCA_964643005.1 uncultured Saprospiraceae bacterium | reverse complement strand
TTAAATTTTTTCTAATTGCGCTTAAAAAACAAGACGAAAGCGTCCCAAAAACTGTACTCTTAAAAAAGCCAAAACTATAAAGTCGCGATTACTTCACCGCTATAAATTGTCAATCTTCAACAGTCGCTAAAATTAGAGATTAGGCCTCAGAACTCAACCATCTTCACAAGAGGTTGATAATCAATTTACTACAAGCTTATTATTTTTAAAAAAATAGACCTGCTCTCTAAGCTGTAGGTTATCAATGAAATCTGAATATAGGCGTTTGCTAAAAGCCTGGCAGGCCGCCAACTCAGGAGATAACTTAGTTGTTGGGCAGAAAATGGAATTAAAAACAGGTCAAATGAGTTTTAGTAAACAGCCAAAAGGAATCCCAATTCAAAATCCGGAGGGATAATTCACATAAATCACCGGCTTGCTCAAGGCTAAAAAAAGGGTTTAGGAAAAAAATCTTTCCGACTTTCAACGCAAACCTACGGCTTACGATTTTGTTTGTTACTTTTGCGCGCTTTAAAAGGAAGCCAGGTTTATTTCTTCAATAAATTCAAGGAAGTTCAATGAGAACTAAATTGTCTCAATTCAATTACGATTTCGATAAAGATCTCGTAGCGCAATACCCCGCAAAAAACCGGGATGAGTCACGCCTAATGGTATTACATCGCGATACCGGCAAAATAGAACACAAGGTTTTTAAGGACTTTATAAACTACTTCAACGAAGACGATGTGATGATTTTCAACAACACAAAAGTCTTCCCCGCCCGACTTTTTGGTAAAAAGGAAAAAAACGGAGCAAAAATCGAAGTGTTCCTTCTCCGCGAACTCAATGCAGAACAAAGGCTTTGGGACGTGTTGGTGGATCCGGCGCGCAAGATTCGAGTCGGCAATAAGCTTTATTTTATGGACGAGGAGTCTAACGAAATCCTCGTCGCCGAAGTGGTGGACAACACGACATCCAGAGGTCGGACGATTCGATTTTTGTTTGATGGCTCCGAAGAACAATTTCGGAAAAACTTAGATTTCCTCGGTAAGACACCGCTTCCCAAATACATCATCCGCAACGAAGACGATGCGGACAGGGACAGGTACCAGACTGTTTATGCTAAGGAATTAGGCGCTGTAGCGGCGCCAACTGCCGGTCTTCATTTCAGTAAAGAATTGATGAAGCGCCTCGAAATCAAAGGCGTGCATTTCGCTGAGCTTACGCTGCACATTGGATTAGGCACTTTCCGCACAATTGATGTGGAAGACCTTTCCAAGCACAAAATGGACGCCGAGTATTTTCGCATTACCCAACAAGCTGTCGAAATAGTCAACAAGGGGAAGTTGGAGGACAAAAAAATTTGCGCCGTTGGGACAACTTCCATGCGCTCTATCGAAACGGCAGTATCTGCCGAGGGTCTGCTAAAACCTGCTGAAGGTTGGACAAATCTTTTTATCTATCCACCTTACGATTTCAGCATCGCCAATGCAATGGTGACTAACTTACACCTGCCTAAGTCCAGTCTGCTCATCATGGTATGCGCATTTGGCGGCTACGACTTAGTCATGGAAGCTTACGAGGAGGCCGTCAAAGAAAAGTATCGTTTCTTTAGTTACGGTGATGCGATGCTCATTCTTTAGAGCTTCGACGGACGTTTACTATTTTCTTAAGGACATTTTTTTACTAACCTAAGAGAGGGGGAGTCTTTCCCTCTTTTAAGGTAGGGCTGCCAGCCTGTCCCAAAATCTGCTGTAAGAGTTTCCAGAAGACAGGCTCAGATTCAAAGCGCAGACTATTGCTGGAGGAATTGTAGTTGATGGAAGGCGCAGCGCCGAGTCTCAGCAGGACGCTGAAATAAGAAACGTCAAATCAGAACTCACCTACTCATTTCATAAAAAAAGGGCGGCTGAAAATTTCAGTCGCCCTTTTTTTGTCGATCGCCATGCAGTCTATTTTCTCTTTTTCTCTCTGAACAAGAGACCAAAGAGCAGCATCACGACGGCGGCAATAATCGCCGGAACGAGCCAGATGCTCTGCCAGGCATGGGTTCCATCCGCCAGGATATTGGAATCGGCCACCATGCCTGATATGGCGTAACCAATCAGCATGCCGACGCCGTAAGTGGCCAGCGTGATTAGTCCCTGGGCGGCGCTCCTGAATTTCTCGCCGGCAAAATTGTCCGTGTAAATCTGTCCGGTCACGAAGAAGAAGTCATAGCAGATACCGTGTAAGACGATTCCCAGAATCAGCATCCAGAGCCCCGAATCTACATTGCCGTAAGCAAATAAAACATATCGAAGCACCCAGG
Source organism: uncultured Saprospiraceae bacterium (assembly GCA_964643005.1). GTDB lineage: Bacteria > Bacteroidota > Bacteroidia > Chitinophagales > Saprospiraceae > UBA6168. The sequence goes on along the minus strand of CAZXQI010000133.1, from coordinate 7,191 downwards.
CGAGCATACCGGCTATCAGCATTTTCTTTACGCCCCAGCGCACAAAAATCAAAGGCATCAACAAAAGAAAAATAGCCTCAGAAGCCTGCCCCAGAGCCATTTTGGAAGCGGCGGACTCCATGCCGATTTCATTTAAAAATGGGTTGGCGAAGCTATAATAGAACGCTAAGGGTATGCAGACAGCCACTGAAGCTAAGAAGAAAACGAGGTAAGAGCGATTCTTCAGCATGCTAAGGGCATCCAGGCCGAGGATATCGGAGATCGTAGTCTTGCCTTCGACTTTTAGCGGAGGCGTATTCGGCAGGGTAAAGCTCAATACACCCAGCACTAAGGAAGCTATGGCCGCCATTTTAAAGGTGAGATCGAGGGAGCCTTTCTTTTCCCAGGCCAGCCATCCAATGACTAATCCCGCCACTATCCAGCCGATGGTGCCCAATACCCGAATGCTGGGAAACTCTTTTTCCGGATTGCTCATTTGCCTGAATGATATAGAGTTCACTAAGGCCAGGGTCGGCATGTACAGTATCATATAAATCAGCAGGATTGGAAAAAACTGGTTGAATCCGGCGGCGGAGGAGAGATACCACATAAGGGCGGCGCCCAATAAATGCAGTACGCCGAGAATTTTTTGTGCTGCAAAATAACGGTCGGCAATCAGGCCGATGATGAAGGGCGCCGCTATGGCGCCCCAGGACTGCGTGCCAAAGGCCGCCCCAATTTGGGCTCCCGTTGCCTGAAGATTGCCGCCGAGGTAGGTTCCCATTGTGACAAACCACGCTCCCCAAATGAAGAAATTGAGGAACATCATGGCCGAAAGCTGAAAACGCGTCGAGAATTTCATGGTTTCATCGTTTTTGTTTTTAAAAAAGGATATGGTTATTCGGTAGAAACTCCTTTGGAGAAATTCAGTGAGAACTCTTTTAGAAATTATCCTTTGGAGACTTTTCCCCTGTTAGATATTCTTTCCTCATCGCCAACTGAATGTCTTTTCGGAGTAATTCTACGGCTGAAAATTACTCCGGAAAAGGGTTTCTACCGAATTCCCTTAAAGCTGACATCCTCCGGTAAATCCGGTAGCGTCGAAGGAGGCCTGGATGAAGCCTATTTCATTGCCTTTGAAAACTTCAATAACCAGGCTGTTGTTGGCGCCGTTCCGAATGGGGCTGCAGTATTCGAACAGGTAGTAGCTATTGGCTTCGTTGGTCACCAAAGAGGCAATCTGTTTAAAAACAGTGGTTAACTGTGCAACATTAACGGCTTCGGAGTATCCATTTCTGCCTACGGTCTGTAGATCTATTTTATTGATTTCATTGCCGACGCCAATAGCAAAATATGTGATTTCCGGGGGAGAAGAAGTGACGGCTTCGTAGGCTGCCGTGCGGGTATAACGGTTGGCGCGGTCTCTGCCATCGGTAAAGAGGATGACGGAAGTAGCGGCGGTGATATCCTGATCATGGTATTCTGCCAGGATGCTTTTGGCGATGCTGGAAGATTTGATAACCGCTCCGAATAAGTCGGTCGAGTTGTCGTGACTGATGTTGGGGGTGATGGAATTGACCGCAGCCTTAAGCTCATAGATATCGGCAGTGACCGGCTTTAACACATGCAGCGTATCTTCGCCGTCAAACCAGTAAATGCCCATCCTTTTGGAATTATCCGGAGTGGTAGGGATAACGTCTTCGATAAAGGCTACGGCAGCCGACTGTAGCTCAGTCAGCGAGCTTCCGAGCACTGAGCCTGAGAGATCGAGCACCAGTAAAGTCGTGTGATTGAACACCTGCTCCCGACCTGAAATGCGCCGCTTTGCTTCAAATTCAGAAATAATTCTTGCGCAATTGTCATTAATTCCCTTCTCATAGATTACGAAGTCATCCTCTGTCAGATAGCCCATCGGGTTATTATTCAAATCCGTCACTTTAAAGAAAATGGAGATTTTGGATGGCAGAGTGACCTCCGGCCCTTCCAGAATATCAATTTTGAGTTGGGTCTTTTTCGGGGGTACCCAGCAATCGGCAAATTGTGGATCCTTCTTTTTACAAGCCGGAGAAAAGAGAAACAATGCGACTAAAGGGATAAGAAACCTGAGTTGCTTCATAATAGTCAGAAGTTTGGGTGAAAAAATAATTTGAAAGTCACAAAATCAGTCTTTGCAGACAGAAACTAAACCAATTCTGTATCGGGTCTTCTCACCGAACCGTAAACCTTTGACCAATCCGTCCAATGGAATTTTTTGGCTACAATCACCGTAAAAACGATTGCTGCGATGAAAAAGGCCAAAAGCATGGACTGCATGTCTATGTATTTAGTACGGAAAAGAGCTGCCGTTTGCAAAGCTGAAGCATCAAAGGTAACGAACAAGGCGCTGTAAATATTAGTGGCGGCATGAATTCCCAGCGCAAGTTCCAGACTGTCATCCATCAAAGTAACTATGCCAAGGAAAAAGCCGACGCCTACATAGTACGCCATTGTTATCCCTTCTCCAAAAGCCTGCACTTCCGGATTCATGTAGTGCATCAGACCAAAGGCAAAAGAAGTAACGACTAAAGGTATCCAACGAAACCTGCTGATGAGGCTCAGTCCCTGCATGCCATACCCGCGAAAGAGAAGCTCTTCAAAAGAGGTTTGAAGCGGAAAAATAAAAATGGCAATGAGTACCAGCCCCGCAAATCGGCCTGGCTGAAACTGCCATTCGTAATTCTGAGGGTCAGTGAAATAGAAAACCAGTTCAATCAGCATACTCAGGCCCATCCAGAGGGAAAAGGAGAAGAGGATTTTTTTCCAGTTGATGGATCTTTTCGGAGTAATTAAAGTGCGAAAGGGTCGCTTGTGTATGTTCGCCACGGCCAACCAGAGCGCCAACAATCCGACGACAAAGGCCAATAGCGCCAGTATCAAAGACCAGTTTGAGCCAATACCCATTGCGCTCAAGTCGAGGGTTTCGCCCATTTTTTCTAGTTCCTCTGCCGACAAACCGCCTTTGGCCTGCTCCCATAGAAAAACCGCCGCCAGGGGAATTTGACCGATCAATACTCCAATCACAACGATAAAAAGGCTGAGTAGAAACATCCACCACTTATTGCGACCTGTTATGCGAGCTTTTTCTAAAAACATAGTTCAATGATATTTTGAGGTGTAAAAATAGAAAAGCCCTGAGATTTACCATCTCAGGGCTTTCAGTTTTACTGTCGAAACAGTTTAGCCTTTGTTGAAGCTGTTGTTGCTGGCCGGAACGCTTTCCTGCGTTGGCTTAGCATTTACTTTACCTTTAATTTTCAATGTGTGGGTGTTGGTGGCTTCGTTGGTCGTCAAGGTTACCGTTTTTTGGAAAGGCCCTATGCGGTTTGTGTCGTACCGAACTTCGATTTTGGAAGTCTCACCAGGGAGGATGGGATCCTTTGGATAGCTCGGAACCGTACATCCACAACTGCCTTTTGCATTGCTGATGATCAGAGGTTCGTTGCCAACATTGGTGAAGGTAAAAGTACGCAGTGGCTCGCTACCTTGTTGGATTTCTCCGTAGTCAACTTCCGTTGATTCAAACTTCATGCTTGGACCGGAATTGTTCTGTGAGTAAGAAAAAGTAGCAAAGAAGGCTACGACAGCGAGAACAGAAAGTAATTTTTTCATCTTTTGATTAAGTTTAGTTCATGAAAAATGACGGCACAAATGTAGAGGCTTTCATTTGGAACTAAAAGATTGCATTGATAATGAGGCGGTTAATGAGTTGTTAATAATCAACTTTGAGCGCTTAAGGCCTGGTCTTTTAAAAAAATTGGCCAGGTTGAAAAGCCTTAGTGAGAAAGCTTTCTCAGGAAAATCATCTAATTATTCAGCGGAAGTCTTCCAAATTTTACCAAACTATTCTATATTTTTGCAGCCGCAAAACCAGTGGATTTAAAATTTTGTTTTGTGAATGCGACTCAAATTCCCTCTTTTTCAAAACGGGAATTTTAAAATCCCAGCTTCTTCATTTATACCGTCTATCATGATTAATTCTCCGATAATTGACCTCTTGACTCCTGAATCCGACAATTTGGAAAAGAATTATAAAAATGAAGTTCTTCAGGATTTCTGGATTTGCTGTGTGAGTAGAGAGGCCAGTATTTTGGGAAGAAAAGAAGTCTTAACAGGCAAAGCCAAATTCGGCATCGTCGGCGATGGAAAGGAAGTGCCTCAGGTCGCTATGGCCAAAGCCTTTAAAAAGGGCGATTGGCGCTCAGGCTATTATCGAGATCAAACTTTCATGTTTGCCGTCGGACTTTCTACGGTAGAAGAATTCTTCGCCCAGCTCTATGCCGACACTGAAAACGACCCCTGGTCGGGAGGTCGCCAGATGAACTGCCACTTCTCCAGTCCCCTAATTGATGAAAACGGGGAATGGTTAGACCACCGCTCGCTCTACAACGTCTCAGCGGATATCTCGAGCACCGGCGGGCAAATGGCCAGAGCCGTCGGTCTGGCATTGGCATCCAAAAAATTCAGGGAGAATTCTGAACTGGCCGAATCCGGCGTTTTTTCCAGTCAGGGAAATGAAGTGTGCTTTTGCAATATCGGCGACGCCTCTACCGCAGAAGGCGTCTTTTGGGAATCGGTCAATGCGGCGGGCGTCCAGCAAATCCCCCTGCTGATTTCAGTCTGGGACGACGGTTATGGGATTTCAGTCCCGAATAAATACCAGACTACCAAGAGTAGCATTTCCCAGGTACTCCAGGGCTTCCAGGCCGATGAGAAGGGATTGGGAATTGACATCTACGTTGAGAAATGTTGGAACTATCCTGCCCTGTGCGAATTGTACGAAAAGGTTGCGGAGAAAACCAGAAACGAACATGTGCCCTCGCTTATTCACGTCGTCGAATGTACCCAGCAATTGGGGCACTCTACTTCCGGCTCTCACGAGCGCTACAAATCTCCCGAACGCCTAAATTGGGAAATAGAGAAAGACTGCATTCTGCAAATGAGCCATTGGATGATAGCGGAAGGCATCGCCACCACAAAGGAAATTGACGCCCTGCGGCAGCGCGCCAAAAATTACGTCAAAGAATGTAAAGACCGGGCATGGGGAGCTTATCAAAAACCTGTTTTGGAGGAATTAGAGACTCTGAAAGGAATCTACGCCGAACTCATTCCGAAGACTGCTAACCGCGAACGGGTGGAAGTTCTTTACAATGAATTGACCGGTTCTTATTACTTAGCTTATTCCGAAGTAGTCAAAAATGCGCGGCAACTCCTGATGGCCATTCGCAGAGAAAATCTTCCCGCCATCGGCCAGCTCGAAGCGCTGCTCGGCCGCTCTAGAAATCTCGCCCACAAAAAATATCATACACATCTATATAGTAGCAGCAAATACGCTGCGCTCAACGTGCCCGTCATACCTCCGAAATATTCCGACAATTCGCAGGTAAAAAGCGGCTTTGAGGTACTCAACACCTTTTTCAACGCCGCTTTAGAGAAGCACCCCAACCTTTTTGCCTTCGGAGAAGACGTCGGGAAAATAGGCGGCGTCAATCAGGCTTTCATGGGCTTGCAGGACAAATTTGGCGAGTACAGGGTTTTCGATACGGGTATCCGGGAATGGACCATCATCGGCCAGGCCATCGGTATGGCCATGAGAGGTTTGAGGCCCATCGCCGAAATACAATATATTGACTACCTCATCTTCGGTCTGTCTCCGCTTTGCGACGACCTCGCGACCGTCCGCTACCGCTCCAACAATCTCCAACAGGCGCCGGCCATTATCAGGACGAGAGGCCACCGCTTAGAAGGAATCTGGCACTCCGGCTCGCCAATGGGCATGCTCCTGACCACACTCAGAGGCATGTATATCCTCACGCCAAGAGATTTTGTGCAGGCTGCGGGAATGTACAACACCATGCTGCACTCCGACGATCCTGCCATCATCGTCGAATGCCTGAACGGCTTCCGCTTAAAAGAGAGAATGCCCGACAACATCGGCGAATACACGGTTCCGCTCGGCGTGCCGGAAGTATTGCAGGAAGGCAGCGACGTCACAATCGTCACCTACGGCTCCTGCGTGCGCATTGCACAGGAGGGTATCAGGCTTCTCGGGCAGGAGGGTATCTCCGTTGAGTTGATTGACGTCCAAACCCTGCTTCCTTTTGACCTGGAGCACCGCATCGTCGAATCCCTGAAAAAGACCAACCGCATCGTCTTCTTAGACGAGGATCTGCCGGGTGGCGCCTCCGCTTACATGTTGCAGGAGGTACTGGAAAAACAGGGCGGCTACCTTCATTTAGACAGTCAGCCCGTCACCATCACCGCCAAACAACACCGCCCGGCCTTCGGATCGGATGGAGATTATTTTTCCAAACCCAATGCGGAAGACGTCTTTGACGCCGTTTTTGAATTGATGAGAGAAGCGGAACCGGGCAGGTTCGCCTGAAATTCACGGTAGGTTATCTCAGGGAATCCACGAGAAAATCAAATCAGCAAAAAATCAGCGTCAGCCGGCGGGTAATCATCGTGAGGAAATCGCATTAACATAAACTATTGATACTCTGTCTATTCACATGCTTCACCTTCTTCCTTTCCTGTATCATCACCCAGAAAACAAGCAGGTGCATGTCCTTCACCGGCGTTTCTAATGCGGCGGAGGCGCCAATCAGTTTTGCGCCGAATGGCAGCCCCTCCAGTTCTTCCCATTTCCCGCTCCGGACGAAAGGCTTCCACCTTACTTCTTTTCAGTCTGTTCATTCCGTCTCCGGCGACTGGGAGCGGGCGGCTCCGGCTGCCAACCTTTTTTTACAAAGACCTTTTTTAAAAGTCATAGAAGAAAATCCTCCCAAAAACCTTCGCTTCAATTATTTGATTTTTTATAAAAATGATACTCCCGTGGGAGTGGCCTACTGCCAGATTTCACCTTTCAATCCCGACGTGAGCATCAGGGAGGAAAATGAGAAGCCGGGAAAATTCCCCTGCATCATCCGCGCCTTCAGTTATTTTTTGAAAAATGTCGTAGTTGGGAAAAACCACAACCTCCTCATCTGCGGAAATCTCCTCCTAACCGGCGGGCATGGCTTTTACTTTGACCCTGCAATTGATAAGGCTCTCGCCTTTGACCTGTTGGAAGAAGCATTGGAAGCCGTTCAGACTGAGCGGAATCGGCAGGGGCTGAACATTGACGGGGTACTCATCAATGACCTGGCCCAGGAGCACAAGTCTGATTGTGGGGTT
>CAZXQI010000132.1:0-9574 GCA_964643005.1 uncultured Saprospiraceae bacterium | reverse complement strand
GCTCGGTTCAAGGGATGTGCCATTCAATTTTCGTGATAAAAACGGCAGGGAAATAGAATCTTCAAATGACATTTTGACACAAAGTGTTGAAAACATGATGACAAGATGACCGACTGCAAAATGGAGCATATGTGCATGAGCCGGGTACTATTTTCAATCCGTCCCCTTTTCTTCAAAATATGGCTTTGCGCAAACTCTCCAGAGGACGGTATCGCTTTTAGTCCTATTTTTCCGCCGCACAATCGGGCGCTCTACTTTGATTAGGATCAATCAGGCGTTCCGTCCACCATTTTTTTTATAAAAATTTCTTTGAAAAATTCATTGAAGCAACTGAATCTCAAAAGTTTATGAAAAACTGGCTTCTATTATTGCTGCTACTGCCGTCCGGTTTGTACGCTCAGGTTGTCAATATTGAAGATCAACGAATTAAAGGAACCAGCGACTCCGTCCATTGGTACGGACAATTTGAGCTGAGCGGCAACCTGGCCAAAGTAAAGGAGCAGGTATTACAGATAAACGCGACCGCTCAGATAGAATATAAGAAGAATAGAAGTCTGGCGCTGTTCCTGTTAGACGGCGATTTCCTACGAGCCGGAAAAAAGGATTTCAACAATGCGGGCTTTGTTCACCTGCGCTACAATCACGATTTGACCCAAAAACTGACCTGGGAAGCTTATACCCAGGCTCAATTCAACAAACTGCTGCTCATTCGCCAGCGGACTTTGGCGGGGAGCGGTTTGCGGGCAAGAGTCTGGAAAGATAAGCCCGGCAAGAACCGGATTTACCTTGGCCTGGCATATTTGTACGAGATTAACCAATTTTTGGAGGGCAACGAAAGCCGCAACTGGCATCGCCTGAGCAGCTACTTTTCGGCCACACTCCGGCCCTGGGACGGCGCTTTGTTAGTGACCACCACTTATTTTCAGCCGCAAGTCAGTCATTTTGAAAATTACCGGCTCTCTTCCGAATGGAAATTAGTGCTTCCTCTGCATAAGAAGCTCACCTATACCACAGCATTTATCTGGGGGAAAGATCGCTCTCTGCCTTCAGACGCACCGAAGACAACCTACTCCTGGACGAATGGATTAGCGCTGGAACTTTGATCGGCTCTTCAAAATTCGTCAGTTACGAGAATGAGTGGAAATCCGGCGATGCGCTTTCAGCGTCTTTCCTTTTTAATAGCTTTGCGCCAAAATTCCGGTTTAGCTTTTCTCTGTGAACCTACCATTTAAAATAGCGCGGCGCTATCTCTTCGCGAAGAAGTCCACAAATGCCATCAACATCATCACCGGCATATCGGTGTTGGGCATCGCCATTGGCACGGCGGCATTAGTCCTGGTACTCAGCGTATTCAACGGCTTTGAAGACCTAATCCTGAGTCTGTTCAGCAAATTCAATCCGGATGTAAAAATTACGGCGACGGTAGGGAAAACATTCGAGCCGGATTCCATAAAGCTGGCGGAGCTCATCGCCCTTCCGGGCGTAGAAGGCGTCTCGCAGACATTGGAGGAAGTAGCCTTTTTTCAATATAGGGACAGCGAAGATTTTGGTATTCTAAAAGGCGTGGACGACCAGTACCAAAAGGTTACCGGCATTGACTCTACCATTTTTGAAGGGATATACCGCTTCGAAGAGGGCGGACGCAGTCTGGCCGTCGTGGGCGGGGGAATGCGCAATAAGCTGCAAATCAACATTGACGATCCCTTCGAGATGCTACAGGTCTTTATGGCCAAAAAGGAAAATGCGGGCGCTCTGGATCAGCAGTTTAAAAAGCGCCTCGCCTATCCTGGAGGGACATTTAAGATACAGCAGGACTTTGACAATCAATACATTCTGGTATCGCTGGATTTCATTCGGGATCTGCTCGGCTCAGAAAGCGAAGTCAGCGCCTTAGAAGTCAGACTGAAGGCAGGCAGCGACCAGCAGACAGCCATCGCAGCCATCAGGGAAGTCATGGGAACGGGCTTTGACGTCAAAGACCGGTATCAGCAGGACGAATCCTTCCTGAAACTGATGAACATCGAAAAATGGATGAGTTTTGCCATCCTCAGCCTGACTTTGGTGCTAGTGGCGTTCAACATGATTGGCTCGCTGTGGATGATCGTATTGGAGAAAAAGGAAGACATATCTATTCTGAAAAGTATGGGCGCTCCCGACAAGGCCATTCGCAATATTTTCCTAAACGAAGGTTTACTGCTATGCCTGATAGGTTTGCTCGTCGGCTTCGTACTCGCCACGGCTCTGTACATTGCTCAAAAGACTTTCGGAATCGTATCCATTCCAGATGGTTTTGTCGTCAACGCCTATCCCATCAGCATGCGGTTTAATGATTTGCTCGTCGTGTCGGCAGTCGTTTTGGCCATCGGCTCATTGGCTTCCATACCGGCGGCTATGCGAGCCAAAAGGATCCCCGCACTGATTCAGGAGGAGTGATTTGCAAAGGGCTTTGCCAGCATTAAGCGGCTTGCTGTGAGTTATCGAAACAGGAATCTCTACGGAATTTCAATCAAATTTAAATGGAAGACTGGGAATTAGAATTTGAATGGTTGAGGGTGCGACACCTCGTTAAAGATGTGCTGAACCACAAAACGCTTCCCGATATGGACGCCATTTTGTTTCTCATCGGCATTCAGGAACTGGGACGCTGGAACTCAGAACCATTCACCAAAGAAGAGAAACAGGATCTAATGCATATCGCCGCCTGTCGCCTGATGAGTTTCGACGGCTACTATCGCCTGAAAGAAAAAGACGCCGACGGCTGGCCGCATTACGAAGTGTTAAAACCGTTTGCGCTGAAAGGCTCCGCCGAACAAGAACACTACCTCAAACTGAAAATAATTCAATATTTTGAGGATATGGAAGAGGAGGAATAGTTGAAAAAAAATCTTTAGAAATTTAATTTTCTTCCAAGTCCTGCAAAAAATAACCGCCCGCAAAACAAAGGACTGGTTTTGCTTCGTTCAAAAAATAGAGTTATTCAGGTTCTTTTGAAATTTGGAAAAACTTAAAGCCTGCGGAAAACCCTGTACCGGGAAACCTCTCGAGAGGAAATTGTATTTATCCAGATAATTATTAGAAAATTCTATCTAACCATATTTTTTTTAAAAAAATTAAAACATGCAAAAATTCACATTATTCTTATTCACTGCTCTGGCAGTTGCGCTGTTCAGTTGCAGCGATGGCGGCGCAGGGACTTCCTCTTCCGACTCTCCATCTGATCAGCCCGAGGCTTCTGCAACGCGTTCGGCCAATGCCGTTTCCGATACCTCAAACCCGGCGTCTGCCGCTTCAGGGGACGCTGTCGTATTAATAGAAACGGATTATGGAAACATCAAAGTAAAGCTGTACGACTCCACGCCCAAGCACAAAGAAAACTTCCTAAAACTGACCCGCGAAGGATACTACGCAGGCACGCTCTTCCATCGGGTAATCCCAGGATTTATGATTCAGGGCGGCGATCCGGATTCAAAAAATGCCCCATCAGGCCAGGCGCTCGGCATGGGTGGACCAGGTTATACCATTGACGCCGAAATCGGCGCCAAGCACTTCAGGGGCGCATTGGCGGCTGCCCGGACAGGCGGTCCTACCAACCCTGAAAAGCGCTCTTCGGGCTCTCAGTTTTACATCGTCCAAAATGGCCCTGTACCTCCGGCTCAAATGGATCAAATCATTCAGCAAAAAGGAACGCAATACACGCCGGAAGAAATAGATTACTATCTGAAGGTGGGAGGCACTCCTTTCCTCGACGACGATTATACGGTATTTGGCCAGGTCCTGGAGGGAATGGACGCCGTAGATAAAATTGCCAACGTACTGAAAGACAACAGAGATCGTCCGGTGGAGGACATCAGAATTAAAAAAGTGACGCAGATTCAATAAATATAAAGGCGCGCTTGTGTCGGCTGGTTTTTCCAGTGTAGGATTTGGGCTGTATATTTTATGATCAAATTATAACTCATTGGCAATCAGCCTACACAAGCGCCAGATGCCCTCTTTAACCGCGCCAGATGCTGCTAAATAAAATGATTTTACAGCGAAAGTTTTCTTTTCCAATTTTCTCAACAGCCTCTCGAAAGGCTATTTTTTTTGCAGGAATTTCAATCAGCCTGCTGATGGGGTCATGCGCCAGGCCGATGGCGGATTTCACTTTTGGAGAAGTCGAACGCACGGCTCCTGCGCGCATTGATTTTTTAAATAACTCAAAAGGCGCAGAGCATTACGAATGGGATTTCGGCGATGGAAACGCCTCCATTTTATCCACTCCGACTCACGAGTACAAGTCTTCGGGAAATTATACCGTACGGCTGAAGGCGCAAAAAGGGAGAAAGACAAGCGTTTTGACAAAGAACATGCTCATCCATGCGCCCCTTTCGTGCTTAGTGGAAATTGAAACCAGCTACGGGACGATGTTAATCCGGCTTTCCGACGCCACGCCGATTCATCGGGACAACTTCATTCAATTGGTGGAAGAAGCTTTTTACGACGGTTTGCTTTTTCACCGGGTCGTCGAAGGCTTCATGATACAGGGCGGAGACCCAAATTCGAGAAACGCCGTCTCCGGACAAATGCTCGGCGTTGGCGGTTCGGGATATACGATTCCGGCAGAATTTGTAGATTCGCTCGTCCACGTCAAAGGCGCTTTGTGCGCAGCTCGACTGAGCGACGAGGCAAATCCCGAAAAGCGCTCCTCCGGCTCCCAGTTTTACATCGTACAGGGCAGCTCCCAAACAGAGGAAAAGCTCGACATGGCAGAGGCTCGCAGGGGAGTTCGCTATTCTAAAGCACAACGGGAAGCATATCTTTCTCTCGGCGGGGCGCCGCAATTGGATGGAGCATACACCGTTTTTGGCCAAGTCGTCAAGGGGTTGGACGTGATAGATAAAATTGCGAACGCAAAGACCGACCCGGCCAGCCGACCTTTTGAAGATATAAAAATGAAAATACGAGTTATCAACTGAGTTTTGGAAAATGGAGCGTGCAGACGCAACATTCTCTTAGTTCTGCTGTCTAAAAATTCATCGTCCGACTCTCAAAAACTAAACAGGGACAAATGGAAGTTAAAAATATCTTGGGCATAGACGTTGGGGCTTCCGGCATCAAAGGCGCTATCGTCAACATTGAAACAGGAGAACTGAGTACTGAGCGCATCAAGTTAGCCACTCCCAAGCCGGCCACGCCAGAGGCTGTTACCGAGGTCATCGCAGAATTGGTGAAGCAGGCCGGCTACGAAGGCGAGGTGATAGGCTGTGGATTTCCCGCCATCATTCAGCACGGTATTGCTAAGAGCGCCGCCAATATTGACGACAGTTGGATTGAAACCAGCGTCGAAACCATGATCGCCGAGGCAACGGGGATGAAGGTCGTCGCCGTCAACGACGCCGACGCTGCCGGATTGGCGGAAGTGCGCTATGGCCATGGAAAAGGCAGGATGGGAACCGTCCTGTTGATAACCGTAGGCAGCGGATTGGGATCAGCCCTTTTTACAGATGGCTGCTTAGTGAGAAATTCAGAGTTTGGCCATCTTTTCCTGAACGGCATGGTGGCGGAACATTACATTTCCAACACCGCCCGAAAGAAATACGACATGTCCTGGGTCGGCTTCGGTTTGCGCCTCAACGAATACCTCCAGCACCTAAACCGCATCATCTGCCCCGATCTGATTATCGTCGGAGGCGGTTCGAGCAACAACTGGGATCTTTTTTCACAATACATAGACGTGGAAACAGAGGTGGTCACTGCGAAAATGCTAAACAATGCAGGCCTCATTGGAGCCGCCTTGTACGCCTACGAGACGAGTTCCAATACTGCGGTTTAGTTTTCAAAAAAGGTTTTCCTCCATTCCATCATTTTAATTTTTCAAAAAACTCTTATCCATGAAAATTCAGCATTTTGCCATTCTCATCGCCTGCATTTTAGTCTTAGGCTCCTGCAAGAAAAAAACACAGCCGGCTTATTCCGTCGTAAAAAAGGACCAGGTTTTTGACCTGAAGATGAGCCAGTCAGCGGTTGTGGAAGGCGAAGATCTGCGGTTGACCTTTACGGGAGTCCCCGAAGAATCCCGCTGCCCGCAAGGCGTAGATTGCTTTCAGGAAGGACAGGTGCGCGTCACCCTGATTGCCGTGAACGCAGGTAACAGTCAGACCATCGAATTTACCCGCAAAGCTTCGGAAAAAGGAACCGTTACCCGCAGTTTCGGCAAGTTCAAAATTCAGTTGAACGAGGTTTCTCCCTATCCAAAAAATGGAGTTAAAACCAACTTAGAAGATTACTCGCTGAAACTCGCTGTGCGGAAGAGTAGTTGAGAAAAAGGAGCTACAGGGTTTTATTTTTCCTTCCAGACTAAGTCTCCCCAGGGGTTGATGTAAGCCCAGATATCGCCGACGCCGACCCGAGCCAGGCCGTCTCTAAAGGGAAGCGCCTCGTCGAACATGGGCTTAATGGCTATTTCTCCTTTGGCATTGATATAGCCCCACCGGTTGTCTGTTTTCACCTGTGCCAGGCCCTCGGAGAATACGCCGGCGTCTTCGAATTTGGGTTTGATGACGACTTCTCCTGTTTTGTCAATAAAGCCAAAGCGACCTTTACTTTCTATCAGAGCCAGTCCTCCTCCAAAATCGCCGGCGAAATCAAATTTCGGAGGCACGACAATTTCGCCTTTCGTATTGACAAAGCCATAGCGGTTGTTTTGAACCACAAGCGCCATGTCGTCAAAAAACTCGCCATTTGTATAGCCTTCGATCATGTCAAATTGCGGCTTGAGCAGTAGTCTGCCGTTTTTGTCCACCAGTCCCCAGCGCTCCTGCCGAGCGATCATTGCCACGCCATTTTGAAAAGGCATACACTCATCAAATAGGGGGTCAATGACAAAATCCCCATTGCTATCAATGTATCCAAACAAATCACCTTCTGCGGCGGGCGCCAGTCCCTGCTGAAATTCACCCGCCCAGCTAAAAGACGGTTCAATGGCGATCCGACCTTTTTTGTCTATAAAACCATATCCGGTGGAAGTGGCGACAGGCGCCAGCCCTTCGCTGAAATACCCGGCGTCGCTAAACTGGACGGGGATGGCAACCCGGCCGCGCTCATCCATGTAGCCCCATTTTTGCACCAGTTGCACTTTGGCCAACTGCTCTTCAAACAGGCCGACATAATTAAACCAATGGCGAATCAGCAGTCGCCCCTGACTGTCCATGGCTACCGTCTTGTCATTTAGTAAAACTCTGGAAAATCCGTTGTAGAAGTCTTCGGCTTCGGCATACTGCGGCTCAATAACCACTTCGCCGATGGCGTCCATAAAGCCATACCTGCCGTTTTCTCTAATTTTAAAAAGTGGGTTCCGCATGAAGAGTATAATCAGAAGCGGCCAAGATAGGGAATTCAGAGGATTGAGAGATTAGAGGCGCCTGAGATTGCAAATTTTTCTTATCACTTTCCCATAATCTCCCAATGGTTTTAGTCAATTCTGTCGATGTATTCGGCGCCAAACATGATTTCGAGGTCTCCTTTTTCGATGTCGTCTTTACGAGCTTCTTTCCTGCCCTCTATTTTCTCGTGCAGAAAAAACTCTGCAATAGCCCAAAAGGAAGTCATACTCTCAGGCTTCCAGTCATAGTGTCCTTCTTCGGGGTAGAAGAAATAAACGACTTCTTTGCCCTCGTCATCCAGCGCTTTGGCAAAGGTATCCACCTGGGTATCCTGTGGTATCCGATTATCCAAACTGCCTGTTGTCAGCAGAATGGGCCGGTTGATATTCTTCTGATAATTAGAGGGAGAATGTTGTTTAAGCAGGGCGGCGCCCTCCTCGGTGTGGTAGTCCCCTACCCTCGTCCGCCAGAGATCGCTGTCGGCAAAAGGCAACTGTGAAAACTGATACAGGTCGCTGAGGCCGTTCATCGAAATGCCACAGGCGAAAATATCAGGGGCTGCGCCCAGCGCATAATTCACCGCATAGCCTCCGTAAGACCAGCCCATCAGGGCGATTTTTCTCCGATTGGCAATTCCCGATTTGATGGCCCAGGTAGCCACATCCACGATATCGTAGTGCATGGCCTCGCCCCATTGCCGATTTCCTGCATCGGTCATCTTTTTGCCAAATCCCGTTGCTCCTCTGTACTCCATATTAATCACAATATAATTCCTGTTGGCCAGCAACTGAAAGTTGCGGGTATAACCCCAGTCGTTCCAATGCCTGATCCCGTCCCAGGGGCCTCCATGAATAAAGATTACCGTCGGCAGGGGCGCTTTTGGCGACCGATCCGATTTGGCCATACCTGCCGGAACGTAAACATGGACAGGCAGTTCCATCCCATCGCGGGTGGCGACGGTATAGGCTTTGCGCGTAGGCAAATCGTATTCATCCAGATAAGAATAGTCGCTGAAAAGCCTGTAAACCTTGTGGCCGGGACGATCATAGAGGTAGTAAACTTCCGGGCCGCCATCTAAACGACTCACCAACCAAATGCTGTCATTCTGATTGCATTCTTTGAAACTGACATCGCCCTGAAGCTCCTCTTTTAGAAAATCAAAATCCGCCTGGACAGATTCGTCGGTGCAAATGCGCTTTAGATCTCCCCAAAGAGCGATAACGCTGGAAGGCTTCCCATCCGGTCTGACGGAGGCGCCAAAGGGCAAAATATCAGACTGTGGATCGCTCGCCAGCTCTGTAATCTCTCCCGTCTCCGCATCAATTGCGACGAGCGAAGTTTTGTCCTTTTTGGTATTGTCCGTCGCATAAATGGTTTTTCCATCGGTGCTCACCGAGATAATTTTTGACAGTCCGCCCATGATCATATCGGCTTCAAAGTCATGTTTAAAAACGCCTACCCACTGACCCTGATAGCGACGAAGAATGGTGTTTCCTCCTAATTCATTAAGCTGAAGAGCCGCTACCATGCCTAACCTGTCATCAAAGAATACCTGAGAAAAATCATTTCCTCTGCTCAGGATTTTCAAATTGCCATTGATGATATCCAGCACATAAATCCCATTTTGCAAGCTATCCCCGGCTTCGATTTTTACAATTACTTTATTTTGAAAGTTACTGCTCAGATGCAGGAATTCCATTTTTTCAAATGGGAAGATGTCCAATTTGCGGACGCCTCTCGCAGCAAGGGAAGTGCTGTAAACGGCCATGCCGTCTTCGTGGCGAACCACCGCCGCTATTCCGCCTCCATACACGGGCGTCCAGGCGGTAAGTACGCCGTCAAACTTCCGCCTCTTCTCCGCCATTGGGAATTTCCCGTTGACGTAATAAATCGAACTGTCCGAACCATCCGCCTTTTTTTGAAAAAAAACAGTTTCTCCGTCTAAGGAAAGCCTGACATTGATTTTATCTTTTTCCTTAAAAAGTTGTTCGCGGGGAATGAGGTTATCGGGGCTTTGGGAAAACACAGCTACCTGAATGGCCAAAAAGAAAAGCGGCAGTATAATTCTCATTTTCATTGAAATTCTTTTAAAAAATGGGCGCAAAATTACGTTCTTCATGTAAACATGTACACTGATTTGGCGCAGCATTTCACCAACGTAAGAAGCCCTGCTTTAGCATAAAGAGGGGGTGATTTATCAAAAATGCAGC
>CAZXQI010000131.1:0-9626 GCA_964643005.1 uncultured Saprospiraceae bacterium | reverse complement strand
CAAACTCCCGACGGGCGTGAGCCCAACAATTTAAATGCGTAACGCCTTCCTGTTTTCCTATTTTATCATACACCCCATAGCCATCTGTCTGTAGATAGCATTTGAATCCGGACAATACATTGCCCGCAGCCTTGCCGCTACGGCTGGGCTGATAGTCAAAAAGCGCGGTCTTATCTATTGGATTATGGTACACCCGGTAATACCCCTGATGAGTACTTCCCTTTTTGTCCTTGTCCATTACCTTAATCGGCGTTTCATCCGCCTGAAGGTAGCCCATATTTTTAGTATCTTTTAAAAGGTGTTGATAGAGGATATCCAACAGTTCGAGACTTTGCCTTACCCATCCATCTAAGGTGGAAGAGGCTATCGGTATTTTCTCTCGCCAGAAGCGTTGAAGTAGTCGGTAGAGCGGCAGGTGATATAAATACTTGTCAACCAGAATCAAAGCCAGGAGTCCGACTCCGGGGATTCCTTTTTCGATTACCCGCCAGGGAAGTTCTCCTATAAATACGCCATTCTTGTCTTTAGGTGCGTACTTATAGCGAATGTATCGTTTGATGTAATACTTAGCCGGTTCGTATTCCGGTTCCTCGGTAATTTCTTTGCCTATACAAACCATATCCGTCATATCCTGCTCAGGATAAATTTCAATTTCCTGTACCGGCAGGTGGCTGGGAAGTGGCTGACGTCCCTTATGGGTGGAACTTCGCTTCTTGCGTTCGTAAGTGATTTTCTCTTTCCTGACTTGTCCCTATTAAATTTAGTGCGGTCATAATTTGTTGATAATCAGCATTTATTCTTTATTTTGTACTAAAAAAAACGCACTAAGGGTTATTGTAGCATGAAAATAAGAGTAGTTCAGACCGCATCAAAAGCCAAAGCAGTACAGGTTATCCGCTATCAAAACAATAAAAGAGTGGTGGTTTGGCATATCGGATCTGCCCATTGTGTTCGTGGCTGCCTTTATTCTTCTATTTTTATCTAATTAAATTAACGTCCCCTTTCTCTATCTTCTTATCCCTCGATATGGGAGCCAGGAACTCAACGAAGCAGGAATACACCCCTGTTGCAGCGTCTTTGCCTTTGAACGTGCCATCCCACGCATCGCCCTCGTCCTTGCCCTCG
This sequence comes from uncultured Saprospiraceae bacterium, assembly GCA_964643005.1. Classification (GTDB taxonomy): domain Bacteria; phylum Bacteroidota; class Bacteroidia; order Chitinophagales; family Saprospiraceae; genus UBA6168. The sequence goes on along the minus strand of CAZXQI010000131.1, from coordinate 8,501 downwards.
AACACAAGGTTGCCCCACCTGTCGAATATCAGGAGGCGCAAGAACTCCACATTATTTGGGAATACCCGATATATGTCGTTCACACCGTCGCCGTTCGGGGAAAAGGCGTTGGGCAGGTAAACCGAATACTCGTAATCCGACGGGCAGCCGGGCAGTTCGATGCTGTCTGCTAATGTGCCGCAGCGGAACTCGCTCCGGAGCCAGTAAACCCCAGGCGTTGTGGCCGTGATGGAAGGCGTCCCCTCCCCGGTTGACCAATGATAATTGGGGAGTTCGTATTGTGGGAAAAGTATGACAGGAGTTGTTTCTTTATCAACACAATTAATGGTATCGGCTCCCAAATCAATATCAATATCGGGCAGGCTGTCGAGCGACAATAGGATGGTGTCCCTTTTTAGCAGGCAATCATTTCGGGCCTCCACCCAATACCCGCCGGGGGATTGGGCGGATATGGTCTGTGCGCTTTCTCCTGTACTCCAGTGGAACTCGTCGAACAGGCCGGGAGCCTCCAGAATAAAGACTTCCCCCTTGCAGATGAACGTGTCCGGGCCAAGGTCGAGGACATACTGCGACGTGTCCGCCATTGTCACCTCGAAGCTGTCCACCTCCGTACCGCAGGCGTTGTCCGCCTGTAGCCAATATATCCCCGGACTGTCAAAAATGGCCACGTCCTGGCCGCTGCCATCAGACCACAAAGGGTTTTCAAAGCCCTGAGACAGCCCCAACAGGAGCGGCATATTGAGCGGGCAGGCCGCCGTGTCGGGCAGGCTGAGGGAATTGGGATATTGGACGGCCACCGTGATGGTGTCCTCGATGAAGCACCCGCCGTGCCAGGCTCTCACCCAATATTTTCCTTCATTGCTTATATTAGTTTGTGCAGTTGTATCGCCCGTGCTCCACTGGTAGCGGTCGTACCCACCCTGTGCCGACAGCACGAGAGGGAGGTTCGTGGTGCAAACGGCCGCGTCCCCCACCATGTCCAGCGCCACCTCGTGGCGGGGGATTTTGGTGACCGATACGTCATCTATGATGTAGTATGATGAATCGTAATCATTGCAGGTAGTACAAACACTTACCGCATTGGTAGATGTATCCCGGCTGAAGTTGCCAATAGTAATGTACCGCTCTCCTCCCTTTGCCTTGTATATGCCACATATTTCCATCCAGTTGGCGGTATCGGACAATATCCTTTCAGGCGGGTTCACGATTTGGGGCGAAGCTTCATAGAACGGGACATCAAAATAGTTGACATCCGGGGTCAAGGGCATCCAATTGATGGTGTCAGAAATCCATGCCCCTATATTGGAAATGGCCCAACCTTTTTCGTTTAATAGATTGACATAGTACCTGACTTGATAGAGGCTATCTTTTTTCAAAGGTTCAATAAACAGGGCAGTAATTAATTCACGGTAATCATCAGCACCAAAGCCTGGCTCTCCCCATACATAGAATCCGCCGTATCCTTCCCCAGTCCTCGGCACTTGGTACCCAAGAGCTGTATTCGGCGTCGAACAACCCCATACCTCCGGGCAGCAGGCATGGAAAAAGTCCGTTGACCAGGTGGGCGTCGTCCAGCCGTCGCCTTCCATATCTCTCCCTCCGTTTCCGGGCACTGGGTGTATTCCTCAAAACCTGGGTTCGGCGCCAGGTTCTGGGCAGACCCCAAAACGGGGGCAAGTGCAAGCAAAACCATCAGGCAAAAGTCCTTCTTCATTGTCCAAAAATTAAAAGGCTCCTGGCCTGCCGTCGTTGGAGGCTTGGGGCTTGCGTTAAAATGGTTACCGGCTTGATTTCATGAACTTCCCAACGTGTTCGCCCTCCGGCGTCACCAGGCGGAAGTAGTAGATACCTTCCGCCAGACCGCCCAGGTCAACGGTACTTTCATTGGCTCCTTTCCTGCCGCCAAGCAAAGCAGAGGACACCAGTCTGCCCGAGGGGTCGTACAGGGCAAGCCTTGCCGTACCTGCTTCCCTCAGGCCGTAGCTGAACACGATGTTGGAGGTGGCGGGGTTCGGGTAAAAAGCAAAACCTTTTTCCCCGGCAGCGCCCAGATTTTCAGGTTCTGCGCTCCTGTCCTCCCCGGAGGAGCCGGTCAGGCAGGTGCAGTCGAACTTCAGGTAGCTATTAGAGGTAGAGCTGCTGCAGTCATTGCCCACCGTCACATAGACCCGGTAGCAGTTGTCCATCGCATGGTTGGCAAAAAAGCCCGTGCCGCCCGGCCAGCCCGGCGCAGGTATGGCCGGCACGTTCAGCTGGTTGACGTTAATGGCCGTCAGCGAGCTGATGGAGCCGGTGGCGCTGGTGGTCGTGGCCGGGTAGATGCCCTGTCTGGTGGGCAGTTGCCCCGCCCAGTTGCCCTGCCGTCGTACACAATGTCGCCAACGATGTAGAACAACAGGTTTCCCCCGGAGTCCCACATCCCGTTGCTGACGACGTAGCCGCCGGACGGCGCTCCGGGCAGGGACTGTGCCGCAGTCGGCGAGGAGGTGAAGTTGACGGCGTTGGGCGGCGCCGCCCAGTAGTTCATCTGGGCGTTCAGGGCGCAAGATGCGGACAAAATGAAGACCAGAGCCAGACTTTTTGCGGTGGCTCCCCGGAGCGGGGAGCGTTGGGTTGGGTTGAAGAATCTGTTCTTCATGGGTGAAAGGATTTAGTGAGTGAAACGCAAAGGCCACAAAACGGGTTGCCCCTGTCCTGCCCCCCGAATTACGGTACCACTTTAAAGTAGAGATGCAGGTTTGATTTTCAAGTTAGCAGGTGTTTGATATTCCATACAGGGATGTGGTCGGATAAAATTATACTTCCTGTACCACTTCCCCAACAAGTCGTTGACCTCCTCAGGGGAATAAAACCAGTTCAGGTTCAGGCATTCTTTACGAAGTGTTCCGTTGAATCTGTTCTTTCACATGGCGCCTGTTTTAAGTGTGAAAGTAATATTACCTAAACTTCCTCTACTTATTTTTGGCGCCGCTCAACAGGGGGCAGGACACCTGAACAAATGCATTCCGACGTATAGTGAAAGATGATGAGTATTCAGTAGAGTCATCTGTCACATGGCTAATTTTGGCTAATGCAACTATAATGCTACAACGAATTCAAAGATATACCCAATAAAATTCCTGAACACGCTCTTAGACGTGGTTGGTCGGATGCTTACGGTTAAAAAATAGAAAGGGTAAAGAAAAATTAGGCGATGACGCTCAGCTATCGCCTAAAAGTGGAGTTTTAAATTTTTTAAAAAAGCGAGCTTTTAATCTTTCAAGGTCAGCACCTTCCCCATGAACAGGATGCTGTTCGTCTTATTATCCCGTATGAGGAAAAAGAACGGTCGGTTCGCTCTGAATACTGGAACAAGTTTAACTGAAGTTTCTTCGATGATAACCACCGTCACGGCTGCCGCTTCGGCGCCTTTTTCATCCACCTCGACAACAGCTTTGTGAACGACGTCGGAAATTTTCACTCCCCCGTTTTCGACCATATTAGAAAAGTCCGCACTGTCGCCAAAGGCCTGCCCCATACCCATCGAAGACAGCGGGCGTTTGAGCATTTTCCCGTACTCCAATTTGAATTTTGGCAGAACGAGTGCCAGCTCGGTATTTTGGAAATTAGAAAGCCAAAAACTCAAATTGGCAGGCGTGAGTTCATCCATGACTTCCTCTAAGCTGCGATCTTCTTTTGGTAAAAAGATACTCATGGAAAAAATCGAATCTCCATATGGAAGGTCAATAGCCTGGAGCAGGTCGTTTTCAAAATAAGGGAACTTCGCCTCCCGCAGGTTCATCATTTCCACGGTGGTCGTATCGTCTGCGCCGTAAAATGTCGCTGGATGCGTGTATTCAGGATCGAAAGAAGTTTTCCAGGCGCCTTTAAAATAAATGGCGTTGATGAGCAGCATTTTTACCTCAGCCGGTAGTTCTTCAACTGCCTCCTCAATCAGACCGTCCGTATTGTTGTCCACCCAGATATTCACCTGATCAATGACGCCGGGATCCCTGAAATTGACGGGAATCACATCGCTGTCGAAATATTCCTTGTTCAGATTTAAGAAGGAAGTAAGCACCGGATAATCTTTTTGGGGCCAGATGGAATTGGCCAGCTTTAGCTTTGTTTGCTGGTCGAGAGCGGGCAAGGTTTTGAGCAATTGCTGATAAGCCTCATTGACCGAAGGCATGCTTAGCCCTGCAATTCGGAGCGTATTCCGCATATCTTCGAGCGTTGACTCCCGAGCGCCGTTGGCAGTCATAGTGAGCGCAGTGGAGATGCTGAAGGGGGAAATAAAAATATTGCCGTCCGGTTCATCCTCTTGTAATTTTTTAAAAAGGTCTATGGCAAAGACGCCGTTTGACGTCGTCAAATCGCAGACGACGGGGTAGTCGTTGCAATTGAATTTTGCCGGATCCGGATTAGAATCGAAGTCGTTTGTTTTTTTACACTGAAAAAAGGCAGCGGAGATAGCCAGGAGAAGTAGGATTGTGATTTTGGAACGCATATTTATTTTTTTTAAAAAAAATAATCTCTTACGGGAAGCCCTGTTGGAAGTTTAAGATTCTAATAGAACTGAGACGTTTTCAATAGAGCCGATAAACTTTTTGAAGAGCAAAAATAAAAGTTTACATAACTAACCTCTTTGCAAAGAACCTGCCGCCAGAGCGCTTTGTTTGAATGCCTTCTGTGGAGATAGACGGGCAGTTTCCTTCAACCGGTTGGTAAAAAGGAAATAATTGAAACTGCCGCGGCGAACTTACTTTTCCGGGAATGAATTAAAAACGGAGTATTTCAATAGCTTTGTGATACCGCCAGAGAACGGGTTTGCTGAGAGACTTTCTCTTCATCCGTTTTATTTTTAATAAAAAAGAATCCCAATGCTCCCGGAAAAATTCAGCACCTCCCGACTGCGCTTTCGCAAACTGAAGCCCTCAGATAAGGTTCAGCTATTGGAGTTTTTTTCCGATCCGGTTGCTGCGGAGTTTCTCTTCCTACAAACAACCCCTCAGGTTGCTGTCGAGAACTGGATGAACCGCCAAATAGGTCGCTATAAAAACAAAGCCGGCGGACTTATGGCTGTCGAACTGGCCGAGACCGGAGAATTTATCGGACAGTGCGGGTTGCTTTATCAATGGGTGGACGGCATTCCAAAATGGGAGATTGGCTATCACTTTCTCCGCCGTTTCTGGGGTCAGGGCTACGCTACCGAGTCTGCTATTGCCTTCCGCAATTTGGGTTTTGAAAATGAAATTGCGGAAACCATCATTTCGCTTATCCATCCCAAAAACCTCCGCTCCCAGGCCGTCGCCCGACGCAACGGCATGACGCCCTGGAAAGAGACTATCTGGCGGGATCATCCGGTCGTCGTCTTTCGTATCCGCCGGGAAGACTGGGAAAGAGAACGCCAAAAAAACGGGGAGAGCGACAGCTAAAAGAAAACTCTGACAGCCATTTTATTTGCTCTAAGTCACTGATATTCACCTACTTATTTTTTTGAAAAAACAAATAAAGATGAAGCGAACCTACCTGCTCCTATTTCTTCTGGCTCTCGCCTTTTCAAACTGTACCGGGCTAAAACATGCCCAAATTACCCCGCAGGACTCTGCTCCCTTTTTTTGGGAAAATGCCAATGTTTACTTCCTGCTCACCGACCGCTTTTACAATGGCGACTCGGGCAATGACATCAACTTTAATCGCACCAAACCTACCGCTAAGCTGCGTGGATTTATGGGTGGCGACCTTAAGGGTATTTCGCAAAAAATTAAAGAGGGCTATTTTGACAAATTGAACGTCACAGCTATTTGGTTCACGCCAATCGTCGAGCAAATCCACGGAGGAACGGACGAAGGCACGGGTCTGACCTACGGCTTTCACGGCTACTGGACCAGAGACTGGACGGCGCTCGACCCCAACTTCGGCACGGAGGCCGACCTGGCCGAACTCGTGCAAACGGCTCACGCTCACGGCATCCGCATCGTGCTCGACGTGGTCGTCAACCATACCGGACCGGTGACGCCGTTGGATCCCGTGTGGCCGGAAGACTGGGTGCGCACCGACCCTGAATGCACCTATCATAATTACATGACCACCACCGCCTGCACCTTAGTGAAAAACCTGCCCGACATTCTCACGGAGAACGACGCCAATGTCCAGATTCCTCCATTTTTAATAGAAAAATGGCGGCGGGAAGGCCGCCTCGAAAAGGAAATGAACGAGTTGGAAGAATTCTTTCAGCGCACGAACTTCCCTCGTTCCCCCCGCCACTACATCATCAAATGGCTGTCGGATTACGTCCGCAAGTTTGGAGTGGACGGGTTCCGCTGCGATACGGCCAAGCACCTTGAAGAATCTGTCTGGTCGGAATTGCGCCAAGAAGTGGACGCAGCCTTTGCCGACTGGAAAAAAGCCAATCCAGAAAAAGTATTGGACGACGCGCCTTTCTTCATGGTGGGGGAGGTCTATGGCTACGGCATTTCCGGAGGCAGGAGATATGATTTCGGCGATCGAAAAGTGGACTACTTTGCTCACGGCTTCAACAGCCTTATTGATTTTGAATTTAAATCCTCCGCTAAAGAAGACTACGAAACGCTTTTTTCAAAATATTCCAACCAACTACACGGGCCGCTAAAAGGCTACTCTGTGCTCAACTACCTCAGCTCTCACGATGACGGCGCTCCATTCGACAAGTTGCGCAGGCGACCTGTAGAGGCGGGCACGAAGTTGTTGCTCAGCCCCGGCGCTGCGCAGATTTATTACGGCGACGAGACGAGCCGCACCCTCTTTATCCCCGGTACCGATGGCGACGCGACCCTGCGCTCCTTTATGAATTGGGACGAAATAGCGGACGACGGCGAAGTCAACGGATTTAAGGTAAATGACGTGCTGGCACACTGGCAAAAGCTCGGCGCCTTCCGCAAGGCGCATCCCAGCGTTGGAGCGGGCGTACATGAACGCCTTTCCGCCAAACCCTATTTTTTCAAAAGAACCTATCAATCAGGTACCTATGAAGATAAAGTACTGGTTGGCCTCGGTCTGGACGAAGGTCGAAAGAACATACCGGTAAGAGGCGTCTTTGAAGATGGGGAGCAGATAAAGGACTACTACTCCGGCCAAATGCTGAAAGTAAAAGCGGGCAGGGTATTGCTGGATTCGCCCTATAGTTTAGTCCTTTTGGGAAAATGAGATGACGGCGCGGCTCTGTTAACACTTCTATTGCTGACAGAGCCGCATCCAGATTTAGGAATCGCCTACCAATCAATCCCCGTCTAATCGAACAATCTTGACTTCCACTCTTTGATTTTTGGCGCGACCCTCCGGCGTGGCATTAGTTGCGATGGGGTTTCGCTTGCCGTAGCCTTTATAGGTAATTCTATTGGCGCCGATGCCCTTGTCCACTAAGTACTGAGCGACTGATTTGGCGCGGGCGGAGGAAAGTTGGTCGCAGTATTCGTGAGAGGGTATATTGTTGGTATGCCCTCCCACCTCTATGACGATACCCGGATTTTCTTCCAAAAAGTCGAACAGTTCATCCATTGTGGGAATAGAAGAATCCTCCATTTCCGTGCTGTCGGGCTGGAAGTAAATTTTTTCCAACTTGATGGTCTCGCCGCTGCGCAGAGTCTCGGCAGTCAGTTCGGGAATGATGCGCACTTTGGTTTCAAATTCGGCGACTGCCTGACAATTGTTAGCGTCGGAGACAGTCACGCTGTGTTGCCCGATGGGAAGGGCGATGGCTGTTTCTCCCGCTTCGCCGTTGTCCCATTGAAATTTGAAGCCGCCAACCCCGCCGCTGATTTCGACAGTGGCTTTCCCGTTGTTGGTCTTTTCGGTAGTAGAAGGTCGGTTTTTGACGATGGCCATTTTGATTGGATTTGGTTCCGCAAATTGCACACTTGCGGTTTTAGACTGGCCAGTGGCGTCGGTGACGGTCAGACCGTAATCGCCTGCGGCCAGGTCTGAGACAGATTCGCCGCTTGTTCTTTGCGACCATGCGAAGCTGAAGGGACCTTTTCCGCCGGAGACTTCCGCAGTGGCGGCGCCCGTTTTTTCGCCGGCGCATTTTATTTCCTGAGTTTTAGAGATGCTGAGGCTGAGCGGAAGGATGTTTTCCGAAATGCTGACGGCGCCAATAGCGGCGCATCCATTGGCGTCGGTGGCGGTGACGGAGTGTTCGCCCGGGGCGAGTTTGGTAGCAGTGGCCGCCGTTTCGCCATTGTCCCATTTAAAAGAAAAATTGCCATTGCCACCGGAAGCTTTGGCGCTGGCTTTTCCGTCTGCATTGCCCGTACTGGCGGGAGCATCCACCTTGATGGACAGCTCGATGGCTTTCGGTTCGGCGATGGAGACTTTGGCGTTTGCCGTATTTCCCGCAGCGTCGGTGACGGTCAGCTCGTAGCTACCTGCCGCCAGACCGGAAGCGGATTCACCCGTCGCTCCTCCCGACCATGCGAAGCTGAAGGGGCCTTTTCCGCCGGAGACTTCCGCAGTGGCGGCGCCCGTTTTTTCGCCGGCGCATT
>CAZXQI010000130.1:0-9738 GCA_964643005.1 uncultured Saprospiraceae bacterium | reverse complement strand
CGCTAGCCCAGTTTGAAGACAATTACGATACTGTTTTTATTTTTGGAAAAAAAGAAGATGAAAATTCCTGTCTTACTCTCCTTTCTTCTCCTTTCTCTTTTTTCAAAAATCCATGCTCAGGAACTGTATTACCCGGAACTGGAAGCTTATATTGACCAGAGTCTGGCGCCTTTCAGTTTTGGGGTGGCCTCCGGCGATCCCCTGCCCGACGGGGTGGTCATCTGGACTAAACTCTATTTGAAAAATAACAGCCGGCAGATGGTGGAATGGGAAGTGGCTTTGGATACGGCCATGCAAAAGACGGTACAATCCGGCGCGGTCATGACGGATACTTCGTCGGCTTTTACCGTGAAAGTGGAGGTGAATAATCTACAGTCGGGCGCTACTTATTTCTATCGCTTTAAGCACGACGGGCGCTACTCGCCTATCGGCAGGACGAGGACGGCGCCGTCGGGCGATCCCCGGCTGCTTCGTCTGGCAGTGGTCAGTTGTCAGGATTTTCAAACGGGGTACTACAACGCTTATGGCAACCTGGCCCGGCGCAACGACCTCGACGCCATCGTCCATCTCGGCGACTATATATATGAGTACGGCGCCAGGGTGCACGGCAACCGGCGGCTGCAAAAACGCCAGTACCGCTACCATATCCCCAATAAGTCCTGTACGACCCTGGAGGATTATCGCACGCGCTATGCCCAGTATCGCACTGATTTCCAGTTGCAGGAGGCGCACCGGCTCCACCCTTTCATCGTCATCTGGGACGATCACGAGGTCGTCAATGACAGCAATGTCAAAGGCTCGGGCAGCAATGCCCAAGGCGGGGAGGCCTGGGAAGAGCGCCAGTCCGCCGGGCGACAGGCCTATTTTGAATGGCTGCCGATCCGCGAAAACCACGAGCGCAGCATCATCCGCAAATTCAGCTACGGCAGCCTGGCCGAGATGTGGATGCTCGACGGGCGGCTCGAAGGTCGCAGTCCGCAGGCTCACAGCAGGCTCGACCCTGCGCTGGAATCGCCCGACCGCACCATGTTAGGCGATTCGCAGACGGATTGGCTGTTGGAGGGTTTGAAAAATTCCACGGCTCGTTGGAAGCTCGTCGGCAATCAGGTCATTTTTTCTCCGATGAGCGACAGCCGGGTGTTTGAGCGGCGACCCTCTATCGCACTGGATCGCTGGGACGGGTACCCGGCAGAGCGCCAGCGCATTTTTGATTTTTTATACCAAAATAATTTGAAAGATATCCTCATCCTGACGGGCGACGTACATTCTTCTTGGGCTTTTGAACTGACGAGAGATCCCTGGGATAAGAATTTTTACAATCGCAAAACGGGCGAGGGCGCCATCGGAGCCGAGTTTGTAACGACGAGCATCAGCTCCTATAATATAGATGAAATAGCGCCTAAGTTTCTGGCCTTTGAGGCGCAGCGCCGTTTTAAAAGGAAGAAAAATAATCCTCATTTGCGCTATGTGAACCTCACGGCTCACGGCTACATGACGCTGACGCTGACGCCCGAAAAGGCTCAGGCCGACTGGTTTTTTATCAAGAGAAAAGACCGGGTGGACGACCGCATGAAGAAAAAGGCAGGCCGGTTTATCCTGCACGGGGAAGGGAGTGTTTTGAAAAAATAATACGGGAATTGGAACGGGGAGAATTGGGGAAGGGGAAGGTACAGGGATTCCACTCCGGAGAGGTCGTTTTAAAAGGCAGGTTCCGGTTTGTCCAAATCAGGTCGGCAGTTTACAGGAATTTCAATTGTAGATCACTATATATCAGCTCTTTAAGTTTTTGCCTTTGCCAGGGTGGACAGGTCGGGAAACACATGCAAAGACTCCGGGGCGAAGACTGAGCGCGGCGCCCTAACCTTCCTGGTTGAAAAATTGGCTGCCAACAGAAGGTCGGTTTTCCTATTTCTTTTCGGGGATTTTGCTCATGGCCAGTTCGGAAATGGCGGTAATGGATAGGGCGGGATTCACGCCCGGATTGGCAGAAATCATGGAGCCGTCGCAGACCAACATATTTTGGTAGCCGAATACGCGGTTGTCTTTGTCAATCACACCCTCGTCGGCGTTGCTCCCCATCACTGCGCCGCCGAGGATATGCGCTGTCGTCGGATTGCCCAACAGTACGTCTGCGAAATTGACGAAAGAAGTTCCGTCCACGATGCGCTCGTATCTCTTCGCCAAATCCCAGGCTTCCGGAATAAAGGCACTGGGCGCAGGGCCATTCTCTTTCAGGGTTTTCATCCGGGTAAAACGCCCTCTTTTGATGCGGAGGGTGCTGTCCAGCGATTGCATAAAGAGCAGGGTGGTCGTCTTAGAGGCGAAGTTTTTCATGGCAATCGCTTTAAAAATCCGGCGCGGTTCGGAGAGGATTTTGAAAAACAGTCGAGCCAGTCTGCTGAGGACATTCCTGCCTTTTACCATTGGGACGACCATCGTTTTAAAGAAACCGGAGCCTTCGCCGTATCGGACGGGTTCGAGGTGGCTGTTGCTGTCGGTGTGCAGGATAGAGCCAATCGCCAGGCCTTTTGAAAAATCTCTTTTGTCTGCGGCGAGGCTGGTCACCATGATTAGAGATTCGTTGTTGGTGCGCACCTTGCAACCCGTCTGGTCGGAGAGGTGGGGCAGCGATTTCTTTTTCAGTTTCAGAAGAAGGGGTACCGTGCCCAATACGCCGCCGGCAAAGACGACTCCTCTGGCGCTTACTATCCCGCCTTTTTTCCCAAAGCGGCGGGCGGAAGATCGGAATTGAATGCGATAGCCTGCCGAGCCGTCCTGCCTGTCAATGGGCTGAACGTCAATTACCTCCCGTTCTGCCAGAATCTCGGCGCCTAATCGCTGAGCTAAGAAGAGGTAGTTTTTGTCCAGCGTATTTTTGGCATTGTGTCGGCAACCGGTCATACAGGCGCCGCAATGGATGCAGCCAGTCCTGTCCGGCCCTTCTCCGCCGAAGTATGGGTCAGGCGCTGTCTTACCCGGCTCGCCGAAGAAAATGGCCACCCTGGAGGGATCGAACCGGTCTTCTTTGCCCAGCTCCCGAGCCAACCGACGAACCGCCTCATCGGCATCGTGGAGTTTTGGATTGGGCGCCGCTCCCAACATGCGGTAGGCCGTCTGGTAAAAAGGAGCCAGCTCTTGTTCCCAGTCTGCCAGCGACTTCCAGGTTCCGGTGTTAAAAAAATCTCTTTTGGGCACGGGCAGGGTGCAGGCGTAAGTCAGCGAGCCGCCGCCGACGCCTACTCCCGACAGGATGGAGACGTGATTGAGGAAGGTCATTTTGAAAAATCCAAAACAGCCGAGCCGCGGCTCCCACAGCCATTTCTTCAACTCCCAGTTTGTTTTTGGGAAATCTTCAGCCCTGAACCAGCGGCCTTTTTCTATGACTAATACTTTGTACCCTTTCTCCGAGAGTCGCAGGGCGCTCACCGAACCTCCAAAGCCGCTTCCTATGATGACGTAGTCGTATTGCATGAGTGATGAGTGATGAGTTGTCGGCGCCTAAAATAGCCTGTCTGCGCGAACAGGGTTTGAGTCGTTCTAACTTCGATAAGCCGCGCTCAAATTTAGTTTGCTTTTTGACTATTTCTTAGTTCTCTGCCTTTTTGTCTGTCTGTCTAAGTTTTGGAGGGTAGCTCAAAGGGGTGGGTTGCCGTGAAATAGACACAAGAGGCTTTGGTCGTCCTTCTGCTCTGCCGATGCTTGTCCACCAGAGCGAGCGTTTTTTCCTGATTATCCATTGACTTGTTTTCGGACAAATCTATAGCACAATTCGCCCTCCGTCAATATGGGGTTGGTGGGGGGGATACAATCAGAAAAGGAAAAGCTTCACTCCATTCCAAAAGCCAAAAGGAATCAAAATCAAAAACCAAAAATCGTGTATCTATCTCGGCGCTCAGCCTGCGTCTATTTTAACTTTGACAGGCGATTTAAGATAAAGGAATTGAGACATTATATTTTCCAGCCGTCTGCGATCTCATTTCTATTCGTGCGGTCTCCCTTTTATCTGCCCTTTTTTTACGGCCTTTTCCAATTCAAGATCCGTTGAATCCCTGTCGGCAATCGGCTCCTGCACTATGCTTCGCAGGTCGGGCTTTCCAGCGAGCGTCCAAGCGGTGTACCAGATACTGCCCACTCCGATGATGGAGGATCTCATTCGGTCTTCCACCATGCCTTCCATGTTCTTGTTATAGGCGGCGGCAAATTCCGGGCATTGCGTTTTGATCATGCTATTGCCCCGCATTTCATAACATTCCTGTTCGTCCGGTGGGTAAATTTTGCGGAGCGAAAGTTCTATTTCCAGCAGTTTATCCACGAGGGCGTGGCTCTCCATGACGATATTCCAGAAATACTCGTGAGTGTTTTCAATCAGTTCTGCCCGACCGACCCAATAGTCGTAAGACTCGTCGGCAAATAACTCTGGCAGACGGCTCTCCCAAAAGGCGTGAATTCCATCCTGCCCCGAAAGCTGACCATTGTAGTTCTGCGAGGTGTGGAGCGGCACATGAGCGTCGCCGATATAATGGCCGATTTCCGTCGAAAGGCGCAAAATTCGCTGATTGTCTTTTTCCTTAAATGCCCAGACGAGGCGGTTAAACATTTGCTCTAAGTGATAAGGCACGATGCCATGCTCCGAAAAGTGGTCAACAGCAAAAGCCTTCCGGCATTTCAGTCGCTTAGTTCCCAACAGTTCGTATAAACTGCCCACGCTGATTTCCCAGAAAGGCTCGTAGTACAGGGGCAAAACATTTCGGGTGAAGAAATGGCGAAACTCTTTGCGGGAAACCGTTTGTGCAGAATCCCTGAAAAGAGCGGGATTGAAATGAACGAGGCTGTCCCGTTCTTTTACCGCAGCCGACAGGAGATGGATGGTGTCGTTTTTTTCATTAATAAAAAAGTACTCGCTATACTGCATCAGGGCGTCCGTCCAGTTTCTCGGCAGCTCGGGGAAAGGCGGTTCGCCGTAGCGGTCAATGTCTATGAAGTGGCGGGGGCCTTCGTGAATGGTGGCATAGCGCCGGCGATCCGGGTCGGGTGCGTGCTCTGTGATAAATTCAATGTGCTTTTTGTAAAAAGCAATGAGTTCGGGCGGCAGGGTATATACCGCCTGTCTGTTGATCGTGCGATGCCCGAAGAAGCCCCAGGCAGGTTGCCTTACAGGAACGAAGGCCAGAAGTATGGCGCTTATCGCAATGGCCGTCAGAAATAGGATGCGGTATTTATACATGGTGGATTTAGCGGATAAAATGAAGTCGCAGAGGCATTTTATTTGAAACGCCTCTGCGAAAATGCGCTGTGAACGCTGCGGGTCTTAATTTTTTATTTATTTCAACAACTCTTTTACGGCAGCCTCCAATTGCTGGTCGCGGCCTTTACTCACCTGGCCTGGTTCGTTCATCACTTTTATATCCGGTTCGAGTTGGTTGTTTTCGAGGTATTTCCCGTCCATTCCAACTACGCCGACCTGTGGGATGCCGAAGACCATTCCGTTTTGCATGGTTTCCCACCAGACGGCAGTGCCCGTGCCCGGCACTGGCATGCCGATGAGCTTGCCAATATTTAGAGCCTTATAAGCAAAGGGAAACATGTGGGCGTCGGAGTAATTGCCCTCTCCCATGACGACGACGCTGGGCTTGCGCCATTTGAATTGCGGATCGCTGCCGATAACCTGATCGCGGGGACGGAAGGTGACGTATTCTTTACCGCTGAGGAAGGTGACGAGGTCGTCGTGCAACCATCCTCCACCATTGAAACGGGTGTCGACAACGAGGGCTTTTTTCTCGTAGTTTTTGCCCAGGGCATCCTCGTAAATGGTGCGGTAGCTCTGGTCGTTCATGCCGCGCACGTGAACATAGCCGATTTGCCCGTCGCTCAGACTATCCACGATGAACCGGCAGCGCTCCACCCAGCGGCGGTAGCGCAGTTCGTCTTCCTGACCCTGACTGATGGGCTTTACTACTTCCTCCCAGCGCTCTTTGGTTGTTGGATTGTACAGGGACAGCAGGGTGTTCTTACCCGCCTTGCGATTAAGCAGGCTATGGTAATTCGTGGTGGCGACGATCTCCTGACCGTCAATCTTTTCGATGACGATACCCGCCTTGAGTTTGGAATCGCTTTTTGCCACCGGGCTTTTTGCCATGACCTCTTTGACTTTCAGGCCAGAGCCCGTATAGTTTTGGTCGTAGAACAAGCCTAAGGAAGCAGTTGCGTCGCCGTTGGGATCGCTGGGACGCCAGCGTCCTCCGGTGTGCGAGGCGTTCAACTCGCCGAGTAATTCGCTGAGCAGTTCGGCGAAGTCGTAGTTGTCGGCAATATAGGGAAGGAAGCGGGCGTACTCGTTTTTATAAAAATCCCAGTCCACGCCGTGCAGGTCTGTTTTGTAAAATTTCTTTTTAGCCTGCCTCCAGGCGTGTTCGAAGAGGTAATCTTTTTCGGCAGGTTCGTTGAGGAGCATTTCGCCTTTGACGCTGATGTTTTCCTTTTTACCTCCGGCCACTTCCACTTTGGAAATGCTGCCATTGGCGAGCATGAACAGATTTTTTCCGTCTTTATCGAGGGCGAGTCTTCCGGCGCTGCCGGCGTCCATTTTTACTAAAATCTTGGTTTCCTTAGTGCGGAGTTCTGTCTGCCATAAGTCCCAGCCTTTTTCAAATCTGGCGAGATAAAACAGTTTTTCTCCATCTTTGGAAAGAACGGCGTCGCCCAACTGGGAGGAATGAATGGTGAGTCGCTGCCTGCGGTCTTCGATGCCGTCGAGTTCGAATTGGAGTGGTTCAATGTCCTTTTCCTTTTTATCTTTTACAGCGGTGGCAGGCTTTGCATCTTTTTTGTCCGCCTTAGTTTTTTCGGAGGGCTTCTCCTCTTTTTCCTCTTTCTTATCGTCTTTGGCCTTGTCCTCCTCTTCCTTTTTTAATTCAAAGTCCTCTTGACTCAAAGTGAATTTGTCGTAGGCCTCCTGCGTGAAGAACATGGCGTAGGCATCGGATTGCGCTCCCCAACTGGCGTGGTTTTTCATGCCGTCGCGGTCGCTAAACCAGAGCATGGCTTTGCCGTCCATTTCCCACTTAGGGCGGCCATTAGTGTAGCCACTTTGGGTCAGGTTGACGATATCCTTACCTCCTTCAGCGCTCACTAAACCGACGTTGCTCACCCACTGGTAATCCTGATAAAATTCCACCAAAAACCACTTGCTATCCGGCGACCACTGGTACCATTGATCCCCATCGGAGTAGCTGTAATTTTTGTGAGCGGGCATGATCGTCCGCACTGCTTTGGTGGCCAGATTGACAACCTTCAGGGTGGTGCGCTCTTCTAAATAGGCGACCTCTTTGCCGTCGGGAGAGTAAGCGGGCTGGAATTCCTCGGCAGGCGAGGCTATCACTTCTGTTTCTTTTAAAATGGTAGCGTTGAAAAAATATTTCTCTTCCTCCCGGGTCAGCGAGGTCTGGTAAATGTTCCAGTTGCCGTTGCGTTCGGCGGCGTACAGAATAGAGCGCCCGTCGGGACTGAAACTCACGGAGCGCTCCTGTTCCGGTGTGTTAGTGATGCGGCGGGTAGTTCCTTCTTTTACGGAAGCCACGAACACCTCTCCGCGATATGCGAAGGCTACTTCCCTGCCGTTGGGGGAAAGCGCCATTTCCGAGAAGCCTCCATTGACAGGGAGAACCTTTTCCGGGGTGGCGCGGCCGTCATTGAGCACGCTGACCGCTAATTTTTTTGGCCGGGCGCCCTCCTTCATGGTGTAAAGCTCTCCATCGAAACTAAAGCAAAGCGTACCGTCGTTGCTCATGGTCAGGAAGCGCACCGGATGTTTATCCAAAAAACTGACCTGCGTGGGCGCTCTGCCGTTGAGGCTCATTTTCCAAATATTGAACGAGCCGCTTTTTTCGCTTAAAAAGTAAATGTCCTGCCCATTTGGAGCCACGACCGGATTGCGGTCTTCTCCTTCGAACTTGGTGAGCTGAGTGTATTCTTTGGTAGCCAGATCGTACTTCCACACGTCTCTGGCGACGCTGGAAGTATGGTGTTTGCGAAACTCGTCCTCATAGCCTTTCCTGTCGTGAAAGACGAGAAACTCGCCCCTGCTGTCAAAGCGGGCATCCTGAGCCGGCGTTGTCAGGAAAAGCCGGGGCATGCCGCCCTTTGTGGAAATGCGGTATAACTCCGGCAATACAGCGCTCGGAAACTGCTGGTTTTCGGCGGCGTCCAACTGACTGGAAGCGAAAATGACCTCCTGATTATCAGCGGTGAAATCGCTGGGGAATTCATGCGCCGAGTGATAGGTCAGACGGAATGCCTGTCCTCCGGTCGCCGGCATGACGAACACGTCAAAGTTGCCATAGCGGTCGCTGGCAAAGGCTATCTGCCGGCCATCGTGCGACCATACGGGCATGAAGTCGTGCGCCTGGTGTACGGTGAGCGGAGTGGCTACGCCTCCTTCTGCCGCCACTTTGTACAAATCTCCCATGTAGCTGAATGCGATGGTTTTGCCGTCGGGAGAAATTGCTGGATAGCGAAGCCATAGGGCTTCGGTTTGTGCGTAATTCTGTTGGAATAGAAAAATTAGGATGACGAAAAGGGAAGAAAATCTAAGCATAGTTTGATTCAGTTTTTGTTTGAATTCTGTTCGCGGTGAAGATAGTGAAGTCCTGTTTCATGGCGCCTATATTTTTCCCGATTCATTTTCCTGTCTTCCGGCTTTGTTTGACAGTGTACAAAAGAATTTAACTCCCTTTAATCGGATTTTTGCAGCTTATCGGAATTGCACAAGTCCTTTCATACTTCCATTGCTATGAGCAAACCCAGCCATCACGACAGTCTGTTCATGGCGACTTTCTCTAAAAAGAAAGAAGTCGCCGCCCTGATTAAGACCTTCTTTCCTCAACTGGCAGCTCTGCTGGATTTCAGAACCTTAAAATTGGAGACGGATACCTATGTCAACGAAAATCTCGACAAGTTTTTCTCCGACATGGTCTATTTGTGTCAGATGAAAGGCGCCTCTGAAAAAATTAAAATCACGCTGCTGCCGGAGCACAAGAGCTTCGTCCCGAAAGTGATTTTTCTGCAACTGCTGAAGTACATGATCGGTATTTACGATCTTCAGTTGCAGAACGAAAATGACCTGTCTCTCGTAGTTCCCATCGTGGTTTATCACGGGAACAAGACCTGGCATAAACGCAGCTTTACTGAGCATTTTGGCCATCCTCAGGATTCATACCTCGCCCGCTTCGTCCCCAATTTTGATTACGAACTAATTGATCTGAACGCCATCGCACACGAACAACTTTTGAGCGTCAGTATTGGTTTCTATGCCAGAGCCAGTTTTACGGTAATGAAAGCTCAGGACAAAGAAGAATTGGCGCAGCAATTTACGCACGAGGCTCTTATATTTGTGGACAAAGAAGCCGACCCCGAAATCAAACTGGATTTTATCTCAAAATTATTGACTTTCATTTTCAGGGCTTTCTCCATTTCTCAAAAGGAGGTCGATGTCTTGACCAAAAATGCAAATATCATGGAGGAAGCAGTTGTTGGAAACCTTTATGATAAGCTGATTGAGGAGGGCATGGAAAAGGGCATGGAAAAGGGTAAGAAAGAGGCCAGACTGATAGATGAACTTCTTGCTCCTATTAAGTTAATGACCGATTCAGAAGCTCGTTCAATACCTCCGGAATTGTTGGCGAGAGTATATAGTCGTCCCTTAAAAAGCACTTATCTCATTGACTATCAATAAAATAGATG
>CAZXQI010000129.1:0-9741 GCA_964643005.1 uncultured Saprospiraceae bacterium | reverse complement strand
GTTTCAATTAAATCTTCCCAGTTGTTCTCAAAAGAGAAAAGGAAACTGCTGCCTGAGCGATAATCCGCTAAGTTTTGAGAACGTTTATAGAATACTTCGTAAGACCAATTCAAGTTGGTAAATGAGTTGTCAATCGCAATTGAAAAGTGGTCGGCTGCGCCAGGAGGTATGTTCTTCGTGGTCGGAACCCAGACATCGTTTGGCAAACCAGAACTGCCGTTGCTTAGCAAATGGATAAACTGCCTCATTTTAGCATACGCAAATTCGATGGATGTTTTTTTGCTCAGTTCGTATTGAAACGAAAGACGGGGTTCTGGCAGAATATGGGTATTACCAGTTGCCACATAAGCTGAATATCTCAATCCACCATTAATATTTAGTCGACTTCCTAACGTAACCTTATTTTCAACAAAGACTGCAGTTTCAAATCCATTAACAGTATTCAGTATATTGTCACGGTTTAAGTTGCTTGAAATGGAAACGGGGGTGAAATGATGGAAAATTGATTGAACACCAAGCCGTATGTCTAATTTTGAATGGATAGAGGTGCTTAAATATCCTTTGAAGAATAAATCATCTATGCCAGAGGATAGTCTTGTTTTTACATCTGGACTATTTTGCGAAGTTTCTAATTTAAAAGATGAATACCCCAGAAGTATATTAGAAAATAACCGCTTTTTAATCGGACGTGAATACCGCATCGCTGCAAGGTTGTTCATCCATGTCAATATTCCAGTATTGGGTATTTCCTGAGAGCCTTCTACAGCTTTCCATTTGTCAAAACTTCTATAAAAACTGATTTGCAATTTGGCATTTTTTTTCAAATCAAAACTTAATTTTCCGTTCAAATCATATAGCCAATAATTGAAATAATTTTCTGAATTTCCATTGTTGAAACTCCATTTTTGCGGTAAAGAAAGAAGCCCCAAGTAGGATGACCTTGCAGAAAGTAAATACGAACTCTTTTCTTTTTTCATTGGACCTTCAAGAAAAAGTTTAGAACTGATAATGCCTAAATTGAATTTTTGATGGCTTTCTGCTTTATCCCCCTCCTTCATTGTCAAGTCAAGAACTGAAGATAGCCGCCCCCCATACTGGGCGGGGAAACCTCCTTTGTACATTTTAAGGTCTTTTAATGCATCTGAATTGATTACTGAAACAAAGCCCAGCAAATGGTTCGGATTATAAACCGTTGCTTCATCGAAAAGTATAAGGTTCTGGTCAACGGAGCCACCTCTGACGACCAAGCCCGAAGTTCCCTCCACACTATTACTTATACCTGGCAAAGTTTGCAATGATTTCAACACATCCTTCTCGCCAAAAAACTGTGGGATTTTTTCGAGTTCTTTTATCGTAATGTTGACCAATCCCACGGGAGTATCAAATGGTTTTGTGTTTTCAGCCCGAACTATAATTTCTTCAAGAGAAAGTGGCAATAATTGAATCTCTATTAAAGTATCAACCGAACCAGTTATAGTAATTATCTGCTGTTTATAACCAACATAAGAAGCGGTAATACGGGTATTTTGACCCTTGTTTATTTGAAGAATAAAATAGCCAACATGGTTCGATGTTGTACCATTTTGAGCAGTTGTGTCAAAAATGTTTGCACCGACAAGGGGTTCTTTTGAATCAGCATCTTTGACAAAACCACGTACATGAATTTGCCCGTATGCACAGGATAAACTCAATATTATTAATGTGAAGACGTTTTTTAGTTTTTTCATTCCCATATAACGAAAAAGCAGGTCAACTTTATGTTGACCTGCATATTTAAAAATATATTTTCTTTGGAAACAAAATCAATTACATGGTGCTCCTGGAGGGCAACTCAACGTACATGTCTCTCCACCAGCAATATGGATGCTTAGATAAACACCATCATGGAACGGCGTAACTTCTCCGTTGCAACCATTCCATGAAGAATGATTGCCCGGTACTGTTCTGGTTATACTTGAACTGCTCCCAGACGAACCTGAGTTAGAGAAAAAAGGATGTGGCACTGGATTGCAACTTGAAAACAGCTTGGTAAAATTGCCTGAAAAGCTAACCGAAATTGAGGTACTGTTAGCCCACCAAATACCAAGGACTTTCTTTTGATGTTTTGTAGTGATGTTGCAGTCATTATCAAAAATTTCTTCTCGAACAATCAACCCTTTCACCCTCTTATTCCCAGAAGTTGTTGTACACTCTCCAACAGTATAGCTCCGAAGGGAAATTTGTTCTGTGTCCTCAAACACAAATTCACGTTTGATTTCAGTAGCTGAAACTTTTGGGTTGCTAAATTCCTCTGCTTTTAGCAGTTCAATGTCATTGACGTCAACAGAGTAATAATGAGTATAAGTAAACCTGTAAACCTTATCGCCTACCTGCAAATAACCATTATGGTCAACTAACGTTGCCAGCACATCATTATACAGATTTCTTTCCATAGACAAATCTCCATTTTCTTCTTCAAGTAAAGTGAACACATATTTATTCTCCTCCATTTTTCCCATTAATTCCTCTGCATATTCGTCTGTCATATTTTCAAATTGAGTACGCATGGAAATGTAACCAGTTATACCTTTTTCCCATTTGTCGAGTTCACCTTGTGAAAGATAGAGTTCGTCTAAAGTTTTACTAAAGGAAACATCATTATCGAATGCAAGCCTTCCTTCAATCAAAGAAAAACCGTCAAATTCGATAGCATTCTGTGTGACAAGGTCTTCTTTTTCGCAAGAAACCAAAACTGCGATTCCAGTAGCCGCAAAAAGAACAAGGTAAAGTAACTTTTTAATCATTGGTAAAAAAATGAAATTGTTAGAAAACATGAGGATGCAATTTTTATTGACTCCTCGTTATTGACTGAAAAAAACTCAGTAATGGGTCAAAAAGGTTGATTAAGCCGAATCAACATCGCCGAACCTTCCATTTTTGAAGTAGTACCGGTTGATATACATCCCAATGACATTGTCATGTATCTTTTCGTTCTTTGAAAAACATATGGTTCTTCGGCTGAGGCGTTTCAAGTGCGTCCTAAAGTTGAGGTTCTTCCGCTCGATTTTCCAAGTGTTGTCCTTGCCGACCATCTGCCTGTACCCGGCCGGGAGGCGCCTTTCGCAGGCTCCCCAGTCGTCGGTGTGGCAGACCACAATCGGCAGGTGTGAGACCTTGTCCGGCAGCGCCCGCAGCGACTCGTCCGTCCTGCGACCGTTGTGGCAGGCAAGGATGTAGCCGCTGCGCCGCTCGACCGCATACCACGTCCACCTGTGGTTGGGCTTGCTGCCAACGAACGACCAGAACTCGTCCCACTCGGTGCTGAGGTAGAACCTTACCTCCAGCCTCGAAAGGCTGTCGGCCTCGATGCTGTCCAGCAGGTATGGGTTAACTTCAGCGGGCTCTTTTTTTTAGTTCGGATATGACCGTGCCCTTGGCGATCTTCAGGTTGCGGCTAATGTCACGCACGCCGCTGCTGTTCAGGGTCTGCTCCAGTATCTGCTCCCTGACGCCCGGCTTGTGGGCGTTGTAGGTGTAGTCCAATTAGAAGCTCTTGTGGCAGCCATTGCACCGCCAGCGCTGTGTGCCGTTCTTCCGGTGGCCGTTTTTGGTGATGTCCTCGCATTGGCAATGGCGGCACTTGACGGGTATCTGGTGAACCATAGTTTTTTTTGGCAAAAATATCAAATCAACCCTTTTAATCCACTACCAACTTTTTCAACCCCTTTCCTTTTTTAAGTGGACTTAAATTGGTTTCTTAAGGGACGACTACATAGTACCTAAGTAGTTACGAAAAAATTAAAGCTTCTTTGACAGGGAGTTTTGCCAGCTATTGATCAGAACAGAGAAAAATTTGAGCTGATTCTTTTTATTGTAGCTCATAATCAATGCAAAGCCCGTGTCTTTCTTTTTTTTGCCGGAAAGCTCTGCGTTGCCATCTTCCACCACAAAAGGAGCCTTCTGATATTTTTTTAAAATAGGTCTCTTCGGAAGAGGAAAAGGGCGCCTCACCGGTTCGAGTTGTTCATCCAGCAGGAAAAAGTTGGCCGGCGCTTCACGCCGGAAATAAAGCAGCAGCCAGTCCTTGCTTTCGAGGCGAAGCAATGGGTCAGTCTCTAAGGAATCATTGAGGAAGTAGCCGCCTGCCACGCCGTTTTTCAACGAAACCGAAGCCGTATCGTAAATAAAGAGCACTTTGGAGAAATTGTAATTCCCCGCAAAAGCGACCATCATATCCAATCCCTCCTGCCGGGTATCTGCCAGCGTAGTTTTCAGCATGTTGCGAAAGCGGGATTTGCTCTTCTCATTTAGGTCGGGAGAGTCAATCAGACGCTGCAACTCCTTGATTTTCCGGTCATTGGATTGAAGACGGACGATCAAAGTACCTTCGTGCAATTGTTGTAATAACTGGCGCGCATCTTTTTTCTTCGTCGCCTGCCCTTCCTCCTGCGCCGTTGCCGAAATAGCCGCCGACATGACCAGGGCGAGGATTATCCAAAATTTGAATTTCATAAACGCGGATAGTTTTTGTAGTTCAGGACTTTAGGTTTTTTAAAATGTCCCCCCCCCTTCGCCTGTGATGATAGCAGAGAAAGCGTCCCAAACCGGGTCGGCAGGAGGAGCCGCCTGCAACTCGACCGACTCGCCGGAAATGGGATGTCGGAACACAAGTTTCCAGGCGTGCAGGTGGATGGAGCGATCCGGATTGCTTCGCCGAAAGCCGTATTTCACGTCTCCTTTAACGGGGCAGCCGATAGCCGCTAACTGAGAGCGGATTTGGTGGCGCCTGCCGGTGATTAATTCAATTTCGAGTAAATGATAGTTGTCGCTGCTGCCCAGCACCCGATAGTTCAATTCGGCCAATTGCCCGCCCTGTTCCTCTTCTACGGTTTTAGAGCGGTTGACCTTTTGATTTTTGGATAAAAAATGTCGCAGCGTCCCCTCCTTTTCCGGCGGCAGATTTTTCACGACGGCGAGATAGGTTTTCCGAATGCTTCGCTGTTGGAATTGTTCGTTCAGCGAGCGAATAGCCGTTTTTGTCTTTGCAAAAAGCACAACCCCGCTGGCAGGCCGGTCTAAGCGATGCGCTAAGTAAAGCGAAGACTTGCTGTAGATTTCAGCTAATTGTAGCAGTGATTTGTCGCCCGTTTTATCGGGCTGGGTAGGAATGCCCGGCAGTTTGTTGAAGGCGATGAACTGGTTGTTTTTGTAAAGTATCCGATCGCCAATCGTTCCCTGTTTTTCAACCTGGTCCATTTGTTTG
This sequence comes from uncultured Saprospiraceae bacterium, assembly GCA_964643005.1. GTDB lineage: Bacteria > Bacteroidota > Bacteroidia > Chitinophagales > Saprospiraceae > UBA6168. The sequence continues at coordinate 4,499 of CAZXQI010000129.1, read as the reverse complement.
TTTTTTAGTGGAAGCCGCCTGTGTCAGGCTGTTATTTAAGTTCTTCATAATCAATGTAGTCTCCGTCTTCCTTTTGCCTGTCTGCCGCTTCGTTCTGCCGGTGGAACCGCTTTTGCTCAGCCTGATTTTTCCGACCCTCCTTTAGTTGAGCCTTCATTTGAAAATATCGGTAAACGATAAATCCGATGATCCCCCAAAAAATCAATTTTACCATGACGCTGGATTTTGTACAAAGGTAAAACTTTTCGCCAGCCCGATTATTTGTAAAAACAGGGATGGGAAAGAGGGGGGGACTTTTGAAAAATAACCATCCCGAGTCTGTAGGGATGCTTTATTTACTTTAGCGCTTCAGGGGTCGGATCTCCATTCATTCCCGCTTTTTTTTGGGAAACATCATCCACTTCCAAAAATGATTTTAAACAAAACGACTTTGGCGCCCGTTTCTCTGCTGATAAACGCACAACTTTGGGAGATAAAAATTACATTGCAATCTGGAATTTAACTTCAGAACGTATGAATTTAAAATTGCGCCATATTCTCGTCCCGGTTGCCCTGCTTATTGCCGCCTTTTCTGCAATGGGTCAGGAGACCTTCCAGCCTAAACAATTGGATGAAGCCAACAAGGGCATTATTTACAATAAGGAATTTGCCGTCGGCCTGCGCCTGCACACGAATGGCTTAGCTGTGGGTGTCAATGTTGGAAAGTTGCGCACCTATTACCTCACCAAATACTGGCACGCTGAAATTGGCGAAATACAGCATCCAAAGGAATTCCGCCAAAATTTTGACACGCCGGGAACGTTGAACGGCAGGATTTCAAGAGCCTTCAAATACGGCAAGCAAAACAACCTTTTTGTACTGAGGGGCGGCCTCGGCGTAAAGAGATATTTCTCCGAAAAGGCCAAACACAAAGGCGTCGCAGTGGGGATTTCCTATGAGGGCGGCGCTACCCTTGGCCTCCTGAAGCCCTACTACCTCGAACTGCGCGCCCCCGATGGCAGATTTTCTACTTCCGTAAAATACAGCGAGGAGGATGCCAGCCGCTTCCTCGATATCTGGCAGATTCACGGCGCCTCCAGTTGGACGAGGGGCTTGGATGAAATCTCTTTCCAGCCTGGCGTTCACGGCAGGTTTGCCGTCCATTTTGACTGGGGAGCTTTTGATGAATACGTCAAATCCATAGAAGCCGGAGTGATGGTGGACGCCTTCGCCCGCAAAATGCCCATCATGGTCGAAGTCAACAACGTGGAAAACCAGCAGGTCTTCATCAACCTTTTTCTATATTTGCAATTCGGTAAACGCTGGTGATATACCAGAGAAACTAATTTTACCACGGAGGCCACGGTGGGAATGAAGACTGAGCGGCGAGAAGTAAATTTTCCTTTGATTTAAGATTTGCTAAAGACGATTTGTAATTTCACGCAATCAACTCTCTACATCCTCTCTCCAATTCAAAAATCCTCTGCGCCCTCTGCGGTTAAAAAGCACGCAAACATTTCAATAAAATCATGTACGAACTTCCAATAATTGATAAATCAGGCGCCAAAACACGCAAACCCGACTGGCTTAGAGTCAAACTGCCCATAGGCGAGAACTACAAAAGGGTGCGCCGATTAGTGGATGATTATAAACTGCATACCATTTGCCAGAGCGGCAATTGCCCCAACATGGGCGAATGCTGGGGAGCAGGCACCGCTACTTTTATGATCCTCGGCAATACCTGCACCCGCTCTTGTTCCTTCTGCGCCGTGAAGACCGGCCGCCCGACAGAGTACGACACCGACGAACCGCGGCGCGTTGCAGAAGCTATCCGGCTGATGCAGGTTCGGCACGCCGTCATCACTTCCGTCAACCGGGATGAACTGAAAGACCGGGGCGCCGAAATCTGGTACCAGACCGTCCGGGCTGTCAAGGAATCTACGCCTCAGGTAACGATTGAAACGCTGATACCAGACGTAAAAGCTACCTGGTGGGCATTGGAGCGGATGATCGAAGCGGGACAGGAAGTGGTCAGCCACAACATGGAAACAGTGGAGCGACTCTATCGCAAGGTGCGCCCGCAGGCCAAATACTCCCGCAGCTTAGAGCAGATTAAGCGCACGAAGGAATACGGCAAGCGCACCAAGTCGGGCATCATGTTAGGCTTTGGAGAAACAGACGACGACGTCTTCAAGACTATGGATGAACTGTTGGAGCACGGATGCGACGTGATGACCCTCGGGCAGTACCTCCAGCCGACGAAGATGCACATGGACGTGGCTGAGTTTGTCCATCCCGACAGGTTCGCCATGTTCAAAGAGGTGGGCCTGGCAAAAGGATTTGACTTCGTGGAAAGCGGACCGCTGGTGCGCTCATCCTACCATGCGGAGCGCCACCTGGCACGTCCGAAATAAGTATGAATTATTCCTCGCATAATTTAGCGGATACTATCGTCGCCCTGGCAACGCCGCCGGGGGTGGGCGCTATTGGCGTCATTCGATTGTCCGGCGAGAGCGCTATCCACACCGTGCAAAAGGTGTTTCGCGGAAAAGACCTGACTAAACAAGCCGGCCACACCCTTCACTTCGGCGCCATAATCGGCGAAGAAGGACAGGTGCTGGACGAGGCGCTCGTCGCCGTGTTCAGAGCCCCGCACTCCTACACCGGTGAGAACAGCGCAGAAGTTTCCTGCCACGGCTCGCCCTTCATCCTGCAACAGGTATTGGAACTTTTTATAAAAAAAGGCGCCCGCCTCGCCCAGCCCGGAGAGTTTACCCTCCGCGCTTTTTTGAATGGAAAAATGGATCTCTCGCAGGCCGAAGCCGTCGCCGACCTCGTAGCCTCCACTTCTGAAAGCAGTCACCACGTAGCCATGCGGCAAATGCGCGGCGGCTTTAGCCATGAAATCAAAAAACTGCGGGAGGAATTGGTCAACTTCGCCAGCCTCATCGAACTGGAACTCGACTTCGCCGAAGAAGACGTGGAGTTCGCCAATCGCGGAGAGTTGAAAAACCTTGTCTCCAGAATCCGGCAACTGATTGGCCAACTTCTGCACTCCTTCCGCCTCGGCAACGTCATCAGGAACGGCGTCCCCACCGTTATCGCCGGGCGACCCAATGCAGGAAAATCCACCCTGCTCAACGCTCTGCTCAACGAAGAGCGAGCCATCGTCAGCCACATCGCCGGAACCACCCGCGACACCATTGAGGAAATCCTCAACATCAAAGGCTTAGAGTTCCGGCTGATTGATACGGCGGGCATTCGGGAGGCGCAAGACCAGATAGAAGCCATAGGCGTAGAGAAGACCTTAGAGAAAGTACGACAGGCAGCCGTGCTCATTTACGTCTTTGACGTCGGCGCCATGCAGCCGGAAGAAGTACTTTCCGATTTGGAACGGCTTCACGGCGAAGACATGCAGCTCTTAGTCGTCTGCAATAAGATGGACGCCAACCCATATTTCAAACCCGAATCCCTGCGTCCGGTGGACAGTCGCCACATCGTCGCTATTTCAGCGCTGCACAGGATGAATATTTCCTATCTAAAAGAAAAACTCTACGACCTCATCCTCGCAGGGCAGGTCAGTTTAGAAAGCCCCATCGTGACCAACACCCGCCATTTTGAAGCCCTCCAAAAAGCTTCCGACAGCCTGGGCGATGTACTTCGCAGCCTCGACGAAGAAGTAACCTCCGATTTTGTCGCCATGGATATCCGCCGCGCGCTCTCCTTCCTCGGCGAAATCCTTGGCCAGGTCAGCACAGAAGACCTCCTGGAAAATATCTTTTCTAAATTTTGCATTGGAAAATAGAGGGATAGCCCCGATGTTTCAAAACCGCAATTCCGAAAATTTTGAAATAGAAATTTTGCAGAAAGTACCGGCAGGCGATACTGCTCACAAAAAAATCATCGGTAAAATGAGAACCATTAGAGGATGGCCCCCTGCCTCAAAATGCTACCTGAACCCAGAGCTATCAGTTCTCCACCTTTTTCCCCACCTTTCAAATTTTCGCTAACGATAGTAAATTCAAATCAGGAACAACAGAACTAAAAGCCGGCGCCTCCCAGTCTCTTCTACTTGCAGAATTGATTAGCTTCTGAATCATCTCCATAGACCTCCACTTCTTGATTTGGCGCTCCATCGCTTCAACTTCCGACCTCGAAGGGAATACCTTCGTATAAACGACCACCCAATCCTTAGCCTTAGCTGTAAAACCTTTATGATTGGACAAATGCCGCCTCAGTCGCCCCTCCAAATCAGCGCAGCAAGAGCCAATGTAGTACCTCTTCAAGACTTCAGAATACAGGATATAAGTGTAAAACATAAAACCGAAGGTAAAAAAAGCTACTCCAGACGAGATAGCCTCGTATAAATTTCGGCAGGCGATGATGGATTCGAACCAAGGACTTTCCCGATGCAATCGGGATGCTCTGAACCAACCGAGCTAATCATTTTTTCCAAAAAAAAAAGCTATCCCAGATGAGATAGCCTCTTATAAATTTCGGTGGGCGATGATGGATTCGAA
>CAZXQI010000128.1:0-9759 GCA_964643005.1 uncultured Saprospiraceae bacterium | reverse complement strand
GGATAGGAATGAGTAAGGTTACCTATATTATTTTTATTTTCATAAATTTTTTTTTTAAAAAAATTCTCACTGGTAAGTGCAGATTTTACAGCAGGTTTTTTGGAGCTTCCGCCGGTAAGACTGGATTACTTTCTAAATACCTGTTTATTTTGGCGGATATTTTTCGACTGACGATATGCGTGAAACTTCTTTCATCCAGCAAAATAAAGAAAAGTGGCAGGAATTTGAGCAATACTTAGAAGGCCGCCAGGACAACCCCGAAGAGTTGAACGACTTGTTCATTCAGGTAACAGACGACCTTTCCTATGCCCGCACTTTTTATCCCAACCGCTCGGTGCGGGTCTATTTGAACGGGCTGGCTCAGAAAGTTTTTTTCAATATTTATAAAGGAAAAAAGCCAATTTGGAAGCGCTTTGCCCACTTCTGGGCGGACGACCTGCCACAGTTGCTCTACGAGTCGAGAAAAGAACTGCTGCTATCCTTTTTCATCTTTGCTCTGGCAATAGCTATCGGCATGCTTTCAGGCGCAGCCGACCCCGACTTTGCCCGCTCTATACTGGGAGAGCGCTATGTAGAGATGACGGAGGCGAATATCAACTCAGGAGATCCGATGGCGGTCTATAAGGAACTGGGAGCGTTTAACATGTTTCTCGGCATTACCATCAATAATATTCTCGTCGCGCTGCGAACCTTCATCTTCGGCGTTTTTTACGCCATAGGTACCATTGGCAGCTTGCTTTACAACGGCATTATGCTGGGGGCCTTCCAGTATTTTTTTATTGAAAAAGGTCTGTTTTGGGAATCGTTTTTGGCTGTCTGGCTACACGGCGCCTTTGAAATTTCTTCCATTGTGATTGCCGGCGCTGCGGGCCTGACGATGGGTAAGGGCCTGGTACAGCCGGGTACTTTCTCCCGCCTGCGTTCATTTCAGCTCGCAGCCCGGCGTGGGATGAGTATATTGATTGGCACGCTGCCGCTATTCGTCTGCGCCGGCTTTATCGAAAGCTATTTCACGCGACATACCGAGGCGCCGGACATACTGAGGGGCGCCTTCATTTTTCTTTGCTTTGCAATTGTCTTGTTTTATTTTGTCTTCCTGCCCCTGCGGAAAGGTCGCAGGGAAATTTCAGGCAATGAAAAGATTCGTCTCACGCCAGATGTCAATCGCGAGATAGATTTTTCTTCGATCAAAACGGTGGGCGATTTGTTTACGGATACTTTTATTTTTTACAGAAAAAATTTTCAATTTATCGCCTGGGCTGCTCTGGCAGGCGCCTCTCTCTATGGGTTTATAGCCTTTGGTCTTGCCAAAGATTCGCCCGGGGAGGGTTTCTATTATAAGCAGGGAATGTTCAGCACATTAGCCGCCTTACCCCAATTCATTATCGACAGGAATTATCGTCTGCTAACCCTTTTCGCAGCACTAAGCCTGTCTGTCGTAGTTTTTGTCATCCAGTTCCGGCTGAACCGGATGCAACAAGGCGGAAAGAAGATCAATTCTGGCTCTTCATTTTGGAAAAGAGCGGCGCTCTCCTATCTAAATGTGCTGACGGTAGTACTCTTATTAGTCTATCTGTTTGGGACGAGTGAGATATCTTTCCTGTTCGTCCTTCCATTTCTTCCAATATTTTTTCTTTGGACTCAGGTCATCATTTCGGAGAAAAAAGGTTTCATTTTAGGATTAGAGCGCAGTCTTCAGCTGACCAGCAAAGTTTATACAAAGATGGTTGGGCTTTCCTTTACTCTCTTGTTTTGCGGCGCTTTGTTTTTGCTCATCCTCGACAGCGGCTCCCTTATGAACTTAGGCGGAGGAGTGATCTGGTTTCTGTTGGAAGTCATCAGCATGAACCTTCGCCTCCCTGCCGACCAGGCCGCCATCTTTTCGGCTGTTCTCATCACATTTGTCGTAGTCTTTGTGGCGCTATTGGCGTTCGGTCTGTTGGTAGCGGGCAGCGGATTACAGTATTTTTCCAGCTTAGAAATCCACGACGCCTACTGGTTAAGAGAAAGGATAAGGAAAATTGGCAGCAGGAAAAGGATTAAAGGACTGGAGCGAGAGGGTTGATTTCGGAGCTTATTCCGTCGAAGTAGAAAAGGCGGGGGATGTGCATCGGGTGCGGTTTTCAGAGTTCCTGGCTCCGGCAGCGATTCGCCAAAACCAGGAACTCCTTCCACCTTTTAATATTAGTCTTCGTCCCCCTGCTCAGCTTTATGCTCCGCAATGAGGCGCTGTTGAATATCTCCAGGCACTGGAGCGTACTCCGCAAATGAACGGTTGTACTTGGCGCGGCCCTGGGAAATAGAGCGAAGCGTAGAGGAGTATTGATACAATTCGGCCAGCGGAACTCTGGCGATAATTTTCTGATAGTGTCCCTCTGAATCCATTCCTATGATGATAGCCCTACGGGTTTGCAGGTCTCCCATCACATCGCCCATCACATCGCCGGCACAAAGGATTTCTACATTGTAAATCGGCTCCATCAATTGAGGAGCGGCCTTTTCAAAGTTGGTTTTGAACGCCTGGATACTGGCAGTCATAAAGGCCATATCGTTGGAGTCAACGGGGTGCATTTTACCGTCGTAGATGCAGACCCGTATGTCCTGGCAGTTCGAGCCGGTGAGCGGTCCTTCTTCCATTTTTTGCAGGACACCTTTTTTAATGGCATTGGAAAAACGGCCATCAATAGATCCGCCCACGATACACCAGTAAAAGGCCAGTTTACCTCCCCAGGGCAATTGGTCAATTTCGGTATTCCTGACGGTCAGGCCGGCGGGATCCGGCATCCCTTCGTAATACGGCTCAATGCGCATGTGTACCTCGGCAAATTGGCCGGCGCCGCCGGTTTGCTTTTTGTGGCGGTACATTTCGTTGGATTCTCTGGTAATGGTTTCCCGATAGGGGATGCGGGGTTTGACAAACTCCATCGCCACGCCCTGTTCCTGCTCCACGCGATACTTGACCAAGTCGAGTTGGAGTTGCCCCTGGCCGTAGAGAAGGGTTTGTTTCAGCGTAGCCGATTGTTCGAGGACGAGCGTCGGGTCTTCCTCTGCGATAGAGTGGAGCGCCTTCATGAGCTTTTCCATCTCGCTCTTGCTCGGCGGCTGGACGGCCACTTCGATACGGGAATTCGGGAAGTGAATCGGTTCGATATTGCGGTCAACGCCTTTCTTATTCAATGTCTGATTGGTGTGTGAATTTTTGAGCTTCACGACACAGCCCAAGTCGCCGGCATTTAGTTCCTGCACAGGTTCTCTGTTTTTGCCATTGGCGATGTAGAGTTGCCCAAAGCGTTCGGTGGTGCGGTTGTCGGCGTTGATCAATTCATCGCCGGATTTAAGCGTGCCTGAAAAGACCTTCAAATAGGAAATGGCGCCCACTCTCGCTTCGTTATTGGTTTTAAAAATAAATGCAGTGGTATCTCCTTTTGAATCGCACTTCAACTCGCCGCCGTCATCCAATTTGACGGGGATGCGTTCTGCGGGTGAAGGACAAACATCGTTGATAAAGCCCATGATTCTACCGCTGCCCATATTTTGAGCGGCAGAGCAGCAAAACATCGGATATACGGTACGCTTAGCCATAGCCATTTTTAATCCATAGGCCAGGTCGTCTTCCGACAAGGTTCCCATATCAAAATAGCGCTCCATGAGTTCCTCATCATTTTCGGCGGCGGCCTCGACGATGGCTTGGTGCATCCCCGCCACGCGATCTTTTTCTGAATCGGGAATAGGTTTTTTTTCAGGCTTTCCTCCGTCCTTAGGGAAGACGTATAGCGTCATGCGCAGCGCATCTACAATGGTATTGAAGTCTGCGCCAGGATTGAGGGGGTATTGAATGGGAAGGACTTTGCCAAAGCGCTCTTTTACCTGATCAGCCGTACTGTCGAAGTCGGCTTTTTCATGGTCTAATTGATTGACGACAAAAATGGTAGGCATATTGAATTTTTCCACGTATTCCCAGAGTAGTTCTGTTCCGACTTCAACGCCGCTTTTGGCATTGAGCAGCATGAGCGCTGTGTCGGAAACTTTCATAGAAGAAATCACCTCTCCGATAAAGTCGTCAAAACCCGGAGTGTCGAGCATGTTGATTCTATTTTCTCTCCAGTTATTTTGCATCAGGGTTGAGAAAATGGAATTGCCCCGTTCATGTTCCAGATCGGTGTAATCAGAAACAGTGTTTTGCTCTTGTACGGTTCCCCGGCGCGTGATGCTGCCGGATTCGAAAAGCATAGTTTCGGCCAAAGTTGTTTTGCCGCAACCAGGGTGCCCCAGAAGGACTACGTTCCGAATGTTACTGGTGTCGTAGGTCATATCGTTTATGCATTGAATTAATTAATTGCCCAAAATTGCCCTCTTCGTAACACTGAATCTGGTCACATTTGAACAACCGGCAATGTATGTCAAAAGATGTTTTTGAAAAATTGAAGCGTGAACTTATTAAATTTTGAGTATTTCAAAAATTTTTTCCTTTTAAACAGGGATGAGTTTTCAGAGTAGTCAAATTCCCTTACTTTGTAATTTCTATTTTTGCCGACAGGGCGAACATAGCTATTTTTCAAGGTTTTAGCCCTATGATAAAAGTCATAAATGCACCGTTTTCAAAGATGCTTTATCCCATTATTTTCAATCAAAAAAATTTTCTCTTTTTTTTAGTTCTGTTGTGTTCTTCCATCGCCTTAGGTCAGTCTGTAAGCGAGTTGGAGCAGCAATTAGGGCAAGCGAGCAGCGCCAAAGAGAAGATGACGCTGAACTATCAACTCGGCGTCGAATTGCTGCGCACAGACGCCAAAAAGTCAATTGCCCACGCCAAAGCCGCCCACCAAAATGCGCTCGAATTAAAAAATAGCAGCATGGCTGCCGAGGCTGCTTTTCTCGTTTCGAGGGGCTACGACCGCAGCCGCGACGACCGCAACGCCGATATCTGGTTGGGCAGCGCCACCAAATTCGCCATGGAGGCCAACGACGCCGACCTGATTATAAAAACCGTGGATCTGCGCAGTCGCTTAGCCGTCAAGAGCCGCAACGACAGAAAAGCGCTCCAGGTCGTGCAGGAAGCTTTTGATTATTTCAGCAATAAGGGAGGAAAGAGCATTAGCGAAATGCAGGCTCAATACGATATTTTAAAAAATCAGTTAGAGCGGGAAAAGCGCCAACTGGAACTGGAAAAAAGGGGCCTGCAGGGCGAGGTGGAAGGTCTGCGACACGACAGGCAAAGGGTTGCTACCGAGCGGGACATCCTCAGAGAGGACAAGACCATCCTGACCGAACAGCAACGCATCCTTGAGGAGGAAAAACAAACCATTGAGGCAGACCTTTCGGAAAAGGAAGTAGAAATTAAAAAGGTGTCCGGAGAAAAGGCCAGAGCGCTCTACCTGGCAGAGCGTCGCCGCCGGCTCATAGACTCCTTAGAGTCTCAAAAAGTGGTGGACTCGCTCGCTCTGGAACAAAAAGACCTGGCGCTGCAAAATGCGGAATTGGAAAAAGAGCAAGGCAGATACCTGACTTATCTACTTGGAGCGGGAACGATTTTCACCGTCCTGCTGGCTTTCATGTTTTATCTGAGGTTTCTGGCCAAAAAGAAATCCTCCAATCTGCTCGCCCAACAGAACAAGACGATTGAGCAGGAGCAGCAGCGCTCTGACGAGCTGCTTTACAATATCATGCCCGTCGAAGTGGCCAAAGAGCTTAAAGAGAAGGGAGTCGCCACCGCCCGAGAGTTTAAAGAAGCTACCGTGCTGTTCGCCGATTTCAAAAACTTCACCTCCATCGCCGAGCGGCTCACCCCCGACCAACTGGTCTCGGAGCTGAACGAATGTTTCAAATCCTTCGACCACATCATCACCCAATACCCGGATATTGAAAAAATCAAAACCATTGGCGACGCCTATCTCTGCGCCAGCGGTTTAGTCAGCCACAAAACAATCCCCAAAAATATCGTCCAGGCCGCTTTGGAAATGCAGGAGTTTTTAGGGGATTACAAACAGGAGAGAATCCGTCGGGGTCGGCCTTTCTTCGAAGCCCGCATCGGCATTCACACCGGTCCGGTCGTGGCGGGGGTCGTGGGCTACAAGAAGTTCGCCTATGATATCTGGGGCGATACCGTCAATCTGGCCGCCCGTATGGAACAACAGTGCGAGGCCGGCAGAGTCAATATTTCGGAAGCCACCTACGGCCTGGTCAAATATAACTTTGACTGCCGGCCAAGAGGCAGAGTAGAAGCCAAAAACAAGGGAATGATAGATATGTATTATGTCGAGAAAGCCATGTAGGACGGGAGACCGGAGGGCTTGAACGACTGAGACGACAGATGCGCCTAAGGTTTTTCTTCGAAGGAGCTTTGGAAAATTCCGGGGCAATCCCTTAAAAGATAGTTTCAAAGAAACTTGTTTTTCCTGAGCCATAGCATTGCCAGGCCGAATATGGCGACGGCAAGCGCTCCGCCTATTTGCATAAACAGAGACCTTTTAGTCTGGATTCTACTCGCGAGGTAGTAAGCGTTGGCGGCGCCGGGAGAGCCAGATCCAGGCGTCAGTTCCCAGTTGTCGGGATCGCCATTGTCAAGGCCGGGGAGTAAGAGGTTGAGCGTAAAAACGGAGTCCATGGGCGGCAACTCGTAGCCCATGCTGTCCACCGCTTCGGCATCGGCAGAAAAAAGCTGGATGATCTCTTTTCGCTTGTTCAGTCCAAAGCTCAGGCCGCCGATGACGCTTTGGGCATTCGGGTGAACTTTCAGAAATCGGGCAGAATCTTCGCACACCACGATGTAGCCCTTTGGCGGCAGGGTGTAAGAAGGGAATCGAAATTCATTTTTCCTGTCTGCCAATATCCAGTCTTTGAGATTGACGCGCTCTTTAGAATTGTTGTAAATCTCAATCCAGTCGCTGGTTTTTTTATTGTTACAACTTATTTCGTTGATCACTATTTTCCCTTCCAGGGGGTGTCTATATTTTTCAAAAACGGCGCGAAGACGCCAGTCCGGATGAGAGAGCTGGAGGTAAAGTTCGGGAAAGGAAGAGTTGATCCCCTCCCCTTCCCAGCCCACAAAGTGATAGCCGAGGTCGGCGACTGCTTTCAGGCGGACGGGAACTTTCTCAAAATACTGCCCCTGGAAACTGCCCCGGGCTGCAATATTTTCATTGATGACGACCCTGCCGCCAGGTTCAAGGTCTAAGGAAAGGTTGCGCAGTTCTCCCACATCAAATTTTTCCTGCAAAAACTTCCGGAGGTAAGCCGGCCGCTCCCTGGCAAAATTGCGCAGGACGTTTACCTCTGCATTCCAGGTCGCCTCGCTCAGCCGCCAGCGTTGCAGGTGTCGGGGCATTTCGGGCAGGAGCCGCCGGTAGAATTTTTCTATGACAGACAGCACGCGTTCGCTTTGTAAGTCGTCGTTCAGGTGGTCGGCCATGCAGTTGATGAATTCCTGTTCGAAAGCTTTATTCTCCAAAAGCTTGCGCAGGATGAAAGTACTCCAGGGCGGATTGGGCCAGTTCGGGCCGTTCGGATCGGTATGAAAAGCGAGGCTGTTGTTGCGGTAGGCTTTGGAATCGTACAGGCCGAAGCCGTAGTCCGTATCGTAGAGAATCCATCGCCAGCGGCCGTTTTCCGTCTTCGGGCGCCAGTATTTGATATTGCCGCCGGCGTCCTGATTGTCAAAATAAATCTGGGCTATCTGGTACTCCATGAAGTTATTGACGTCCATCATGCTTTTGACCCATTCGAAATTGGCGTCGTTGGCGAGGCTGTTTCTTTCCAAAAAAGACAACAGGCTCCGGTAGTGTAAAGTGCTGCCAAAGCGCTTGGTCATCAGGTGTTCGAGCAGGTCAATGCTATCTTTTTTTACATCATAATGGCTTGCGACGTAGTAGCGATTGATTTTTTCCCGCAGATTATAGATACCCCAGTAAACGCCGTTGATATAAACCTGCGCGGGGCGATAATCCTGCACATCGAGATCCCAGTCCTTCACGAGTTGGGTCATCAGGCCGTCGCGGAAATGCGTTTTCCCAAAGTCGCTGCCGCTGTTTCGCAGGACGAGGAACTTGTATTTTTTCAAACCTTTTTTTCCAAAAAAACGATAGCGAAAGCGGCTGTCTCCATAGCGCTTCCTGGCGACAAGGGCAATGGATTTCTGCGGAAACAAGCGGCTCATCCCTCCGAAAACTCGTATTCCTATCTGATCCCGCCAGACGCATTTTCCATTTGTTTCAAAAAATTCAAAATTGGCGCTAAGCTCCCGGCGGCTCCAGAAATTAGCTCCTGGAAGGTTCCAAAGGGAATCTACCGCATCCGGGCCTTTCACAAAAAGCCCTCTGTCGGGGTCAAAAAGCGCCGAAGAGGTGATGGACAGTGAAACGACGGGCAGCGTAGATTCAGGCTCATCTATAAAATAAGTGTGCGAAATGACTTTGCTCCTCCTGCCCCCTACGACGGCAAAAGCTCTGACCACTGTCGTCTTTTGAATTTGAAAAGGCGCCCGAAAGATCTGTTCCGGTCTCTCCGCCGGACGGGAGCCATCCGTGGTGTAATAGACAGCGGCGCCTGGCGCCAGCAGTTGCAAGGTAACAGATTCATTAAAAAAACCTCCTTCAGGTAAAAATTCTATGGGGAATGGCTCAGAAGGGTCGCCTGTAACTGACAGATTCTGCGCAAAACCTGCCCGGAAAATCAGGAAACTCAAAATCGTCAAAAGAAGTTTTTTATAAAGAGTTGGCAGGGTCATTCTCGTTTTCCCTATTGGACTGTTTAAAAAATTAAATGGTATATTTTCTCTGCGATAGTCCACTAAAAATAAGGGTAAATGTATTGTGAATTTCTTGGAATTTTTAACTGCGCTCTAAAATTGTACCTTCGTCCACGATAGGAATCCCGCTGCTTTCCTGGAGTTTCTAAAAGGGCGCAGCAGGGGTAAAGGATGGAAAAATCAAATGCCTAAATACCCGCGCTGCGGTCGTCCACTGCGCAGGAGAAAGTTGTAAAGGATTGATTTTTAAAAAAAGAAAATGAGCAAAATAAGCGCATTATTACTCCGGATCTGGGGTTGGAAAATTAAAGGCGATTACCCGAATCACCTGCCCAAAGTGATGGTCATTGTTATGCCGCACACATCGAACTGGGATTTTCCTCTCGGCATCATGGTGCGCTCGGCCATCAAAGCCGACATGCTGTTTCTCGCCAAAGACAGCCTGTTCAAGCCTCCATTTGGCTGGATATTCCGGAGCCTGAGAGGCTATCCCGTCACCCGTAGCCACAGCACCAACTTCGTCCAGACTATGACGGATATTTACAACAAGGAAGATAAATTTCACACCGTCATCGCGCCTGAAGGAACTCGCAAAAAAGTGGACAAACTAAGAACGGGCTTTTACTATATCGCTCTGGGAGGCAAGGCCGCCATCGTCATGTGCCGCTTCGACTGGGGAAATCGCGTCGTGGAATTCAGGGAGCCTTTTTTCCCGACGGGTGACAAAGAGGCCGACTTCAAAGTAATTGAAGATTATTTCCGAGGCGTGAAGGGGAAAAATCCCGAGCTGGGATATTTGTATCAGGGCTAAGCCAGATACGTTCGCAAGGCCTGCCGGCCTGTTTATCAGTAAACGTTCATCCTAAATTTTGAAATACCACAAGGGAATCAGGGCGGTACGCTTTTTTTATTTAAAGCTCCTATAAGGGAAAAGCCACTGAAAATAATGTTGAAGCTGTCTATAGTATTTTTCCTGCCTTTCGGAGCAGGATGGCTGAAAATGCTAAGTAGTGCAGAGA
>CAZXQI010000127.1:0-9764 GCA_964643005.1 uncultured Saprospiraceae bacterium | reverse complement strand
GAAGGGGCGGAATACCTTAGCATGGGGTGTAGCCCTATGAAATGGTAAAGCCACGAAATCCAAAGCCCTGAAAGGGCGAAATATCTAATTCCAAACGCATTTCTCATGATGTTCTACATTATCAGACTACCAGTGTGATCGCCCATCTTATATCGTCAATCAGAAAGGAAAAACTCCATTCCATTCCAAGGCCAAAAGGAACCAAAACCAAAACTCAAAAATCAAAAAAAGGGACTTCTTTCCATTCCTACAACCAATCCGAATTCACGGAGGGCTTAATTTTTATTCAAATTGATTTTTGATTTCGAAGCCTTCCCGCATGAGTACCTGGTCTTTTTTGAAAAGTTGCAGGTCGGAGCGAACCATGTCTTTAACTAAGGAACTGAGGTCGTGCTTAGGTTTCCAGCCTAATTTTTTGTGAGCTTTAGTGGGGTCGCCGATGAGTAGATCCACTTCGGTGGGGCGGAAGTAGTTAGGGTCAATGGCGACTACAATGCTGCCGGCATTTAACCGGTATTCCGGGTTGGAGCAGGAGACTACTATTCCCTTTTCGTGGACGCCTTTGCCGCGGAACTCCAATTCTACGCCGACTTCCCGAAAGGCCATGCGCACAAACTCCCGCACGAGGGTGGTCTTGCCGGTGGCGATGACAAAATCATCGGGTTCAGGTTGTTGCAGGATGAGCCACATGGCTTCTACGTAGTCCTGGGCGTGCCCCCAGTCGCGGCGGGCGTCGAGATTGCCTAAGTAGAGGTTTTCCTGGAGGCCGAGCGCGATCTTGGCCACGGCTCTGGTAATCTTGCGAGTGACGAAGGTCTCTCCGCGGATGGGCGATTCGTGGTTGAACAAAATCCCGTTGCAGGCAAACATGCCGTAAGCTTCCCTGTAGTTGACCGTAATCCAGTAGGCGTACATTTTGGCTACGCCATAAGGAGAGCGGGGATAGAAGGGCGTCTTTTCGGACTGCGGGACTTCCTGCACTAAGCCATACAGTTCCGATGTCGAAGCCTGATAGATTTTCGTCTTGTGCGCCAGACCCAAAAGCCGCACGGCTTCCAATATCCGCAGAGGACCCATCGCATCCACATCTGCCGTGTATTCGGGTTCCTCGAAGCTCACTAAGACGTGGGACTGCGCCCCCAGATTGTAAATTTCATCCGGCTGCACTTCCTGGATGATGCGAATGATATTCGTGGAGTCCGTCAGGTCGCCATAGTGAAGGATAAAGCGCCGGTTGACGGTGTGCGGGTCTTCGTAGAGGTGGTCAATGCGCTGCGTGTTGAACAGAGAACTACGGCGCTTGATGCCGTGCACCTCATAGCCTTTCTGTAAGAGCAGCTCCGATAAATAGGCGCCGTCCTGTCCCGTTACGCCGGTGATTAATGCCTTTTTCATAATGCGTATTAGTATTTGAATGGTGACAAAGCGGGGAGCTGTCTAATCTATTAGGAAAATCTACGCCAAAAAATGGAAGAAACTGCCGAATGGATTTTCCCTTCTAAAGTAAACCATTTTCAGTAAAGTCTAAAGGGAATGCGAAATTGGCGGGAGACCCTGTCTATGCAATCTTTCTCGCCCCTTCCACCGTCAGCTCCACCGGCCGCTCCGGCAGATCGTCAAAAATTTTAAAAACTAAGTTGCTGTGTGGAAAGAGGATTTCCCAGGCGGTGATGAAGATGATCTTCAAATCGGTAGCCATGGAGGCGCGGCTTTGATACCATAATTCAAGCTCGCCTTTGTACGGGGCAATATGCTTTTCATAAAAAGCAATGGGATCCACATTGGGAATAGAAAGAAATTTTTCTTCATCTCGAAAGATAATAGATCCAATTCCAGTGATTCCAGGCCTGACATTATAAATAACATCCTGAATATGGGATGGGTATGCCTGAAAATCCCGTAGAACCTGTGGCCTGGGGCCGACAATACTCATGTCTCCTAAAAGAACATTGATTACCTGGGGCACTTCATTGATTTTGGTGATACGTAGATATTTACCCACCCGGGTAACTCTTGGGTCATTTCGAAGGGTTAAGGAACCTGTAAGCATGTTGGGGCTGTCCTTCAGCATGGTGGCAAACTTCCATATCTTAAACAGGCGCTTTTGATAGCCCACTCTGTCCTGCAAATAAAACACCTCTCCTTCCCCCGTCAGTCTGAGCAGCAGTACAATGGGAATTAGCAGCGGCGACAAGAGCAGCAAAGCCATACCGGCCACCAAAATGTCTAAAATGCGTTTGCTCAAATCAATCAATTAAAAAAAATATGCCCTGAGTCCAAAGTAAACTTAGACTGATTTTCTCCCAGGACGAAAATCATCTGCGGGAAACTCCACGCATACGCCTTACATCTTCTGATCCAGCCCTTTCCCCCTCTCTATATGCGCAAAGCCCGGGATCACCTCCTTCAGCAGCGCTACGATTCTTTCCTTATCTAAGGCTTCCGATTCAAAGAGTCGCCGAAGCCTTCCAAAGATAGCGTCTAATTCCTCCATGCTCCGGGTACCGACCGACTTAATAACCCCCAGCGCAGCGAAGTTATCCCACTCGATGGCTTCCTCCCCGGTATAGAACTCCTCGTAAGCCTTTTCCCCGGAAGTATCGGAGGGGAAGAAATAGACGGGGTAGGCGGGATTCTCCGGCTTCCAATCGGCGGCCTTTTTTCGGGCTTCTTCCTCTGAGCGGCAGTAGTCGGGCGCATAGCCGTATTCGGCCAGGAGCTTTTCGACGATGCTGCTAAAGGTAGCCATTTCCTCCTCCCGCAGTTTAGGGAAAAAGATGTCCCCGCTTTCGCCGAGCATGCAGGCTAAGAGGCAAAGTTCGCCCGCCTCCTGGGGAGAAACGAAGTATCGCCGCACGTCGGAGGGACTGGAGAGGGGCTGCCGCTTGTTCAGGCGCTCCAAAAATCCCGCCGGCAGGCTGCCCTGGGAAAAGGCCACATTGGCAAAGCGAGCCGTCGTGACCGGCATCCGTCGGGAATAGGCCATGATGACTTCTTCCATCAGCTTTTTGCTGGCGCCCATGATATTGACCGGATTGGCGGCCTTGTCGGTGGAGACGCAAAAGAAATGTTCGGGCGGCGATTCTAAGAGCAGATCCAATAGCCGGCGCGCGCGCAACACATTGTTTTCTATCATGGCCTCAATGGAGTATTGATCCTTCTCCGAGCGCACGTGCTTGTGCGCCGCAAAATTGGCCACGATATGAAAAGGTCCTTCTTGTCGCAACAATTTTTCAAATACCCGGTCGCTGAAATTGATGGGGTAGGGGAGGAAGGTATCGGGAATGGGAAGACCCGCCGTACTGCGCAAATCCCGCACTAATTCCGTCAAACCGTTTTCATTGGTATCCACGACGAAGAGCCGCCCCGGACGCCAGGGCAGCAGCGCCTTGATGAAAAAGGAGCCAATAGTGCCCGCCCCGCCGATGACTAAGACGGATTTACCCTCAATGCGCTCCCGAAGCTTTGCCCGATTGTTCTCCAAATCAACAGCCAGCAGGCTCTCCGAACGGCCGGTAATCTTCTCCCGTATAAAAGTTGACAGGTCTATATTTATCATGGTTGGTGTAGAAAGTGAACTTCAAAAATTAAAAAATCCTGTAATCTGAGTAAAAATCTGCGCTACCCGCACCCCCGCCTAAGCGCCATAAAACTGCCTAATCTTACCCACCACCTCCTCCAATTGCTCTTCCGTAATCCCCACCGAACTGGGAATACTGATGCAGGACTCGTAAATCTCCGCCGAGCAATCCCGCACAGTTACGTACAACTCCTCTTTAAACATCGGCAACTGATTCATTGGAACCCAGAAAGGACGACACATCACCCCCCGCTCGTTGAGCCAGGCTAATAGTTCCCGCATCCGGGCAGTTTTGAAGGTGAACAGCCAGCAGACCCTCCGTATGACCACTAACGAGATGTTTGATTCATCGGCTATTTTATCCAGTTGAACGATGATTGTGAAAGACGAGCTATCGAACTACTTCAGCAATTAGATTCTCTGCCACGTAACCTACTTGTGCTTCAGTTAATCCATTGTATATTGGTAAGGAAATCTCATTGGAATATAATCGGTAGGTGTTAGGATAGTCCTCTATTCGGTAACCCAGATTTTTGAACAATGTGAGCATCGCCATTGGAATATAATGGACATTGACGCCAATGCCCCGCTCGCTTAATCGCCGGATAATATCGTCTCGTTCCGATTCAGTTGTATCGGTTATCCGCAACATATACAGGTGACAAGAGGTTAACCTTTCATTTTCATTATAGGGAGGCAATACTGCCCATTCTTTTTGTTTAAGGATATCGTTATATTGCTGAAAAATACGGTGGCGCTCTGGAAGCAATTGGTTTTTATATTTCCGAATTTGAGCCAATCCGATAGCAGCGCAAATATCAGGCATATTTACTTTTAATCCCTGAGCTATGATATCGTAACGCCAGCCTCCTAGCTGATTCTTCTCAAAAGCGCTTTTGCTTTGGCCATTTAATGCGAATGCTTTTAGAAACTGATACTCGAGCAAATTGTCAAAAGGCCTCGGTAAATTTAGACAAATACACCCGCCTTCGCCTGTTGTCACATTTTTCACCGAATGAAACGAAAAAACTGTCATGTCAGCTAAGACACATGCGGGTCGGTTTTTGTAGGTGGCGCCAATAGAATGAGCTGCATCTACCAAAACCATTGGCCTGCCAAGCATTTCCTGGCGGTTGGAGGAAGGTTGAAATAAATTGGTAATGTCAGTATCTTGAACGAGCGCCATGATGGTATCGTAATCGCATGGCCAACCTCCCACGTCCACGGGAAGAATAGCTTTTGTGCGTGGCGTGATGGCTGCGCGGATATTGGCGACGGAAATGTTGAAATCTTCACCCACATCCACCATCACCGGTTGGGCGCCGATGTTTAGTACACAGAGCGCTGTTGCGCTGTAGGTATAGGCAGGGATAATGACTTCGTCTCCAGGGCCTATATCAAACCAGCGTAATGCGAGCATAGCGCCGCTTGTCCATGAGTTGACGCAGAGAGCGGCTTCTACTTTGCACAGCTTTTTAACTTCTTCCTCCAAGAGCCGTACTTTCGGTCCTGTTGTCAACCAACCGGTATTATTAAGGCAATCATTGACCTCTTCTTTTACATCGGCATCTATCAAAGGGAGTGAAAAAGGGATGTTTTGCATGGTGTAGCTATTTGCTGTTTATTGACGATGGTTTTATTTTACAGCATGACCGTACATTACGTATCTCCACGAGGCAGGCGTAAGATAAGGCATAGGTCTATCCAATGTCGAAGCAAATCTTTTAAGATATTCGGGTTTGGGTATAAAAGCTGCAAAAAAGCCGGTAGATAATAAGTCAAAGGAAGAAAAGGAAGACAGTAGCTCGTTCATCTCTTTCAAAGAAACATAGCGCCAACTTTCTCCCCAGGGAATGAATTTTCTTCGCGCCCATTGATGAAGCAGACTCGCTCTGGAATTTTCTGCAAACAATAAAACTCCCTTTGGCTTTAAAACACGGCGCATTTCTTCCACCGCCTGCTTCTGCTTTTCATAAGCATTAGCCCTACCTACCGCTCCCAATACAGATTTGAAAACGACGAAATCGAATGCATTATCTTCAAAAGGTATGTGGCAAGCATCTACAGATGAATAGGTGATTAGGTGGGAAACATTTTCCTTTTTGTGTAGCTCTTTTGCTTTGTCAGATGGGAATCCGTAATCGCTACAGCACATTCTTGCGCCATAGTGTTTTGAAAAATAAAAACTCAGACCTCCATTTCTGGATCCTATTTCCAAGCCCGCCGCCCTTTGAATGGATTTACTGCTGAAGTAAGCATCCCAATGTTTTAGCGCTTGAGACCAGGTGTAAATGTCCCATTCTAAGGCTATGTGAAAATCTGGTGAAAGCATTTTATTGTTTTAGTTTAGTTTTTTGAGGCCTATAAGGAAGCCTAACCCGTATGAAATATGTAGGGTTGGAAATGAGAAGAGACATTTTATTTTTTGCATTAGGGGAAGTGGATTTTTAAAAGAAAAGAAAACCAGTACACCAGAATAAGCAAATAAAGGAATTACCCAAACTGGCCACCAATGCACTAGCGGCAGCGTTAAAACGTATAATACAAACAGGCTGGGTATCAGGTGCCTTAGACGGAGGCCTTTTCTAACCTTCTTGATTACCAAAGGTTTAAATAAGCCATATTGAAAATATTGAATAAATAGGCTATGCAGTGAATCTCGAACGTAATATACGCAAGCCATTTCGGGTACCATTAAAATTCTTAAACCGGCTGCGTTAATGCGGTAATGCAACTCGTCGTCTTGATTCCGAATAAGACGTTCATCCAATAAACCAAGACGTTCAAAAATTTCTCGTTTGTACATAGCAAAACTTACACTGTCAACGTAAGCTTTTTTAAACTGAGTACGAAACTCAGTATTCCCAACTCCAAATTTACTACTCATGCAATATGCAATAGCCTGCCCTGTTTTTGATTTTCCTTTTTGTATAAGCGGGCCTCCTACGACGTCGCATTCGTTCTTTTCCAGGTAGCTAATTCCTGTCTTGAAAAAGTTGGCTGGATATTCGGCGTGAGCGCCTAACAAGCAAATGTATTTACCCTTTGAATAGGGATATGTGAGGTTGAAGCCATGACTTACATACCTTTGTGGATTCTCTATTATTTGCAAGTTGAAATTGGCGGGGCTGAATTGATGAATTTTTGCCTTTGTTCTATCAGTAGAACCGCCATCAATTAGGAATAGCTCTGAATCTGCCGGTAAGGCTAATGACAAACTTTCCAAAAGAGAAAGGATGTATTTTTCTTCATTGAAAATTGGTATTAATACGCTGAGGAGTGTTTGACTCATACCTTGAAGGGAATTATTGAAACTTGCAGATTACCACCCAAAAGGATGTTTACTCAAAGGAAATTTTGCCGCAGGATGGTAATCCCCTTTCAACCCAATGGGCATTGCATTCCTAATATCGTGTACGATTTGAATAGAATTTCGCGCTTCCTGTATGCCGAAACCTTTTCCTTCCAATATTCTTTTGTAGCTCTCCGTATGTAATTCAGTAAAGCCTTGGCTAAATTCAAATTCATCACCATCAACAGTGATCGAGCGGAATGTCCTCTTTTCGCCTTCTACTGCATTTTCAGGCAAGTGGTCGGCGTTAATACTCAAAAAATAACGCACTCTGGCCTTGTCCAATTCCAGATAGCCCGCAGCTCTGTCGTGTGAAATGACATGAACGATGTTTTTTTTGACGGCGCCAAATACCCAGGAGAGCATGTCGTAAAAGTGTACGCCGATGTTCGTAGCAATTCCACCACTCTTGTTAATGTCTCCTTTCCAGGAAGTGTAATACCAATTGCCGCGCGAAGTGATATAAGTCAAATCCACTTCATGGATTTTACCTTTAGATCCGTTTTCTATTTTCTTTTTTAAATCAACTATTGATGGATGCAGTCGAAGTTGGAGTATCGTATTAATCCTCTTCCCAGTTTTTCTTTCTATTTTTTGTAATTCGTCCACATTCCAGGGGTTGAGTACCAGGGGCTTTTCACATATCACATCAGCCCCCAGGCGAAGACCGTAGCGAATGTGTGCATCATGCAGGTAATTGGGCGTGCAAATTGAAACGTAATCTATTTTGCCACAAGTGCTTTGCAATTTACTACAGTGTCTGTCAAATAATTCAAACTGAGTAAAAAAGGAAGCCTGTGGATAAAAGCTGTCCATGATACCGACACTATCAAAGGTATCGTATGCAGCAAGAAGTTGATTTCCCGTGTCCCTTATTGCTTTTAGGTGGCGAGGGGCAATATAGCCGGCAGCGCCAATCAGAGCAAATTTTTTCATTTTAATTTTCTTTGTTTAGCGTGTTTAAGTAAGTGTTGAAAGTAGTAAAATTATAACCACCTTCAATTAGATACTCTATTAGCCATTGATACCACTGCTTAATCACAGGGAACTCTTTTGCATTGAAATAAATGTCGTGAAAGTTAATGACGAATACAGGAATATTGCATTCTAAGGCGCTTTCAATTTTGATAAGCGTATTCTTTTTCCATGAATCAAAATTCTGGTTGAGTTGCGACAACGGAACCAAGGAAGCATCCATTAAACTAATGGGAATCTCCCATATTTTACCTATTCTCACAGGTTTAGAAATGACTTCAATTGTCGAATTAAAATTATAGCCGGCTTCAGTAAAAAGTTGATGGGTGTACCCACTGAGACGAAGATAGTGAGTGCGTATGCCAAAGTTGGATAACCCGCTGACCTCTTCAAAGCGTTTTTTCTCTTCCATTATCTTTGCCTTATTTTTCGTTTCAATGCCATGCACGCCCGCCTCATGACCATCCTCTAAAATTTGGTGGATTAGTCGTTTGGGTTTTTTATAGTGATAAGATAATCGCAGCGCATTATCCATTCCGAAAAAGAAACAGGCCTTTAACTCATTTAAACTATAAAATTCAAGCAATTCTGGAATTCTATGCATCCGACCTGTCATATTCAGACGCTTTAAATATAAGCTGAATGGCATTTGCCTTCTCAAAAGACCCAATGAATTTCGATATAATGTGAAAGGAAGCATCATGTCATTGAGATAATGATCTGTCCAATCAAGGTGATCTATGTCGTGAGAGAGGATGATTTTCATATACGCCTACATAAAAAGCTCCGAACAATCCAGAGAATGCTAATACTCACTTTTGAATTCCCATTTTAAGACTATTAGAGGGAGGTTTTCATTTTAACCTTTCCCTGAGTGTCTGTCATGTTTTATGAATAATGCGATTTGATGATGTGAAGGAGTTTTTTTGGATAATTCTTTGCATCGAATTTTTCCTTCGCAATTAAAGTAGATTTTTCTATCATGGGTTTGTACCTGTTAAAATTGGCTATAACATCGGCAATTGCAATACTCCAAGCGACCGTGTTTCCTGCTTCTAAAATCAATCCGCTAATATTGTGTGTGATGATTTCTGGAATCCCACCAACATTACTTCCTATTAATAAACATCCCGAAGCACAGGCTTCCATCCCAACATTGGGCAATCCTTCTGACAAACTAGGCACTAAAACAACCTCGGCTGATTCCATTAGCCCAGGGATTTCATCAGGTTTACGAAGCCCCAACAGTTCAACCCTTTCGGAATGTTTCAAAGTTTCTCTCCATTTTTTGAGCAGCGTTGAATCACTTTCTGGCCCTCCTATCCTAAAAATAACTTTCATGTCGTCATTTGTATCTAAAGACTGGATAACCAACTTTAAGGTTTCCCCACCTTTTAGATTCGTTCCCATGCCAGAGCCGCCTCTGTTAGAGAAGCCCCCTAAAAATAACAATCGTATGAAGCCAACATTTTCAGTTTTTTTCTTATCTGAAAAATCAGATAAATTCGTTCCGCGGTAAGCGACGGTGGCCTTCATTTTTGGATACCTTTGTTTCAGCGAATCTTTTAGGTAAAGGCTGTTACAAACAACTTCTTGTGTGTGTGTCGTCCACTTTCTCAACCCAAAATATTTTTCTTTTTTCGGCAAATAGATCAATAAATCGCTCCCAATGGCCTGGGAAACATGCTTCTTATTGCAAAGGCTGGCTAAAGACGCAGCTAATGGAGCTATTCCAAGTCCGATAGAATAAAATATATCATAGGTCTTTAATTCCTTTTTCAAAAGAACGGCGGATAAGCCCATCCAGATTTTATCGAAAAAAGCTGTGCTAAATGGGGAACTCAAAGGGATGATAGG
>CAZXQI010000126.1:0-9812 GCA_964643005.1 uncultured Saprospiraceae bacterium | reverse complement strand
CATACCCCGGTTAGTAAAAAGTATTTTTCAGTAGAAGCAATTTTCATCATTTTATAAATTTAGGTCTCTTCAGCAAAGCTAATCTGCCGCATTTAAATTCCATGAAAAATTGTAGTAAATAGCGCCAATATTTGAAAGGCATACAGTCAGAAGGGGTTTATAAAATGGATGTTATGATCATTGGACGGCGTCATAAAAATACGCTCAGAGCATTCCAGAAAATTTTAAATGAACAGCCTGCATTTCAAAAACTATTTTCTCACTACTTAAACTGTTTGATATGAAAAAACTGAACTTAAAAAATTTCCTTTTTCTCGTTCTGACCCTGGCTCTGCCCGCCGGGAGTTTCTTTGCACAGGTAACTTTTGTAAAACACGACGCTACGGGCGCCAATGACGGTTCTTCCTGGCAGGATGCCTTTACCGATTTGAGCGACGCCCTTTCCACGGCAATTGGAGGGCAAATTTGGATGGCCGCCGGAACTTATAAGCCCGGAGGCGCAGCGCCCACTACTGATTCCTACTTTTCTGTAGAAAAGGATTTTGCGATTTATGGCGGTTTTGCCGGAAATGAAACTTCTTTGGATCAGCGCAATCCCGCAGCTAATGAAACCATCCTTAGCGGCGACCTTGCCGGAAACGACGTTTCAGCAGATTTTACCGTCAATAAAACGGACAACACCAGGCACGTCGCTTACGTACACAATGTCGCCGATGGAACCGTTGTTTTTGATGGACTCTCCATCATCGGAGGCCACACCAGCGACGACGGCAATATGGCTGCTTTTGCCAGAACCGGCGGCGGGATTTACGCCGAAAATCCGGTGACCATCAACAATTGCAGGTTTTACAACAACTTTGGTCGCTCGGGCGGTTCCGTGTACCTGGGTGGCCAGTCGTCTGGAAGTACAGTGACCAATTGTTCCTTCACCAGGAACTACTCTACCTCGCAGGCCGCCGGTATATATGCCAATACGGTCTCGAATATCACGGTAAAGAAATGTTCATTCACTGAGAACGTCACTAACAGGGGCGCCTTCTATCCGCTCTATTGCAACGACTCTCAGGTTGACAGTTGCATTTTTGAATTGAATACCAACCCCAATGGATATGGCGGCGCCATGTTCATCTGGAATCCGGTCAATTTCACCATTTCAAATTGCGCCTTTTTAAACAACACCGCCGCCAACGGCGCTGTCTTTAACTACAACGGCGCAGAATTGACGGGCGAAGACCCCGGCAATTTTATTATCAGAGATTGCATTCTCAGAGGCAATACCGCTACGGATTTTGGCGGCGGCGGGACATATAATAGTGGTGGAAGTATGACTTTTGAAAGATGTGTATTCGATGAGAACAATGCCGCAAACGGCGCGCACGTCTTTCAGAACGCCGCTGGAAAGAAGGTCTGGTTTAAAGATTGCGAGTTCTCAAAAGCATCCTGTAGCGGATGGGGCGGCGCGGCTACCTGCTATGGTGAAAATGGGGAGTTTTCTTTTATAAATTGCAAATTCAGTGAGAACGTCGCCAACAATCTCGGAGGCGTGATGAACTGCGGTTTCAAATCAAAGACTTTTATTGACAATTGTGTTTTCACAGGCAACATCTCCAACAGTTCAGCAGGGGGCGCTATTTCTTTGCAAAACGACTCGACGACGCTCGTCGTAACCAACTCCATTTTTGACGGCAACCAGTCGGCCAGCAGCGGCGGCGCCATTCATGCCGGGACAGGCAGCGTTTACGTCTCCATTGACAAGTGCGAGTTTAATGCGAACACCATCACCGGCACTGCCGGAGTCGGCGGAGGGCTTAATGCCAACGAAGGCGGCGATGACGACATCGGTATCCTGACGCTCAGCAATAGTATTTTTCTCTACAATTTCGCTCCCAACCAGGGAGGAGCGCTAAACCTCTCAGGCGTTGATGCGACCATCTACAATTGCCTTTTCACCAACAACGTAGCCAGTGGAAACGGAGCAGGCGGCGCCATATCTAATAATGCCAGCGATTCCAGCCACGTCGAAGTGAAGATTATAAACTCCACTATCGCGGACAATGCAGGCGTGTTGGCAGGCGGTATCTCCAACTGGACAGGGGTGCTGGACGCCACATCTAACCTGACTTTGCAGAACTGCATTTTTAGGCAGGATGGACTCGTCAACTATGCCATCGAAGATGGAACGCCCGACGTAACTTCTAAAGGAGGTAACTTATCTGACGACTCTTCCTTTGAAAGCTATTTCACCCATGCGAAGGACATCAACGAAGATGAACCCACTTTCGTCGATCAGGATAATTTCGATTATCACTTAGCTAATGGCAGTCTCGGCATTGACGGTGGAGTAGCCGACGGAGCGCCTGAATTTGACCTCGATGGCAATCCGCGCGTGGACGAAGTAGATATGGGCGCCTATGAAAATCAAAAGATTAGCGCTACTGAAGACCTTCTCCAAAATGAAGGCATGCTGAAGCTTTCTCCAAATCCCGTATCGGGTCGGACGGTAAAAGTTACATTGGAAAATAATTGGAACGGTCGCCTGGAAGCCAGGTTGTACAATGTCATGAGCCAGCTTATGAACACGATGGAAGTCAACAAAATCAGCGAGATGATGGAGTTTGAATTCTCACTGAATGGAGTTCAGGCAGGAGTTTACTACATAGTGATTTCAAATGGCAGCCAGGCTACCATGGAGCGATTGATAAGACTTTAGAAACTGAATCAGCAGCGACAGTTTTTCATTTATGAAAAAACATACCGCAGCTTTTATTTAAAAAAGTCTTAGAAAAAAAGGAGCGGACGGTGGTAATTCATCGTCCGCTCTTTTTTATATCATTTTGGAAGGATGGTTTTTAAAAAAAACTCATCGAATCACCTGGAATTTCTTCGTGCGGAATCCTTCGGGCGTAACGACGGTCAGGAAATAGGCTCCGTTGGCCAGATCCTTCAGGCTGATGGCATGGGTTCCGCGTTGAACGTTTTCAAAGCGCTCGGTGCGCAGGAGCCTGCCATTGAAATCTATGATCCGGACTGTCGCCTCTACAGCGGGTTTTTCTAAGTCAAACTTTAGGCGAATTACATCCGAAGCCGGATTGGGAGAGAGAGAAATGGCGTCCTGGCTAAGAGGCTCTTCTGTACCCGATAAATAGCCCTCCAGGTGGAGCCGGACGATAAACTTGTCGTTGTTGGCGCCCCAGCCTTCTCTGTAAAACCTGTCGCCGTACCTGGCAGAACTCAGTCCGCCCGCCACATTGCTGTTGGTTCCTATTCCCAGTGCGGGCTTCGGCGGGATGCCAATTCCGGCGCTCAACCCGTTGTATTGCACCATCGCCAGGAAGATTCCATTGGAATGTAGTTTGATTGGATCGTCTAATTCCACTGTAGTGACGGTGAAGTTAGGCGTAAGGCCATCCAGATAGTAGTCGGCGCCGCCGATAGGCGGATTCGTTCCGGTATTTTCATTCAAGCCATCATAAGTTTCCGCATCGGGGACTTCGCCATTGCCGTCGGGGTCGGCGTCGTAAATCCTGATTTTGAAAATATCCGCATCCGGGTCGCCAGTCCACAGCTCGTTGTAGCTACCGAGGATAAAGGTGACGTGCGTGGCAGTTACTTCCTGCGCTCCCGTCCGGTAGAAGTTGCCAAAGTCATATTCAAAAAGAGCTTCTCCAACATAAGAGGCGCTATCTGGTTCTAAAGTACCGTTAAACTGGCCGCCGGTGGTAGTGGTGTCAACAACCCCGTTGTCTTGTGCGTATGTGTAATCCGTGACAAAAAAGCTGCCTGCGAGCACATCAGGGGTCAGTGAATTGCTGAACTTCACCGCATATTCTCCTACGGCGCCGGTTGGCGTATAGCTCTGGTCAAATTCTAAGTTGTTAAAGGACAGCGGCGGCAGATCGGTAAAGGTTTGGCTGAAGCTTTCGCTTTGTCCGTTGGGGTCTGTGAAATTGACCATAATTTCTAAATCCGGAATGGGATCGCTGGGACTCTGGTTGACGAAATTGACGCTGATATCATTCAGTGGTGCAACGCCTGCCTTGGGCGTCTGATAGGAATAAGCGTAAACCGGCCCGCCAAATGGTCGGACTTCAAAAGTAGCGGTAACCTCTATTCCGTTATCCAAACGATTTAGGATGGATTCGCAGTCGTCCCGGGTCATGAATATGACGGGAATTTGCACCTGGGCGCCGTAATCTCCTCCGCCCATACTCACCAAGCCTCCGCCGTCGGCATCGTATAAATTATTGACGATAATGGCGCCGATAGCGCCGGCTTGCTGGGCGCGAAAACCTTTCCATCCAAATTCACAGTCGCCGCGCCTGATGAGCGCTATTTTACCAGTCAAATCAGTATGTGCGATGGAGTCGCATAACAGCGTATCGGTCTGCGCTCCTGTGTCGTCTTCTCCGTAGGCCCAACTAAGCTCTCCCGAAACAGTTTGTATCAGCGTATCGCACCAATCTGCAGCGCCTAAGTAGTTGAAAACCCTCGAAAATCCATCCTGGGCTTCAATGCGGAAGACGACCGGAATGGGAGAGGATTGCGGTATTTGCGCATTCAGTTGCGCCCAACCGAATGCAAAAAGGAAAAAGAGTGTAAATATTTTTTTCATAATAATTCAATTTTAGTAAAGTGATAAAGACCCGTGAGCCATGGTTGATTAATCGTTTTTATAAAAGAATTCAGGCAATTCTCCCCGGAAGTCCAGTGAAGGTTATTTTTTCCCATTGGGACAAAAGGTATTAAAATCAAAAAAGCTCTCTGGGGACGAATCCCGTCAGAGAGCTTTTTGATTAACTAATGAAGTTCTAAGAGCTTGACACTCTTAGGCTTACATGTACACTATCAATTAGCGTATTACGCTGAATTTACTGCTGGTGCTGCCTTCTGCAGTTTTTACTACTAAGAAGTACTGGCCTGCCGCCAGGTCTGACACGTCAAACCGGGTCTTGTCGTACAAACCATTCACTTTATTAATGCTGCTCATCACTAAACGGCCGGAAATATCGCGGATGTTGTATTCTATGCTCTTTGCGCTATTCACCAATCCCGTTTCAACAGTCAGGAAGTCTGATGTTGGGTTTGGTGAAATGGAGACAGAAGTAGCAATCATTTTCTCTGGCGCTACATTATTCAATTCACCCTTAGTAATGTAAAGCGCCGTAGCCACTGAACCTCTGAAACCTGTAAACAGGAATCCGTCCGTTTCAAGGTCCGGAGTAACGTCGTTTACCCAGGTTCTGACGCCTAAGTACGGAAGATCAAAGTCAGTTTCAGCTAAGTAATCGAAGTAAACAGTCTGGTCATAATTCTCATCAAAGCCGAAATACACTAATTCACTGCCGATATAACGGACGCCTACGAGGAAATAAGCGTCATCGTCTTCCACTGTTACGCCAGGTTCGAAGTCCTGGGCATCGAGAATCGGAATAGTAATCCAGCCGCCGGATGTCGATTCATCCAGCCCAACACCGGCAAAGGAAGAAATTTCGGCAAAGCCGGTGAATATTAGTTCATCATTGGAAATATTGCCGTTTCCATCCAAGTCTTTCCACTGATACACCCAGCCATTGACAGCGCTCGGATCTAAGTCGGCGAGAGTAAGAGTAGAAGGAAGAGAAATATAAAATTTCAGGCTGTCTAATGTGTAATTTTTTGCCAGTGGCATGTGGAAGCCAGAGAGGAATTCAATATTTCCACCGCCTGAAATAGTATAAGCGTTGGTGCGGGCAGGCCTGTTATTGGCGAAATCCCAGCCTCCTTTACAGAAGACGTTATTGCTATAAACAAAGCGCGATGAGTATGTATTGTTACCAGGGTTGCCGTCATCGCCATCTCCGCCGAGGGTGTAATCCATGGTGTAAACTCCTTCGCCTTCTGCCGGGACATATTCCGGTAATCCGATAATTGCAGAAGAATCAATTTCCAATAAATCAATTGAAGCGCTTTCATCATACACCTGAGCGCTGGCGCCGCCCTGCGTGGCAGAGTAGTTGATCACTGCACTAACGGTAACGTTGGAAGCGTCGTCCTGACCAAGGTTGGTGACAATTGCCGCAGGCGTTATTTTATAGCCGCCTGCCTCAGCCTGCTCTGCGGGAATAACGCCCATGGGAGCGTTCATGACATTCGCTCTGTCGGTGCCCAGGTCAAATGGGAACTTGTAAGCGCCCATCGTGACGTTGACCGCTCCATTAGCCAAAGCAGCGCGGATAGCCTGGCCATCTTCATACGATAACATCACTGTTGGGATGGTTACGCTGGGGCCGAAGTCGCCTCCTGCCATTCCAACGGGGCCTTCGCCGGCGTTAGCGTTAAAAATTATGCAGCCGATTGCACCGGCTTCCTGGGCATTGAGCGCTTTCAGGCTAAAGTTACAGGAACCTCTGTCAACCACAGCGATCTTACCTGCGGCGTCAACAGTCCAGTCTTCACAGCCCTGATTGGGGTTAGCTGTGGCGTCTTCAGCAAAAATGATGTCCGCCGTCCAGATGCCTGAATTAAGGTCGGCGCCCCAGTCGCTGTCAAATGCGTTGGTGAAGACCTTTGATCCGGCTATGTCCGCCGGAGAGTTAACAATGACAAACTGCGCACTCGCTGCGCAGGCCATGAGTAAAAAGGAAAGGATAAGCGTAGAAATTTTCATAATTAACTGATTTTGTTATTAAGTAGAAATTTGAAATTGGTATTGCGAATTTGAAGGAAATATCAATTATTCCTGCTCCATAGTCCTTAGCAAAAATCTGATTTTAATGGTTTTTTCAAAAAAAGCAGAAAGCATCTTAATTAATTTGCAAGATAAAAGACAATTCACTTCCTTTTTTCTTCAAATTAACATAATTTTTAAGGCGTAAAGAATGAAGGTAAAAATAGAAACCTTTTCGTATATTTTACTCCTGCTCCTCTTTGTTATAGTTTTTATTTGTTTTTAATATCCTTTACAGCATCTTCCACGTCTTTCGTCGCCTTCTTTAATTCAGCGATTTGCTTCTCTTTTCCTCCGGTTTTTTTCCCTCTGGATCTGGCAGAGGAAGAGTTTTTAGCAGTTGTGCTTTTTACTCCGTCCTTCATCCAGTCGTTTACCGTTTTCGCATGGCTCAATGGTTCTTTACTGAAAGTAAGCGCTTCCCCGCCTGCATCTATATATACCGTGGCGCCTTCCTCAAACTCGTCGGCGATAATGTGCTTCGAGAGCTCGTCAATCATAATGACTTGTAAAGCCCGCTTCATGGGTCGGGCGCCGAATTGGGGATCATAGCCCGCATCGCAAAGCAAATCCAGCGCAGCTTCGGTGATGCACAAGCTGATATTTTGGCGGTTCAGCATTTTGTCAACTTTCTTCAACAAAAGGAAAAGTATCTGTCGAATTTCATCCTTTGTCAGCGGCAGGAATACGATGATTTCGTCAATGCGATTTAGAAACTCAGGGCGCAGGTTTTCCTTGAGCGTTTCGAGCACTTCATCCTGGGTAGCGCTAATGATTTCATCCCGATGGCTGTCGCCTACCGCATCGAGGTCTTCAAAATTCTCCAGGATTTTTTCTGCTGCCATATTGCTCGTCATGATGATGATGGCATTTTTGAAAGTGGCGGTACGCCCCTTGTTGTCGGTCAGGCGGCCTTCGTCCAGCACCTGTAACAGGATATTAAAGGTGTCGGGATGGGCTTTTTCAATTTCATCCAATAAAATAATTGAGTAAGGCCGGCGGCGCACGGCCTCTGTGAGCTGGCCGCCCTCGTCGTAGCCGATATAGCCCGGAGGGGCGCCGACGAGGCGGCTCACGTTGTGCCGCTCCTGGTATTCGCTCATGTCAATGCGAATGATGGCGTGTTCGTCGCTAAAGAGTATCTCGGCGAGCGCTTTGGCCAGTTCGGTTTTCCCTACGCCGGTAGGGCCGAGGAAAATAAAAGAACCTATCGGACGATTTTCATCCTGGAGGCCGGCTCTGCTGCGTCGGACGGCATCGCTGACGGCTTTTACGGCCTTCTCCTGACCGATGAGGCGCTGATGTAGTTCGCTTTCTAAGTTGAGCAGTTTTTCCTTTTCGCTCTGCAACATGCGGGTCACGGGGATACCCGTCCAGCGAGCTACGATATCGGCGATGTCGTCGGCAGTTACCTCGTCGTTGGTGAAGCGATTTTCGTCGGGCAGCCTGGATAGTTTTTCCTCCGCCATTTTTAAGGCCTTCTGCTGTTCCGGTAATTCTCCGTAACGGATGCGCGCGACAGCTTCGAGGTCGCCGCTGCGCTCTATTCTTTCCGCCTCCTGTTCTAATTCCTCTATTTTCTTTTTGATATTCTGAATGGTCTCAACGATTTCCTTTTCGCCTTTCCAGGCCGCCCTCAGGCTGTCGCGCTTGTCGCGGGCATTGGCGATGAGATCGGCCAGCGCCTGTTCTTTCGCCTTGTTGCCCTCCCGTTTCAGCGCCTCCCTTTCGATTTCGAGCTGGCGCACGCGGCGATCCCATTCATCCACGCTTTCCGGCACGGAGTCCAGTTCAAGGCGGAGTTTGGCGGCGGCTTCATCAATGAGGTCAATGGCCTTATCCGGCAACTGCCTGTCAGCCACATAGCGGTGGGACAACTCCGCCGCCGCTACGAGGGCGTCATCTCGAATATCTATCTTGTGATATACTTCGTATTTTTCCTGAATCCCACGGAGGATGGAAATGGTATCTTCTACGCTCGGTTCTTCGATGAGCACCTTTTGAAAACGGCGCACTAAAGCCTGGTCTTTTTCGAGGTATTTTTGGTATTCGTCCAGGGTGGTAGCGCCGATGGTGCGCAGGTTTCCTCTGGCAAGCGCTGGTTTTAAAATATTGGCGGCGTCCATGGCGCCGTTGCCGCCGCCTGCGCCGACTAAGGTGTGGATCTCGTCAATGAACAAAATGATTTCGCCATTGGAATTCTGCACCTGCTTAATGACGGCTTTTAGTCGCTCTTCAAAATCGCCTTTGTACTTGGCGCCGGCGATGAGCGCTGCAATGTCGAGGGTGAAGATCTTCTTTGTGCGCAAATTCTCAGGCACGTCCTGTTTGACGATGCGCCAGGCAATGCCTTCGACGACGGCCGTCTTGCCCACTCCGGCCTCTCCGACTAAGATGGGGTTGTTTTTCTTTCGGCGGCTGATGATGTGCAGCACGCGACGGATTTCCTCATCCCGGCCAATGATAGGATCCAGCTTGCCTTCTTCGCAAAGCGCATTCAGGTTGGAGGCGTATTTTGTCAGCGCATTGAATTGCTCATCGCTGCTCTGATCGGTGACTTTTTCTCCCTTTCGCAGCTCGGCGATGGCTGCTTTGAAGGCCTTTTCCGTGGCGCCGAGCATTTTGAGCACCTTTCCCGCCTTGTCTTCGCCCTGAAGAATGCCGAGGATGATGAGCTCTACACTAATGTACTCATCGCCAAATTCAGGGAGCAGCTTTTTGGCTCTGGCCAATGCTCTGTTGGCCTCTGAAGTCAGGTATTGCTTGTCGGAGCCGGTGACCTTCGGCGTGAGTTGAATGAGCGTATCCAACTGCCGTTTGAGGGTGCTGACCGTGACGCCGGATTTTTCGAGGAGGAAAGTCGCCACGTGTTCATCCGTTTCCAGAATCCCCTGCATCAGGTGGGCGGAGTCCACGTTTTGCTGGCTAAGTCCCGCCGCAATCTGCTGAGCCTTGATGATGGAATCCTGGGCTTTAATAGTAAAATTGTCGTATGTCATTTTATTGGGCGCTTCGCGCTTTTTAATTTTTTTATTTTAAAAAAAAACGTGTGGAAAAGGAGAGCGACCCATTCGGTAAAAGGGCGTCATTGGAAAGGTACTTTCAT
>CAZXQI010000125.1:0-10132 GCA_964643005.1 uncultured Saprospiraceae bacterium | reverse complement strand
TATTCTTATTGAAGGGGTTGAGGTCTTCCAATTTCTTTTTGGCCTCCTCATTGAGTTTGTTTTTCACTTCATCGCTGATTTTATCAGTCGCCTTTTTGGCTTCTTCTTCCAATTTCCTTTTGGCCTCGGCCTCAATCGCTGCGGCTTTTTTGCGGGCTTCCTCTTCTAATCTTTTCCGTTCTGCCTCTAAGCGAGCTTCTGCCTCGGCTTTGGCCTGGTCTAATTTCTTCTGCGCCTCTTCCTGCACCTTATTCACGACGGCCTCCTGCACGCTGGTGGGGGAGCCATCCGAGCCGAGGAGCTTAAAGCTGATCTTTGGCGATTTCAGCGTCCCGCCAATATTGATTTGGACGTTGACGAACTCTCCGGCGCTGAGGTCCAGTCCCAATTTGGAAGCCTCTCCGCTGAGGAAATCCAGACCGGTATTGGCTGCGGCGCCTAAGGGGTTTTTGCCGATTTTGGAGCGGGGGATTTTGGCGACGATCTGATAGTCCATCCCGCCGGTGAGTTGGTGGGAGCCGCCTATTTTCATATCTATGTTCTGAAATTTATGGTCGAATTCCTGTAATTGCACCGCCCCATCTTTGACGGTAAACCAGTTTTTCGTGTCTTTCAACGACAGGCTTTTGAAGGCGTCCACATTGAGTTTGTTGCCAATTTCCTCTAAGGGGGCGAGGCCCTTAACCTGTCCGTTGAGGGTTTGCAGCAGTCCGGCGGCAGTCAGCGTCGCAAGGTCTGGCATGAGGTCTCTTGTCAGCTCTGAGCTAAGCGTCAGCTCGGTATTGAAAGCGCCCTGCAAATACTCGCCAATGGGAGCGATAGCCTGAAAGGTGTTGAAAGTATTGAAAGAGCGCTGGAAATCCATCTGTTGGAGTTTCATGCCGAAATCGAATTTGGGCTTATCGTGGTTTTGGGTGTTGTAGCCTCCGTTGATGGCAATATTGCCGCCCAGCGTTTTAGCGGACATATCTGTGAAACGTACCTCCTCATTGGCCACCGTCAACCTGCCGTTCAGGTCGGTCAGTTCCATGTTATCGTAGATGACTTTGCCCATTCTTGCGTCTATCCTCAGATCCATATTGGCAGGAACCAAGATAGGCTCGCTCGCTGAGTCGGGAGAAGCGGCGCCGGCATCGTCGGCCATAAACTGATTGAGATTCATGTAGTTAGAGCGAAGGCTGAGATCCCCTCCGAGGGTTTCATTAGAAAAAACGTAGTTCCAAACGTTTGTCAACACGCCGGATGCAGAGAAGTCGCTGTCGCCAATTCGCCCACTCAACTGTTCGGCAGTCAGTCTGTTGGGAGTAAAATTGCCCTTTGCCACCAAATCCTTTACCTGGTATTCTTCATAATCCAATTTGGCAATTTCGGCATCTAAGGTAAAATCAAAACGGTTAAACAATTCCTCGTCCGCTGCCGCCGGGGCGCCACCCACAGTCGAGCCTGCGGTAGCTTCTTCTTCTGTTATCCACTCGTCTGCATTGAAGTAACCGGAGCGCAGGCTAAAGTCGCCTTTCATGACAGCCTCCGGTGAGAAATAGGCGAGCAGATTATCAATGCTTCCGCTGCCGCTGAGGTCGCTCTTTCCCATTTTCATGTCAAAATTGGGAACCTGCACATTTTTTGGAGTGAAGAAAAGTCGCATGGCGTCAATGCGCACGGGCGGCAGACCTTCTGCCACATAGTCTAAGCTTTCAATGGACGCCTCGCCGCTCATATCCACGTTGGCATAATCGCCTTTGTCAATTGTGGACATTTTGGCGCGAGCCTTCACGTCCGCCCGAATGAGGCCGTTCATGGTCTTAACGCCCTCCATTGGATATGCTCTTACAAAATCGCCCAAATCAATCAGACCTTTAATCTTCGTGTCCACGTCGGGATCGGACAGGGGCGTGCGGAGTTTGAAATAGCCTTCGAGCGGATTGTTGCCGATTTTCAGTTTGAAATTTTCTACATCCACCAGCATCTTGTCTAAGTCGCTATCAGGGCTGTTGACGGTTATGGCGGCATTGATATTTGAAATGCCCATCGGCAGATCGGGATATTTCACCTCGCCGTTTTCCACGTTCAGATTGATTTTAAAAGAGGGATAGCGCTCTGACTGCTCGCTGTAAACTCCTTTTACAAAACCATCGAGTTTGAATTTTCCGCCTGCTTTCACCTTTTCGTAGCCCTCAATATAGGCCTTGGGAATCATGGAAAACAGGTCTTTGAAATTGCTCTTCGGCGCATTGAAGCTAATCTCCATTTCGATATCCTCGTCGTTTGGCAGGGCGACCCATCCGTCGGCTTGCAGTTCCAAATCATTGATTTTCAATTCATTTTCTTTCAAAGTGTATTTAGATTGGGGCAAATCAATATTGAAGCCTGCGTCTAATTTGGCCTTTACTTTTTTCAAATAAGAAATGCCGCCCAATTCGGCGGTAAGCTCGTCAATGGTGGTTTTTGTTTTTAAATCAAAAATATCCTGCGTAAAGTCGCCTGCGCCGCTGTGGTTCAGGTTGACGAGTTCGGCATAGACTCTGCCCTGCCGGTCGTCGTAAACGATGTGGCCGCCATTGATGGCGTATTTCTGCAATTTAATCTGGTATTCGAGAGCGGTCGTATCTGTGCTGGGTTTGGCAATATCGTAATTGACTCGTCCATCCGGCAGGATGAGGATTCTGATTTCGGGTTTGTCTAAGCGCAGCGATTTAATATTCAGCGGGACCTTTCCAAAATTCCAGGCCGACCAGAAATCCGCCGTAACGCCGAAGTATTCTCCGGCGGCAAGTCGGACATCCTGAAATTCGTCAAGGCCGGTAACAGAGTAGTTTTCTAAGCCGATGCTGAGGTTGGGAAAACTCTTCAACAGAGAAATGTCCACCGACTCAAAATCAACGGTGGCGTTGAGGTTTTCATTGACAAGCTCTTTGACTGCTGCAATGATTTCATCTTTAAATAAAAAGGGAATAGCTACCAGAGCGCCAATAAAAAGTACCAGAAAAATGACCAGCCCTATCAGCGCTTTTTTTAAAAAATTCTTTTTTTTCATAATAAAAAATACTTGCGGGAAAGTTATAAAAAGGCTATCACCTGCAAACGAGCAGCCAACTGTTAAATCGCAAAAGCTCAGGATTTGTTTTGTTTGAAAACCTAAAATTTTGCAAACATAAAGCATCCCGTTTCATTCAGCCTGTCAAATATTTAGCTATCTTGGCACACCGGAAAACATCACTACGAAAAAGAGAAAACATGAACCTCGCCAAGGCAAAAAACGCACTCAAAAAATTTTTTGGCTACGACACTTTCCGCCCTCTGCAAGCCGAAGCCATCCAGGCCATTTACGATAAAAAGGACGTCATTCTCCTCATGCCCACCGGCGGCGGGAAATCCGTTTGTTACCAGATTCCCGCCGTCACTATGGAAGGTACCTGCGTCGTGGTTTCACCGCTCATTTCGCTGATGAAAGACCAGGTAGAAGCGCTGCGCGCCAACGGCATTCGGGCGGCTTTCATCAACAGCTCCCTGAGCTGGGAAGAACAGCAGGCGCTCGAAAACGATCTGTACCACGGCAGGATTGATTTGGTCTATATTTCTCCTGAAAAGATTACTTCGCAGAGTTTTCTTCCGCTTTTAAAATCAATTAAAATCAACCTTTTTGCGATTGACGAAGCGCATTGCATCTCGTCCTGGGGCCACGACTTCCGACCTGAATACCGGCAGTTGCGTTTTTTGAAAAAAGTCTTCCCCAACATTCCGGTCATAGCCGTCACAGCTACCGCCGACAAACTGACCCGGAAGGATATCGCCGTCCAGCTCGAACTGGAAAATCCGGAAATGTTCGTCGCCTCTTTTGACCGTCCCAATCTGAAATTATCCGTAAAGCCAGGTCGCAAGCGCATGGAGCAAATCTTAGAATTTATCGGGGAGCGCCCCAATCAGGCGGGCATCATCTATTGCCTCGCTAAAAAGACGACTGAATCCATCGCTGCAGGTCTAAAGAAAGCCGGTTTCAACGCCGACTTTTATCACGCCGGTTTAAGCGCCACACAACGCTCTCAGGTGCAGGAGGATTTCACACAGGATCGCACGACGATTATCTGCGCAACCATCGCCTTCGGAATGGGCATTGACAAAAGCAATGTTCGCTGGATCATACATTACAACCTGCCTAAAAATATCGAGAGCTATTACCAGGAAATCGGGCGAGCCGGCCGGGACGGCGCCCAGGCGGATACCCTGCTTTTTTACAGCGCCGGCGACCTCATACAATTGAGGGAGTTCATCAATTCAGGAGAAAATGAGCATCGGGAAATACACCTCGCCAAACTGGAGCGCATGTTCCAATACGCCACGTCGCTCCTCTGTCGCCGCAGGATTTTGCTCAATTATTTCAATGAAACTGTCTTGGAAAACTGCGGCAACTGCGACGTCTGCCTCAATCCGCCGCAATATATGGACGGGACGGTCATCACCCAAAAAGCCCTCTCTGCCGTCGCCCGACTCGATGAGCAGGTGGGCGTCGGCGCCTTAGTAGATGTGCTGCGGGGTTCGCAGAGCTACAGTTTAGTTTCCAAAGGCTACGACAAAATCAAGACTTATGGCGCCGGGAAAGATATTCGCCAAC
The DNA here is from genome assembly GCA_964643005.1 of uncultured Saprospiraceae bacterium. GTDB lineage: Bacteria > Bacteroidota > Bacteroidia > Chitinophagales > Saprospiraceae > UBA6168. Next base: position 5,523 of record CAZXQI010000125.1, on the reverse strand, counting down.
AGGATTGGTTTTTTTACATCGAACAGATGATTAACCAGGGCTTAATGGACGTCGCCTATGACGACCACAATAAGGTAAAACTCACCGAGGGCAGTAAGGCCGTGCTTTTCAAGGGTCAGAAAATACAATTTGTCCGGGCTGAGGTTCAGAAGAAACGCCAGGAAGCGGAACAGGCCATGGCCGAATCTAAATCGAAGCGCAACATCGATCGGGAGCGCGTGCGGGACGAGCTGTTCGAGCATCTGCGCCTGCTGCGCTTAGACATCGCCCGGAAAAACGGCGTCCCACCTTACATCATTTTTCACGACAACACCTTAGAAGAAATGGCCGCCGCCCGACCTGCAACGGAAGCGGACATGGCAAAAATTAGCGGCGTAGGCGAGCAAAAACTGCGGGAATACGGGCGACAGTTCCTCGACTCTATTCAGGCTTTTTTGTTAGAAAAAAATTCGGAGGGAATCAGGATAAAAGGCATCACCTATCTCGAAACGTTCCAATTGTACAAGCAAGGTCTTAGCCCGGAAGAAATTGCCATCCAAAGAAGATTCCAAACTTCGACCATTTATTCTCACTTAGCCCACCTCTACGGAAATGGCGAGCAGGTGGATATCTGGAAATACGTCTCCCGCGATATGGTTCAAAAAGTAGCGTCTGTTCTAAAGGACATGGAGCTGCCCTATCAGCTGCAGGAAGTTTTTGACCAACTCCAGGGCCAAATAGAGTATGAAAAAATCTCCCTGTGCATCGCATGGTACAGGCGGAAGGAAGGAGCCTGAAATGCCTTTCGGGAAAACCAATCTAATTTCTACTGAATAAATTACCCCTGTAAATTCCTTATGGTATTAACTTTGCCTCTATGCGACCATCTAAGTAAAAATTCTTACTTATAAAATTTTAATTTTTTCTAAAAACCTGAAAATCAGAATCCTATGTTCAGAAATTTCATTTTAGCGACGGCTGTAATCGCCGTAATTTTTGCCTGCGGCAGTGACATTCCCGAAGAAAAAAACCCCGTTGCGGTGGGAGACCAGACCGGAATCGGCAGTAACTCCAGCAGGGCAACGGACAATTTGAGAGAATCTTCCGTCGGCGAAGGCGATTTGTACGGCCAGGCCAAAGCTTCGCTCTCCTATTTGCAGGCAGAGCTGAACAATGCCTCCGGCATAGTGCCCGGCGTGGGTACGGTAGCCGTATTCATTGACGACAACCTGAACTTGATCATGCGCAACAACGCAGAAGGCGGCATCGTGGAAACCAAAGTCAATTTAAAGAGCTTGAATCCCGATCCGAAAAGTTTGGAGATTTATCCCGAAGGCGACAAAGGGTCGTATCCAGGTTTCAGAATGTTTACCCAAAATGGGAAATCCGTGGTGGAAATCACCAAAGGCGGAAAAACTACCCGTCAGGACTATCTCGAAATCTTCTTAGCGGAGCGCAGCTCTGTGGAGCGGGTCATTTCCGGTCTGGTGCAGGCGGTGAGGTCTGCGCAGGGAGCGGGAATCCCGCAGTAATTTGACATTTTTCAGAAGGGATAATTTTGAGGCTGGAAGCTTGGGAGATAGCTTTGGCTTGAAATTCAAAAAGAGATTTTCCAAAAAAAATGGGCTGTTTTGAATTTTAAGTTGTTAGAAAAGGGATGCGATCTTCCAGACTCAAAATCCTGATATTTTTTTAAAATAAAAATTATGACAAACGACATCGTCCATCTGGAACCCAAGGCGCTTTGGGTCAATTTTGCAGCGCTCAACGCTGTGCCCCGTCCTTCCAAAAAAGAGCAAAGAGTCATCGAATTCATCCGCCAGTTTGGCGTTTCGCTCGGCCTCAAAACCAGCGTGGACAAGACCGGCAACGTCATCATTAAAAAGCCGGCCAGCAAAGGCATGAAAGATCGGCAGACGATCGTCCTGCAAAGTCACTTAGACATGGTTCACCAGAAAAATAACGACACAGATTTCGACTTTGACAAGGAGGGAATCCGCATGTACACAGATGGCGATTGGGTAAAGGCTAAGGGTACGACCTTAGGCGCCGACAACGGCATCGGCGTGGCTGCCATCATGACGCTCCTCGCCTCAAAGGATATCCCCCACCCGCCTCTCGAAGCGCTGTTCACGATTGACGAGGAAACCGGCATGACCGGCGCCATTGGTTTGAAAGGCGGATTGCTCAAGGGCGCCACCCTCCTCAACCTCGACACCGAAGACGACACAGAGCTCACTATTGGATGCGCCGGCGGCATTGACGTAACGGCTACCGGCAAGTATCGGGAAGAGGATACCGCCGCCGGCGTCAAAGCATTCAACTTAGGAATAAAAGGCCTGACTGGCGGCCACTCCGGCATGGAAATTCATCTGGGTCGCGGCAATGCCAATAAACTGAACAACAGGGTATTGTATCAGGCTGCCAAGCAATTTGGCCTCCGCATCGCCTCTATAGACGGCGGCGGTTTGCGCAACGCCATTCCCAGGGAATCTTTTGCTACCGTCGTAGTTGCAGCAGAAAAAGCTGTCGGTTTTCTCCAGTATGTCGAAGCTATTCGCGCTACCTTAAAAGATGAATACCACAGCACCGACCCCGACTTCGCCCTTGTCTGCGAGCCTGTCGCCGCCCCGGGTAAAGTCTTAGTCAAATCCTTTCAAACCAAATTTCTAAAAGCTATCTACGCCTGTCCAAACGGGATTTATCGCATGAGTCCCGAAATCGCCGGCCTCGTTCAGACTTCCAATAATATCGCCAGGGTATTAGTCAAAGAGGGCGAATTTACCGTGCAGTGCCTGACCCGCAGCTCGGTTGATTCCGAAAAGATGGATTTGGCAGAAGCCATCCGCAGTGCGCTGGAGCTGGCAGGCGCCAAAGTGAAATTCACCGGAGGGTATCCGGGCTGGGAGCCAAAGCCCGAAGCGGGAATCGTGCAATTGATGAGCCATCTCTACGAGGAACTGTTCCAGGAGAAACCCGATGTGAACGCCTGCCATGCCGGTTTAGAGTGCGGCATCCTGGGACGGAATTACCCGGCCATGGAAATGATTTCCTTCGGCCCTAACATTCGGGGCGCTCACTCGCCGGATGAGAAGGTGCAAATTAGTTCTGTTCAGAAATTTTGGCAATTTTTGCTGGAAACGCTCCAACGGACGCCCGTTGCCTGATTTTTTGCGATGCCAGGAGGGCATTTCGCCATCGCCTAAACAAAACCAAGACGGCATGAATCATTTTTTCGTTCCCGTTGATTTTTCTTCCAACGCACAGGTCGCCCTTCGCTATGCGGGCAACTTAGCCAAAGCTATTGGCGACACGGCCATCAAAGTACATTACCTGATGGAAGACGCCGATTATCAGGATGAGGCAAAAAGACAGGCCGCACAAAAGAGCTTAGAAGATTTCGCAGCCTATTCACTTTCCAAAGTCGAAGGCGGCGGCGAATTGGCCTGTAGCGCTACGCTGAGCGGCGGCGACAAGCTGACCGAACTAATCCAGACGCCGGCTTATCAGGAGGCCGAACTGGTCGTGATGGGCACTAAAGGCGCCAGCGGTTTTTTGAAGGAACTGCGCGGAAGCAATACCTACGCCATCGTCAGAGAAAGCACTAAGCCGGTGCTCGTGGTTCCAGGTCATGCAAGCTTTGCTCCGATGAGATACATTCTCTATTGCGCTGATTTCGAGCGTATTACTGATTTGACTGGACTTGATTTAGTTAAAAAGTTCGCCATGCAATTCAGCGCAGAAGTACGCATCGCCCACGTAAAGGTGAGCCGGGACAAAACCACCCACGAGCACAATTTTGAAAGTCACAGGCAAGCCAGCTTCTTTGATCCGGAGGTCAAATATTCCTTCAAAACTATCCGCCATAAAACCATTCTCGGCGGCATCAAGTACTATATAGATTTGAAAAAAGACAACCAGTTGGTCGTCATGGTCAGGAGGGAGCGCGGCATGTTGGAGGAATTATTTTTGACCAACCACACCCGGGAGATGGTGTTCCATACGAAATTACCTCTGTTAGTTCTCGTCTAAGTCAGCTCGCTTAAATCTGCAACTCAGCCCCGCTCTACCATATAGGAAAGGGTTGACTTTGCGAAATCCTGCAAGAAATTCGCATTAACCTGCGCTCTCTAATTTTCCTTAAAAATAATTTTTAAAAAAAATCAGAGGGTTCCTCCTTTCCAGGTAAAGAGTTGCACGGCTACTTGATCGGGGTCGTAATCATGGCGAAAGCCGTCCAAAAGATTCTGAACCTGCGATAGATCGCCGTCGGTCAGGAAGAAAAACGTTTTAAAATAAGGAAAGGGAGGCGGCTCGTGAAGTTTCAACACCTGGCCTTCCACTACATCGAAAGGGGTGTAAGAGCCTTCTGTCAGGACGACGGGGCGGCCGGTAGAAGAAAATTCATCCATTAGCTCCTGCGCTAAATCTCCAATATCTTTTGTCTCCCGATATCCCAGATAACCCCACACTAAACGGGCGGGAACCCTGTTTAACTCAGTTCTAACCAATTCGAATCCATCATTTTCCTTCATGGAAACTCTGAAAGAGCGGTCGTTGACGTACAGTTTTCCCTGGTTGTAAATGGCGCTTTTCAAGTCAATTCCCAAGGAGTAAACATCGTTGGCCGTCGCGCCTACCCGGGCATTAGATTGGAGATATCCTCGACCTGGAATGCAATTCGGCGCCTTGGTGATGGAATTAATGGACAAATGGATTTCCTTTGAAAATCGCTGTACAAAAAAATTGATCGAGTCATTCAGACAGTCGTAAGGATCCAGAGTTGTCAATTGGAAGGCGAGTTGGGACGGCTCGCCCAATATCTCGACCAGATCAATGGAGAACTCTGGTTCGACGCTAATAATCGTATCCTTTTTATTGTCAGGGAAGGAGCAACTATTTCCCAAAATTGCAAGAGCCGGGAAGGCTAAAAAGAGAAATCGTACGGTGTTAAATTTCATTTATTTGAAAATCAGAAACTAAAATGGATGGGACGCTAAAGCCAAAGTGGAAACGCCGTTAAATATTAAACGCTGCCTGTTTTCAAATATAAAATAATTTTAAGTAAAATGACGCCTGCCCACCGCTCTAAATCGGTTAGTATTCTTACCGAAGTCCATTAAAAAGTCCTGGCTAATAGAGCGTCGCTCAGGCCGGCATCATCAGCGCTCACTCGTCGAAGCTGAGCACAACCCGATCCGTTTTTGGATGACTTTGGCAGGTCAGCACGTAACCCGCATCCACCTGATCCTGCTCTAAGCCGTAGTTCCTCTCCATTTCTACTTCGCCTTCCAATAGTTTGGCTTTGCAGGTGCAGCACACGCCTCCTTTGCAGGAAAATGGCAAATCGGCGCCCATTTTCAGGGCAGCGTCGAGGATTACTTCATTGGCAGAGGTGTGGTCAAAACTGAAGGTCTTTCCGTCGAGGGTCATCGTAATTCGGGACAGCACGGGATGCGTCGGCGGTACCCAGTTCGATTTGGCAGTTGTATGTTCGCTGAGTTCCGAGGTGAACAATTCCTGGTGGATTTTCTTTCTGGAAAC
>CAZXQI010000124.1:0-10315 GCA_964643005.1 uncultured Saprospiraceae bacterium | reverse complement strand
TATACAGCCATTTTTTTTAGCGTTTCACAAACTAACTCAGCTTCAAAGCCCCGGCCAATAGCCCAGCGGGCGAGCTTGCTATTTTTTTTAAAATCACTTCCTCCGCTAATTTGTGAAGCCCTTTTTTCCAAAATCGCCAGCAAACTGTCCATATATTCCTTTTCTTCAATTTCCTCCATCGCCTTCCGCAGGCAATAGGCCGAAATCTCCCGCATTTTCAATTCCTGTAAAATCCGGTTGCGCCCCCATTGTTTCATGCGAAATTTCCCTCTGGCAAAAGAGCGGGCATAGCGTTCTTCATTTAAAAAATTATCCTGTATAAGGCTGGCGATAATTTCTTCGAGATCGTCGCCGTAAATACCCAGTTCGATGAGTTTACTGCGAACTTCCCGATGACAACGCTCCTGATAAGCGCAGTAACTTTGCAATTTGGAAAGGGCGTCTGCTTTGGAGAGATATTTTTTTATCGACTTTTTTTCCACAGGAAATTCATTTCATTGGCGAGCAAATTCGGCGAGATATTTAAAACAGACGTTCAGGCAGATCGAACTTCTTGAGCGTGATGACCGACCAGTTTTTTAAAACACTCAGAACTGCCGTTGTTTCGCGAGCGGCGAGGGCTACGAGGAAGGCATCCCTCTCCAATCTGCCAAAAACAGAGTAATCAAAGTACTCGGCCACTTTTGGATGAAGGTTAGGCAGAAAAAAACGGGCGGCATTGGACCAGTTGTCAAAGCCCAGTTCTGCCTCTAAACAGAGCTTGGCCAGCGTGTCCACGTCTTCCAGAGAATTGGTGTGCAGCGTTGTGGCGAAGGTCCGCCACGGAGACTGCTTCAGCAGTTCCACCTCCTCATGCACCTGTAGGGCGCTGTTTTGGAAAAAAAGTCGGCCATTGGGGCGGTTTTCTATCAAAATCAAATCTTTATATCGCCTGCCCGAAGAAGGCTGGGGAATGCTTTCCACCATAGCCCGAACGGGATCAATGCGGCGGGCGACGACAATCTCCGGCTGGGTGCGCGGGTTCAGCCGGACGGGTACGACGCCCAGATCTAAGTGGAGTTCCAAATCGGAATTTTTAAACTGAAATCCCAATTGGTTCCAGGCGTATCGGGCGACTTCCCATTCCCCTAAGACGGTGGCTGCCAGTCCCAGAGTCTCCCAGACTTTTTCATCGAAGGGATTGTTTTCTACAGCTTTCAGACAATAGTGCAGGGTGGGTTTCCACTCGTTCCTCGACCGATACATTTGACCCAGGAAGGCGAACGGAGCCGACCAGTCCGGCGCCAGTTTAGCCAGCCGCCGACAGAGCTTTGCCGCATTGTAAACGTCTCCCCTGTGGTCGTATTCTACGACCTGGCGATAGAGGCGCTCGACGTGGTTTTGATCTTCCTGGTGAAATTTCATCTGTAGTGGACTAATCTATATTTTCTCCAAACATACACAAAAAAAGATGTTGGGGCAATGACAGGCCGAAGCGGGAACCGTTCATTTTACCCTCCGCCCCTTCCAGGTATAGCGTCGGACAAAGTTGGCCGCCAGCCCGATTCCGGCGATGTAAATTAGGTGCAAAACCTGCGATGGCAGGAAACTCTTTATCAGGTCTTTGCGCTCAAAATAATAGGCTGCGTTACGCAGGACGAAGTAGTCTGCCAACGCTTTTACCATCCATAAAAAAGAGGCAAGGATAATCGCTTTCCATCCCCACCAGATAGAAAAAAAGAAGCTCAAAATAATAGTCAGGCAATACAGAAACACCAGAGCCAGAATGGCTGCCACCCGCCGGTCCCGATAGCTCGATGTTTTAGTGGCCCAGCGCAAGCGCTGCGAGATAAAAGAGCGTAAGTCTGGTTTGGCGAGGGTTTGTGCGACCGCCTGACTGCTTTTCAAAAAGCCGATTCGCTCCGGATATCGCGCGGCAATTTTCTGCATCAGCAGCATATCGTCGCCGCTGGCCAGGCTGTCTATATTTTGAAAGCCGTTTAACTCCTGAAAGGCAGCTTTGGGGTAGGCGAGATTGGCGCCGTTGCACATTTGATTTGTCCGCAGGTGAATCCCGGCGGCGGTAACGACCATCATACCCAGCAAATCGAGCGACTGAAAACGTTCGAGCAGCGTTTTTTCCTGAAAAAAATTGACGGGAGCGGCGATGAAGGCAGGATTGTTTTTTTCAAAAAAAGAAACTAGCAAGCTCAGCCAGTTGAAGGGGACAATGCAGTCTGCGTCAGTACAAACAATGAGTTCGCCTTTGGCATGGGCGATGCCGGTTTCAATAGCCTTTTTTTTAAAAGACTGGACTTCTTCCGGTTTTACAAAATCGGCCAAACGGAGCGCTCTCAGTTGTGAATTTTCTTCCGCAATTTTTTGAACAATAGAAAAAGTTTCGTCCTCCGAATGGTCGTCTATGAGGATGATTTCAAAAAGAGATGCCGGATAAGATTGCGACAGGACGGAGTGAAGGCAGGCGGAGATTCGCCTGCCTTCATTGCGTGCAGGAATGACGACGCTGACTTTGGTCTTTGGCTGGAAGTCCGACGGTATCCGCCATTCGGGCAGGTCATTCCAACCGCTCAAATATCTTAGTTGGATAAAAAGATAAAGTCCGGCGAATAAAATTGAAACAATCAGCCATGCGGTCATTGGTCAATTATTCAATTCTCGTGACGCTTTCCACAGAAGGCAGTTTCATCAGCGCCTTCATGATGATGTTCAACTGATCAATATTGGCCACCATGAGGCTGATTTTACCTGAATAATAGCCCTCGTCGCCGCCTTCAATGTGGAAGGAGCGAATGTTGATGCTGAGCGCTGCAATCTCTTTGGTCAGGTCTCCGATGACGCCAATGCCTTCATCCACTCCTATAATCCTTAGGTCAGCGACAAAAGTTGCGTCCGTGCTGACGACCCATTCTGCTTTCATCACCCGGTACCCGTAACGAGCCAGCAGGTTGGTGGCGTTTGGACAATTGGTGCGGTGAATTTTCAGACCTTCTTTGGCCGTCAGGAAAGCGAAGATATCGTCGCCCTGAACAGGATTGCAGCAGGTAGCCAGTTTGTAATGGTACAACTCCGCCGGCTCCCCATTCACGAGGATTTTGGTTTTTGTAGAAATTTTAGGCTTAAGCTCTTCTATCTTTTTTTCAGTGGAAGCCGCCTGTTGAGGAGGAGCCGTCTGTATCTCTACGATTTTGTGGTCTTTGACCTCAAAATTTTTGAAAGTGTCGATGAGGTCTATGTCGCCTATGGCAATAGCATAGTAGAGGTCGGCGTAGGAATTAAATTTAAAGTACTTGACTAAAGTCTCTACTCCATCCTCGTAGTTGGCCTTCATGTTGTTGAACTTGCGCTGTAAGGCCTCCATGCCAAGCTCTCCTTTCTTGCGCCGCGCCTCCTTCATAGCAGAGCGAATCTTGGCTCTGGCCTTGGTAGTAATCACCATCTTCAGCCAGCCTTCGTTAGGTTTCTGGTTTTTATCCGTGATTACTTCCACCTTATCTCCCATATTGAGCTTGTGGCCCATCGGCACAATCCTGTTGTTTACCTTGACCGCTTTGCAGTGGTAGCCCACGTCGGAGTGGATGTAGAAGGCAAAGTCGAGCGCAGTGGCGCCCTTTGGCAGGTTGAACATATCGCCCCTCGGCGTCACCACATAAATTTCTTCCGAGTACAGGTTGTTTTTAAAATCGCTGACGAATTCCAGCGCATCCGAGTTGGGATTTTCGAGCAATTCCCGAACCTGGTCTAACCATTTTTCATAGACATTGCTGGACTGATTGGGAACGCCCTGACTGGAAACGCCTTTGTATTTCCAGTGTGCGGCAAATCCTTTTTCAGCAATATCATCCATTCGCTCGCTGCGTATCTGCACCTCTACAAAACGGCCATTGGGTCCAATGACGGTGGTGTGCAGAGATTCATAGCCATTCGACTTTGGATTGGTTACCCAGTCTTTTAGGCGGTCCGGAATTGGCTTGTAAACGTCCGTGACAAAAGAATATACCTGCCAGCAAATGCTCTTTTCCCTACGCCGCTCAACATCCACGATAATCCGCACGGCGAAAATGTCGTAGATCTCCTCGAAAGGGATGTTCTTCGTTTTAATCTTGTTGTAAATCGAAGAAATAGATTTGGATCGGCCAAAGGTCCGGTAAGGCACATTGATTTCGTCGAGCTGCTTTTGAATGGGCTTGAGGAACTCATTGATATAGCGCTCTCTTTCTCCCTGTGTGACGTTTAGCTTGTGGACAATCTCCTGATACATTTCCGGCTCTGTGATTTTGAGGCACAGATCCTGAAGTTCCGACCGGATATTGTAAAGCCCGAGTCTGTGCGCCAGAGGGGCGTAGATATAGCTCGTCTCAGCGGCAATTTTCAATTGCTTGTGGCGGAGCATGGATCCAATTGTCCGCATATTGTGGAGCCGATCCGCCATTTTTATCAAAACCACCCGCACGTCAATGACTAAGGTGCTCAGTACTTTTCTAAAATTTTCTGCCTGTGGACTTTCGTAAGTTTCAGAGCCATCCAACTTTGTGAGGCCGTCCACGATTTGGGCGACCTTCTCGCCAAACTCTTTTCTGATGTCGTCCAGCGTATAGGAAGTATCCTCTACGACGTCGTGCAGCAGAGCGCAAACAGCAGCCGTGGGACCTAAGCCAATCTCGTCCATGCAGATAATGGCCACTTCGATGGGGTGTAAAATATAAGGTTCGCCTGACTTGCGCCGCTGGGCTTTGTGCGCCTCGGCTGCCAGTTCAAAAGCCCGGCGGACCTGGTCTTTATCTCTGTTATCCATTTTGTCGTGCAGCGTGCGCAGCAGCCGACGGTAGGCTTGTTGGATCAGCCTTTGGTCATCTTCCTGGATTGCCGGTACAAGTGTGGTAGGCATGTTTATTAAATTTTATTTACAAATAAAAGTGAAAAACGCATTGCCTTGCAACCCCTCCAACGAAATTAGTGGAATAAATTACCGAAAGACTATGCAGTTATCTGCATAGTCGGAGTTTTTTAGGCCAGTCCCGGAGAAAAATATTATTGTGTCTTCGGTGAAAGCAGTTCTACTAAATGACAGATTGAAAAAGGCGGCTCATTTAGGGTTCCAACATTAATTTGATTGATCTAGTTTCCTGACCATGGTTAAAATTGTCGCCAATGCTACTGTCTCTCCCGTTTCGTCGTAAACGTCCACCAAAAATTTAACGATGCCTTTAGCGATGTCGTCTTCACTTTTTTTCTCCTGATCTATCTTTTCTTTCACGGTAAAGCGTACGCCAATGGTCATTCCCGGATAGACGGGCTTCGTGAAGCGACATTCATCAATGCCATAGTTTAGCAGCACGGGACCCTTTTTGGGATCCACAAAAAGGCCGGCGGCTTTGGCCAGGACGAAATATCCGTGCGCTACTCTTTGCGTGAAAATGGTTCCTTCCAATGCAGTGGCGTCCGTGTGGGCATAAAAATGATCCCCGCTGAGGTTGGCAAAATTGACGATGTCCGCATCGGTGACGGTGTGCTTAGCGGTGACGACGGTTTCGCCGATTTCCAATTCTTCGAAGTGTTTGCGGAAAACGTGAACGGGTTTCTCTATCTGTTTTGCGCCGTATTGGTATTGGTTGGTGACGGCGGTAATGAAAGTCGGGTGACCCTGGATAGCCGTAGTCTGGAGGTAGTGTCTGATGCCCCGCGCGCCTCCGAGTTCCTCGCCTCCGCCCGCCCTGCCCGGGCCGCCGTGCATGAGTTGCGGAAGGGGCGAGCCGTGACCCGTACTTTCCTTCGCGCAACTTTCATTTAAAATGAGAATCCGCCCGTGGTAAGGCGCTGAACCGAGCACATAATCTCGTGCGATGCGCTCGTCGGCTGTGATGATGCTGCTCACGAGCGAGCCTTTGCCCATGTTGGCAATTTCGACGGCTTCGTCAATCGTGCGATAGGGCATGATCGTGCTCACCGGCCCAAAGGCTTCAATCTGGTGGGTATCCGTCTTTTTGAAGGGGTCGTCATTGAGGAAGACGATGGGATTAAAAAATGCGCCCTGCTTCCGGTCGGCGCCGATGACCTCAAAGTCGTCGAGCTTGCCGATGACGATATCGGTGCTGGCGTTGAGTTCTTCCACTCTGCGGCGCACTTCCTCTACCTGTACTTTGGACACGAGGCTGCCCATGCGCACGCCTTCCACCTGCGGGTCTCCAATCGGCGTGGCGGCGATGCGTTTGCCAAGCGCAATCTGCACGTCTTCTACTAATTTCTCCGGCACGAGAATGCGGCGCACAGCGGTGCATTTCTGCCCTGCCTTCGTCACGATTTCCCGATGGACTTCTTTGATGAAAATATCGAATTCGGTCGTTCCCGGAACGGCGTCTTCGCCGAGTACGGCGGCGTTGAGGCTATCGGATTCCATATTGAAAGACACCGTGTTGTCAATGATCTGCGGCAGCGACTTCAGCATTTTACCGGTAGAGGCGGAACCCGTAAATGCCACGACGTCCTGCGAGCTGACGGAATCGAGGATGCCGACGCCCGTACCGCAGACGAGTTGCAGCGCTCCTTCGGGAAGAATGCCGGAGGCAATGATGTCCCTGACCATGGCCTGAGTGAGAAAGCTGGTCAGTTCAGAGGGCTTGACGATGGCGGGCATTCCCGCTAAGTAGGTGGGGGAGAGTTTTTCCAACATCCCCCAAATTGGAAAATTAAAAGCGTTGATATGAATGGCTACCCCGTGCCGGGGCGACAAAATATGATGGCCAATAAAGGCGCCTTCTTTTGAAGATTTTACGACCTCTCCATCCACGTAAAAGGATTCGTTGCCCAGTTTTCGGCGCAGACTGGCATAGGCGAACAGGGTTCCAATGCCGCCCTCGATATCTACCCAGCTATCGGCCTTCGTAGCGCCGGTGGCATAGCTCAGGGGGTAATAACTCTTGCGCCGCTCGTAAAGAAAGAGAGCCAGTTTTTTTAACATGAGGCCGCGCTGGAAGAAAGTCATTTTCCGTAGCGCCGGCCCGCCCACCTTGCGGGCGTAGTCGGCGACGGCGGCATAGTCGAGATTTTCACTGCCTGCCATGGCAATCAATTCCCCGGTAATGGCATTGTGTTGTTCCGTCCCATGACCGGAATAAGGGCGCCAGGCGCCTTGTATATAATTGCTTAATTTCTTCATAACCTGAAAATTTGGAAAAAGCAAAAGTAGGAGTTTACCCTGATTGAAAGTGTTGGATTTGTATTATCAGAATATTCTATTGACTCCATTTGTTTAGCAATTGCTTTCCCTTCGTTTGTCTGGTAACTTCCTTGGTAGAAAAGAACCCGCCATTTTTCAGGCAGCCCATACCTTTGCCGCTTATTTTATTTTTCTAAAAAAATGAACCCAAAAAGGGAAATGAAGAAAAAGCATCCGGTATGTTTCTTAGAAAGATTTATCTCCTCGCACTTTGTTTATGCTGTGTAGCTGTTCTTAAAGCTCAGAAAAGCGGAATTGTCGTCAGTGGAACTGTCATTGACGACGACAATGGCGAAACCCTCATCGGCGCTACTGTTTTCGAAGTGGAGTCCGGCGCCGGAACGACGACCAACGAATATGGTTTTTACTCGCTCATGCTGCCTTCCGGCGAAGATTCCGTGACCATCGAATATAGCTATGTCGGTTTTCAGTCCGAACAATTTAGGATTTTGCCTTTGAAAGATCAGACCCTGAATGTTCGCTTAGGCAAAGGCGTAGCCTTGCAGGAAGTGATTGTGAAGGCCAACTCCTATCAGGAGCGGATGAATTCAACCGAAATGAGCGTCGAGGAACTGTCCACCCGCGAGGCTAAAGTCATCCCTGCCCTGCTGGGCGAGTCGGATATTTTAAAGACCATCCAGCTCAAACCTGGAATGCCCTCCGGCGCCGAGGGAACGACGGGGCTGTACGTTCGCGGCGGCGGAAGCGACCAGAATCTCGTCGTTCTGGACGAGGCCGTAGTTTACAATGCCAGCCACCTGTTCGGATTTTTCAGCACCTTCAATACGGATGCCGTCAAGGATTTGAAATTGTACAAAGGCGGCTTCCCCGCCCAGTACGGAGGGCGACTCTCGTCTGTCATTGACGTGCGCATGAAGGAGGGAAACAACCAGCGATTTGCAGGTACGGGAGGTGTCGGACTGATTGCCTCCCGTCTGACGCTGGAGGGGCCGATCCAAAAAGATAAATCATCCTTTATCATCTCGGGTCGCCGAACCTATGCAGACATTATCACCCGACAGGTGAACAGACTGAACGAAGACAACGAAAATTACAACCCCATTCCCAACTACTATTTTTATGACCTGAATACAAAAATCAACTTTACCCTGAGTGAAAAAGACCGCCTCTTCCTGAGCGGCTACTTTGGCAGGGACGTATTCGGCTTCAACGGTGACTTTTTCAACTTTAGCTTCAACTGGGGCAACTCGACGGGAACGGCTCGCTGGAACCATATTTTTTCCCCAAAACTATTTCATAACCTCACCTTTACCTTTTCGGATTATCAATATAATATTGGAACAAAGGTCACAGGATTCTCTTTCAAAATCGGCTCGAAGGTGCAAGACGCCAACCTGAAATCCGACTTTTATTACAAGATCAGCAACGACCACGTTTTTCGCTTCGGCGGCAATCTGACGCGCCACAAATTCGGCGTCGGCAGATTTAAAGCCGGCGACGACGATGGGGAAGTATCCTTTTCCGCAGGGAGCGACTTCACCGGACTTTCCTCGGGATTGTATTTTGGCGACGAGATGAGCCTGGGGCGGTACTGGAAAGTCAATGCGGGTTTTCGGCTTTCGGGATTTTACAATAAAAAACTTTACGCCGCCGTAGAGCCTCGCCTCGCTGCGCTATTTAGCGTGAATCCCGGTCTGTCCCTTAAAGGCAGCTACGCCCGGATGAATCAATACCTCCACCTCGTTTCCACTTCCGGCATTTCTCTTCCGACGGATGTGTGGTATCCCTCCACAAAAGCAATCAAACCGCAGTATTCGGATCAGGTAGCCGTAGGATTAGAGAAACTACTGGGGAAAAGATATCTGCTGACCAACGAATACTACATCAAGCGCCTTCGCCGCCAGGTGGACTTCGTAGATGGCGCCCAGCTCTTTGCCAACGACAGCTTAGAACAGGAGTTCGCCATCGGCAGGGGCTATGGCTACGGCATGGAGCTGAGCATCGAAAAGCAGGAAGGCCAGTTGCGGGGCTGGATAGGTTATACCCTTGCGCTCGTGAGGCGGGGCGATTTTGCGCCCTTAGATGAACGCAGGTTTTTCAGCGGCGGCAGCAGCTATTTTTATCCGAGATACGACCGCCGCCACGATTTGTCCTTAGTGTTGATATGGGATGTTTCGAGGCGGTTTACTATTTCGGGTACAGCTATTTACGGAAGCGGAGACCGCACCTGGCTGCCCGTTGGCCGCTTCACCTTTCAGGATGTTTACAGCTCCGATCTCAAACCTATTGTACCGATATTTGGCGATCGCAACGACTTCCGGCTGCCCTACTTTTTCCGCTCCGACCTGGGAATCATCTATCGCTTTTTTCCGAACTGGGGCGAGAGCGACCTCACGCTGAGCGTCTTCAACCTTACTAATCGTCGCAACGCATTTTTCCTCTACCTCGAACCGCAATATCAGGACAATGTGAATCCGGAAACCGACCCGCTCGCCATACCGACGGGAGTGAGCGCCAGACAGGTTTCTCTGTTCCCCATTATTGGGGCGCTAACCTGGAATTTTAAATTTTAGAAAAATATAAATCGTTGATTATGAAATACCTGAGCGCTATATTTTTATTTTCTGCGGCTCTGTTTTTTACGGCCTGTGGTCATTTGGAAAAAGAAATAGATCTAAAACTGCCAGTTTACGAAAGCCAGTACGTGGTGGAATGTTATCTGGAATCCGGGGAGAATTTTCGCTTAGCGCTTTCGAGGAGTGCGCCTTACTTTGAACCCTTTCCCGACAATCCGGCTGACTTCGTGCAGAGCATCCTCGTGGACAGCGCTACGGTCGTTATTTCTCATGCAGGAAAGGAGTATGTTTTAAAAAATGAAATAGATGTCGCCTATCTTTTTTCTGCGCAAAGGTTGTACAATTATTCTTCACAGGAGAAAGTGCCCACCGATTACGACAATGATTTTTTTCTAAAAATTACCACCCCGGATGGACGGCTGATCACCGCCCAGACCAGACTACTGCCCGCCGTTCCCATCGATAGCGTAGTCGTCCAATTTGACGAAAAAAGAGATACCCTCGCTCGCGCTCTGATCTATCTGACCGACAATGCGGAGGTGGATGACTACTATCGCCATATTCT